>NZ_FNNS01000026.1:27952-48654 GCF_900106795.1 Aequorivita viscosa | reverse complement strand
CCCGTACACGATAGCTTCGGAATTATATTTGCTGAAGGAAATGACAACGGATTAACCCCTGCCGATGCAGTGAAGCCTATGAACTTCTACGAAAATCTAGGAAGGGACCTAAACGGAACCTACTTAAGCATCGAGCAAAGGGCGTTGCCACAAGCTGCTGAGGTGTACCCAATGTACTCAATAGGTTATACTAAATCTGATTACACTTTGAAGGTTATTGTTGAAGGTTTGGAAGCTAATTTCTTGTACTTAGATGATCACTTCACTGGTACAAGTATGTTGTTAGAAGCTGGAGAAAACTCGTACAGCTTTAGGGTTGACCCTAACGATGCGTTGAGCATTGCAACCGACCGTTTCTCAATTAGAACAGCGCAACGTTTAGGAGTTGATGACAACAGTTTATTGGTTGGCATCAGATTGTTCCCGAACCCATTGAATGGAGATACATTCTACATCAATGCACCAAAACTAAACGGGGAGCAATTATCTGTTAGCATTAGTGACCTGACAGGAAGGAATATTTATGCGCAAAATTTGGAATCTATCGCCAATACGATATCTGTAAAAATAAGCACAAATCTTGCTGTTGGTGTATATCTCGTAACGCTAACCCACAAAGGTGAATCTAGCACCTATAGATTGATAAAAAAATGATGGTTTAGTCATAAAAATTATAGACTTACATCAACAATATTTAACAAAACAGTTAAAAGATCCAAAAGCGGTTCCTAATGGAGCCGCTTCTTATTTTTAACATAATTTCATAAAAATAACGTTACACTTGCTAAATTGGCATTTCGAGTTCAATAAATAAAATAGTCTCAAAAACCAAAGAAAAATCCCAACTATCTTATATTCAGAAGTTTGCGGTAATTTTGACATTTCTCTTTTCGTATAAATAAAAAATATTTGATTTAGACCATAAAATTTGTTTAAATTGCGTTAAAATAGCAATTGTGTTTGTTTAAAAAGAGGCTGGTTTTAGTAAGGTTCATAAAACCAAAGAAATTTTTAAACAAACACACACCTATTTTACAGTAACTAACTCTTAAATTATTAACCAAAATGAATGAATTATGAAAAAAACTGTATTTTTTCTTTTAGCGCTATTTATGATTTCCCTCTCATGGCAAGGACAGGCGCAAAGTTATTGTACACCCTCTATGGGTGGTTATGGTGTTGAGCCAATTACCTCTGTGGTTTTTGCAGGTATCAACAATACCTCAAGTGCATCTACAAGCTCACCTGGATATGAGGATTTCACCAGTCTTACTCCTGCTGAGATTTCGGTAGGGGATTCTCCGAGTATTACCTTAAAAGGTAACGCTGATGGTCCCTATGGAAATTTTTATACTGTGTTTATTGACTGGAACCAAAATGGTATCTTGGACGATGCAGGTGAGATGTATCAATTAGGATATATTGTTGGTTCTACTGGGACTGATAATATATCACTTACAGGGGTCATCGCCGTGCCGCCTACTGCTTTAGCCGGAAATACCCGTATGCGAGTCATAAAGGATTACTATTATGAGCCTGGGGATGAGCCAGAAGATCCTTGTGGAGATTATGACTATGGACAGGCAGAAGACTATACGGTGAATGTTTCTATTCCGACGTGTCTTGCAGTAACAAATGTGGCGGCTACTATAACGTCGCTAACTGCAGCTACTATTAGTTGGACCGCTAGTTCACCAGCACCTTCTAATGGTTATGAATATGCACTTACAACTTCTAGTACTCCACCTGCTTCTGGAACAAGTACTTCAGCTACTTCTGTATCGGGAGTTGCTCTTTATCAAAGCGTAAACAATTACGTTCACGTTCGTTCCAATTGTGGCTTAAATGGCTTTAGTAGTTGGACTACTTATACGTTTATGGGGCCTACTCCTGGTCAAATTGGCGAGTTAGAACTTGCTGCGAATTTGCCAATAAACTCTTGTAACAATTTTAATTACTCCCAGCAATTATATTTTGCTGATGAATTGGATGTTGCCACAGACGGAGGAGGCAATTATATTAGCAAAATACGGTTTTATTATCAAACAGCACCTACCTCTACAGCCAACTGGAACAACTGGACCGTTTATATGGCTAATACAACCAAGACTGAATTTACTAGCGCTACCGATTGGGTTGCAGGGTCTGAATTAACCCAAGTATTCTCCGGAGCTCTTAATATACCTGCTGCTGGAAATTGGATGGAAATCACATTAAATCCCGGATTTATGTGGGATGGCACCAGCAATTTGGTTATTGCAATAGATGAAAATGTAAGTGGTTATAATTGTACAGCTGCCTTCGGAGCCTTTAATGATCCTTCAGAAGTTGGCCGTACATTACTTCATACTAGCGACCCTGTAAATGCTGATCCCAACGCCCCACCTGCGGCAACTGGATGGTATTTAACAGTAAACACATTACAATTAGAGGTAGGCACACCTCCTTCTTGTTTAAGTCCATTAGCTTTGACTGCTGATGCTATAGCCGCAACAACTGCAGATGTTTCATGGACAGCTGGAGACACAGAAACTGCTTGGAATATTTCTTGGGGAACGCCTGGGTACACTCCGGGTGATGGAGACCTTGGTACTGCGTCGGTTGGTACAACCACTTATCAGATTACTGGATTGACAGCGAGCACTCGCTATGATGTCTATATTCAGGCTAATTGCGGTGGCGATGTAAGTGATTGGGTAGGACCAGTCTCTTTTACGACCACTCAGATTCCTGCAGTTCTTCCTTATTTAGATGACTTTTCCACTAACCAGTTCTCATTTGTAAATGGAACACAAACCAACAAATGGGCTTACGGAACGGCGGCAGGTAATCCTGGAAGCTCCATCTACATTTCGAATGATAATGGCACTACCAATGCATACACGACAAATGCTAGCAGTGTAACCCAAGCTTATAGAGATATTTCAATCCCTTCCGATGCCACTTCTGCGGAATTCAGTTTCGATTGGCAGGCTACAGGTGAAGGTACAACCTATAAATATGACTACTTACGAGTTTGGATGGTTCCTACATCTTTTTCGCCAACTGCTGGTTCACAAATAACAGCTGCAGCCGATAGGATTAAAGTTGGATCTGATTTTAACCTAGGAAGTGGCTGGACAACATACCAAAATACTACTCTTGACTTAAGTACTTTTGCCGGACAGACAATGCGACTTGTATTTGAATGGAGAAATGATTCTAGTGGCGGGGCACAGCCTCCAGCAGCCATTGATAATATTAGCCTTGAAATTCCTACCTGCCCTGCACCATTGGACTTAATGGTTGATGCTGTAACTACAACAACAGCAGATGTTTCTTGGACAGACCAAGCATCTACAAGTGCTTATGATGTTAAATATGGCACTCCAGGTTTTGACCCAAGTACAGAGGGCACTATGGTTCCTGGAAACGCTACAGGTGCGACCTTGACAGGTCTCACAGCAAACACTTCCTATCAGTTTTACGCGAGAGCCAAATGTGGTGTTGGGATTGGTGGTAGTACAAGTTCGTGGGCAGGACCTATTACTTTTAAGACAGCATGTGGCGCAGTAGCCGCAATGTTTGAAAATTTCGATTCATACGCTACAGGAAATATTGTTCCTGATTGTTGGGAAAGAATGGTGCCAGCTACCTCTGCAGGTAGTCAGTCCATATCTTCAACTTCTCCTGCTTCAGGAAATCGAAATATTTATCAGTATACTTCTTCTACTTCGAACTCTGTAATTGTTGCATTACCATTGTTTTCTAATGTTAATGCCGGAACTCATTGGTTGAAGCTTAAAGCAAGAGTAGGTTCAGGAACTGGTACCCTTTCGGTAGGATATGTTACTGATGTAAGTGACTACAATAGTTTTACATTAATTGAAGATGTTACTATTACCAATACTAGCTATGCTTCAAATTCGGAATACACAGTGGTCATTCCTAACACGGTTCCTGCTGGAGCAAGATTGGGTATTAAAAGTGCAGCCAATGGCACTAGCCATTATTGGGATGATGTGAGCTGGGAGCAAGTACCATCTTGTTTTGAGCCAACAGCGCTTGTTGCAACAGGCGTAACCGAAACGACAGTAGATATTGATTGGACGGCTGGAAATACTGAATCAAGCTGGAATATTTCTTGGGGTACTCCTGGATATACTCCTGGTGATGTTAATGAAATAGCAACAGCTATTACTTCTGTTACTAATTACCAAATAACTGGTTTAACAGCTGAGACTGAATATGATGTATACGTACAATCTGATTGCGAATCAGATGGAACAAGTGACTGGGTTGGACCTTTAGGTATTTACACAGGATATTGTATTCCAACTACAACTTCAGATTTGGGTCATATTGGAAGCGTTACCATAACAGGTGATTTAGGACAAGACATTAGCAACCTTGATTCAGGTCCAGGTTTAGACGGAAGCGGTTATAGCGACTTTAGTACTCAAACTGTGATGGTAACACCAGAAAGCGACATTACGTATAGTGTTACTATTGCATCTGGAACAACAGGTTTGAAAATCTGGATAGATTGGAACAACGACCTTATGTTTGATGAAACAACAGAATTGGTTTATCAAACAAGCAGCTATAGCGGAAGCCACTCAGGTTCTATCACTATGCCAGCAGCTGCTGGAAGTTATAGAATGAGAATTGGGTCTTCATACACACCAAGTACGGGTCCAGCTAATGCTTGTGGTCACACCGGTAGTGGAGAGTTTGAGGACTATACCATCGAAATTGTTCAACTAGCAACTTGTACGGAAGCAATTGCTGGAACAGTTGTAGGCAGCACAACAATGGAAGTATGTGCATTGGCACCTTTCAGCATGTCTGTTACAGGTAATTCAGAACCTGCAGACGGATTGACTCGCACTTGGCAATCATCTCCAGCAGGAGCAGGTACGTGGACTGATTTAGATGTAGCGTCTTCAACAATCAATATCGACTCTGGAATTGACACAGCAACAGACTATCGTTACCACGTAGAGTGTATCAACGGAGATACAGATGATTCTGCTATAATTTCGGTAAGTATAAATCCAGATGCAACCGCATGTTATTGTATACCTGAAGGAACAAATTCAGCGCGTTTCATCGATAACTTTGCTACCACTGATGGAATTCAAAATATTTCCAACCTTGGCAGTGGATTTTCTACTGGAGGATATGGGGATTTTACAGCTATGACTCTTGAAGCAAATGCTGGTGATGAACTTAACTTTACCTCTGGCATTGTTGGAGGAAGTGCTGGATTTAGAATCTGGGTTGACTGGAACCAAGATGGTGCATTTGATACTATAGAAGAAGTAGCCTACCAGAGTTCAGGTTATAATACTGCTCATGTAGGTAGTTTTACCATCCCGTTTGATGCAGCTACAGGACAAACACGAATGCGAATAGTGAGTCATTGGCTTTCTCTCTCAGGGGATGTTGATCCTTGTGAAACTGGTTTCTCGTATGGTGAATTTGAAGATTACACAGTAATCATCAATGCAGTTCCAGGCTTTGTATACAATAACGGCGCTTGGTCACCTAGTGATCCAAACACCAATGCAACTGCCACTGATGACATTACGGTAGTGGATGGTGTAACAAGCTTTACTGCAGATATAGAAGTTAACAATATCACTGTTATGAGTGGCGCTACTTTAAATGTAGAAAGCGTGTTGACTTTTAATGGCGACCTTACTATTGATGGTGACCTTGTATTCGTAAGCACAGCTACTGGAAACGGAGAGCTTGCCGCAGTAAACGGTACTTCAACCATTACAGGTAACGCAACAGTACAGCGTTATGCACAAAACAAACGTTCATACAGAATGGTAAGTAGTGCAGTTACTACAACAACTTCTATCCACGATAACTGGCAAGAAGGTGCTGCAAACAGTACAGATAACCCAAGCCCAGGCTTTGGAACGCACATTACTGGTAGCACAACTGGTCAAAATGGTTTCGATGCTACAGCAACAGGTAACGCGTCTATGTTTACAGTAGATGTATCAACACAACAGTTCCAAGCAATTGCTAATACTGATGTAAATACACTTACTGCCGGTGATGCTTATTTATTATTTGTTCGAGGCGATAGAAGTATTGATTTAACCGATCCTACTGACAACGTATCTAGCGAAACTGTGCTTCGTGCTACAGGTGCATTGGTAACAGGAACCAACACTCAGAATTTTGCTTCAGCAACTGCAGGTAACTTTGTGATGTTTGGTAACCCTTACCAGAGTGCCGTGGATGTAAACAGTGTGTTTGCTAGTTCAACTAACGTGAACAGCAACTTCCTATATGTTTATGACCCAAGCTTAGGAACCTACGGATCTTATGTTACTGTAGACTTACCAAGCGGAACTAGCGGATCTACTGCAAACCAATACTTGCAGCCAGGACAGGCAGCTCAAGTTCAGGTAACTGGTCCTGCGACTATCATTTTCAACGAAAGCGATAAAGCGCCAGGTAACTTTACTTCGACCAATGCTAGCCCGATGATGGAGAACGATATGTTGACTGTTCAGTTATTTACAACTGAAAACTTCAACAATCACGGTGCAGAACATGACAGCTTTAGAATCTTGTTTGGAGAAGGTAACGATAACCGTCTAACGCTTGCAGACGCTGTTAAGCCTATGAACTTCTACGAAAACCTAGGAAGGGATCTTAACGGAACTTTCTTAAGTATTGAAAGAAGAGCGCTGCCAGAATCAGCTGAGGTATATCCGCTATACAGTGCAGGATATCAAGCAAATGACTATACTTTGAAATTGACTGTTGATGGTTTGGAGGGTAGCTTCCTTTACCTAGATGATCACTTCACAGGTACAAGTATGTTGTTAGAAGCTGGAGAAAACACGTACAGCTTTAGGGTTGACGCTAACGATGCGTTGAGCATTGCTACCGACCGTTTCTCAATTAGAACAGAGCAACGTTTAGGTGTTGATGACAACAGCCTACTTGCAGGTATACGCCTATTCCCTAACCCATTGAATGGAGATACATTCTACATCAATGCACCAAAATTAAACGGGGAGCAATTAGCAGTTAGCATTAGCGACCTGACAGGAAGAAACATCTTTGAACAAACAATTGATTGTCGTGCAAACACGGTAACTATACCAATGGGCGACAATGTAGCTTCTGGTGTTTACCTTGTAACTCTTAAACACGGTGGGGATTCTAACACCTACAGATTGATTAAAGAGTAAGAATTAGAATACCTTGTTTTAGACTAACAACACAGTCTTTACAAGACAGTAATTTTAAAAGAGCGGTTCCGAAAGGAGCCGCTCTTCTTTTTTAGAGAACTTTCTTACCTATATTTAATTACTAACGGCATACCGTCTACCGAAACGGACACAATCCCGGCAAGTAAAAAAACAATTGAGGAAACGCCTCGTAGGGACATAATCTGATAATAAACCGAACAATATTTTAAACATCCCTATTAAATTGGTACAACTTCTTGATAAGTTGAGTAAATTAATAGGGAGATTCATGAAAAACATGTACAACTTTTGAATAAAAGTTGTACATGTTTTTTATAAAGGTTGTACATGTTTTTAGGAAAAGTTGGCTACTTTTTAAATGTGTAGAAATCAGCAGTAAAAACAAGCCATTATGTGAAGTTACAAAATTTTAATAAAAGATAATAGTCCCAATAACTTTTCTGGTGACATCTTTTGGGTTCACTAGTCTAAACACTAATTCTCATAACCACAATTATTGTGATACATACAATATAGTAGTCATTTAGTGGATAACTGGAAATAAGTTAAATTAAAAAGGATAGTTCATCAAGAAAAACTAAGCTATTTTTATTTCCTCATCGTCTCGAAGCCTATCCAAATCATTTAACAAATGTCTAAAAAAGCATTCATTATAAGCTCCAACCGATACACAACCCGAAAGGGTTTCTTCTAGATCAGTATAATTTACGTTTTGTAAGATCGCGCCTTCAAAATCGCCAATTTCTAACGATTTTGAATTTGAAGGTTTTGAATTTCGCACTGAAATTATTTTATCCTCGTAATTCAACTCTACACTCAAGGCATCAAAAGAAAATCTTAGTAAAGCACGATGAAACTTTTGAAATTCCAAGCTAGGCACTTTATCAAAAGCACAACTCTCCTTAATTAGTTTTTGGATCTCCTTCCTAATCTTATCCTCTCTTTCTTCCATACTCATAAAATTAAATTACAAGCAAAGATAGTGTGAGAACCGAAGTTAAGATACAAAGTATAAAGCTTTTAGCTATACTTTAACCTAGAAACAAATAAATAGTTAATGATTTTGGGAAAATTATTGTACAGTTTCAAAATCCTGACGCTCCCAATTAAGATAACCACCCTCCATGTCGTAAATTTCTTTAAAGCCTAAATCTTTTAACATTTTGGCAGCACGAGCACTTCTTTTACCACTTCGACAGTATAAATAGATTGGTTTATCCTTATCCAATTTTAAAATATTCTCTTCAAAATCGGCATCGGTAACACAAATATTTTGGGCATTATTAAGGTGACCCTCTCTAAACTCTTCTATGGTTCGTACGTCGACCAATTGTCTTTCTCCGTTATCATAAACAGCTTCTTTCACTTCTTGGGGCGAAATAACTTCAATTCCCTGAGCAGAACTAACATCTTTACAAGCCGTGAAGAATAGTAAAACCGAAATTGCAATTACAGAAAATAAACTTCTCTTAAACATAATTTTTATTTTTTTATTTCTCCGTTCCAAGTCATCATCCCTCCAATCAAATTATAAGAATTTTTAATCCCTAGAGAATCGAATAGCATACACGCTTGACCACTTCTTCCTCCAGACCGGCAATAAACGTAATAATTTTTTGAAGGATCCAGTTTTTGTGCTTTTGCATAGAATTCAGATGTATTCTGAATATCCATTACAACTGCACCTGGGATAATACCTTCTGCAACTTCTCCTTGTGTGCGCACGTCAAGAATAACCGCATTGTCATCTTTTTCCAATAATTCACGCCATTTCTCTTGGGTTATATTTTCCATCTAAATTGTTGATTTTAGGTGCAAAAATAGGAAATCATACTGAAGTTTCAAGTATCTTAAACCCAGTAATGATAAAAGCGTACTTATAACAATATAGTTTTGCGATACTTAAAGCATTTAAACTAAGTTTACATTTAGCGCTAGCGCGTCGATGTTGCTCGGAATAGAGCACAGGTGAAATACTCAGTGCACAAGAAAGTTATTATTAAACTTACTTATACTACATAGCACTGTTGTTTGATTAAAACATATTGTCTTATCAAAGCCAGACCAATAAAGACTTAAGGTTATTTAGCTTACTAATGGCCTTACTTTTTCATCTTATTTAGAAACAAATCCATAATATTAATATGCAATCTGATTTATAATCTAAAAATCTTCTTTTACAATAATTTACTTTTTAAGTCTTGGCTCCCGACTCGACGACTGGCAGGCTTGGTACTAGCAGAACAGCGGGCCGCCCAAACGGGCCTTTCCTGCGCGAATGAATACGTAAAGGCGGGCGGTACGGGCGGGACTTGTTTCTCTCCTCGGACGCTAATGCTCAAATAAACGAAAGATGTTGCACGATAGGCAAATTTTAAAAAAAGAACTTAAGAATAACAAATACCAAGTATATTTGAACACATAAACAATCTGCTTCATTTTAAATAGAATTAGAAAAACAACAACCATCAGCTAAGCAAACGGATGCTAGAGAACAATCCCAAACAAATCAAAATAGTGGTCATTGATAATTATGACAGTTTTGTGTACAATCTGGTGCATTATTTAGAAGAAATAGATTGTAAGGTTACAGTATTGCGAAACGATCAATTTGAATTAGAAGACATAAAGTATTTTGATAAAATTGTACTCTCCCCTGGCCCAGGAATTCCAGATGACGCTGGATTATTGAAACAAGTAATTAAAGAATATGCAGCCACTAAACCTATTCTAGGAGTATGTTTAGGTCATCAAGCCATTGCCGAAGTCTTTGGTGGAAAAATAGAAAATTTAAGCACTGTTTATCACGGTGTTGCAACGAACGCTATAATAATTTCTCCAAATGAACCTCTTTTTAATGGATTGCAAAAACAAATAACAATTGGTAGATACCATAGTTGGATTGTATCTAAAAATACATTGCCAACTGATTTAGATATTACTTCGGTAGATGAGGAAGGTCACATCATGTCGCTTCGGCACAAAGTTTTTAATATTTGTGGCGTACAGTTTCATCCAGAAAGTGTGCTTACCCCAAACGGAAAAGAAATCATCAAAAACTGGATAAAAAGCTGACAATAAAAATTTTAGCTCTACTTTTACGTAGTGCCTGTAAACTCACTTTAACCAATATTTAGGAAGAATTTAATATATTTTCTAGATTCATTTACCTACTTTGGTAATACAAATTATTAAAAAGAGGAAATCATGGAAAAGAAATTTGAACGAAAAGTAGAACAAAAAAATCCTACTAATCCAACTGGTAACACCAGCCAGAAGACAAATAAGTTTGATATTGATGAGAAAACAATTAAAAAGCAACAAAATAAAAAATAATGGGAAAAGGAGATAAAAAAACGAAGCGCGGTAAAATAAGCATAAGTAGTTACGGCAAGCTTAGACCACGCAGAAAGAAATTTACTGTGCGTCCCTCCCCGACAAAAGGCGCACAGAAACCCGAGGCGTAAAGAGAAGTTCGAGCTCGGTTACTGTTTTAAAAACAGTAATTCAAATAGAGACTTCCTTTAACCCTCATTTAAAAGGCAACTGAATACCCATTTAGGGTTTTAGTTGCCTTTTCTTTTTACAAATGACTTCTAAGAAACCCTCCCGAAATCCTATATTTGCATTTCATATTTAAATACTTCCATGAATCGAGCTGTTTCTGGATTTTCCAAAAAATCTAAAACTGAAAAAATTGAATGGCTGGCGGCAAACTTTCTGCAAAATAGTCCAGACTCCATTAAAATTCTAGAGAGTTACTGGAATGAAGATGCTTCATTACAGCAACTTCACGACGACTTTATTGAAAACACACTTAGCAATTATTACCTACCCTTTGGTATAGCACCCAATTTTCTAATAAATGGCGAAATGCGCGTACTGCCAATGGTTACTGAAGAAAGTTCGGTGGTGGCGGCGGCTAGCAATGCTGCTAAATTCTGGATGGAACGTGGCGGTTTTAAAGCCGAAGTGGTTTCCACTGAAAAAAACGGACAGATACATTTCAATTTCTTCGGAAAAGAAAAAGATATTGAAGATTTTTTTGAAGCAATAAAACCCAAACTTCGCACTAGCATACAGTCGATTGAAAAAAATATGAAAGCGCGTGGCGGCGGACTTTTAGAGCTTTCATTAGTTGACAAATCAAATATTTTGGACGGGTATTTCTATATACATGCCACGTTTGAAACACTGGATGCCATGGGTGCCAATTTTATTAATAGCTGTTTAGAGCAAATAGCCCAAACTTTTGAGGAAGAAGCAAAAAACTTCGAACCCTTTAAACAAGCGGCAACCTATCCTGAGGTTGTAATGAGCATTCTCTCCAACTACGTACCCGAATGCTTGGTTCGTGCAACAGTGAGCTGTAAGGTAGACGAGCTAACCACGAAACAGCACGAAGGAAGGTATTTTGCAGAAAAATTTGTACGCGCCATTGAAATAGCAAAAACGGAAACGCGACGTGCCGTAACCCACAACAAAGGAATAATGAACGGCGTTGATGCTGTGGTATTAGCTACTGGTAATGATTTCCGCGCCGTTGAAGCTGGTGTTCACGCCTATGCTTCAAGAAACAGTTATTACGGAAGTCTTACGCACGCAAAAATAGAGAACGATGTTTTTACTTTTTGGATTGAACTGCCTTTAGCAATAGGCACAGTTGGCGGTTTAACGTCACTTCACCCCTTGACAAAACTCGCTTTTGAAATTCTGCAAAAACCAAATGCAAAACAACTGATGCAAATTATAGCCGTTGCTGGACTGGCTCAAAACTTTGCTGCAATCCGATCATTAGTAACTACTGGAATTCAAAAAGGGCATATGAAAATGCATTTAATGAACATCTTAAACCAATTAAATGCTACAAAAGCTGAAAAAGAGAAGGCAATAGAACACTTTAAAGAAAATGCGGTGTCGTTCAGTGCGGTGGTGGGGTTTTTGGAGAAAATTAGAGATTAGAGATTAGAGATTAGAGATTAGAGATTAGAGATTAGAGAAAAATAAAAATGCACGTTTTAATTGTGGATGGGTAAGAATAAAGTAATAAGAATTGGCGTGATTTTATAAACATTGATGCGAAGACGATTAACGAAATTTAAAAATTATAGTGGCATTGCGAGCACTTTCTTTTAAATAATATTTGACTCCACTCCTTGTGCCCTCTGTGCCGCTGTGGTAAATAGATAGCCTATACAAAATGAACAAATCCTTCCACAGTAACGGAAAACTATTACTCACGGGCGAATACGTTGTGCTTGATGGGGCGATTGCGCTTGCAATTCCTACAAAATATGGACAATCGCTTCATATTGAAGTTTTGGAACAGGATGAACTGCAATGGACAAGCCTCGATGAACTAGGATTGGCTTGGTTTGAAGAATCTTTCACTTTAGAGGACTTTACACCATCAAACCCAGATAATAAATATGCAATTACCTTATCGAAAATTCTTCGTGAAGCTAGAAATTTGAATCCCGATTTTCTAAAAACCAACAGAGGGCTAAAAGTTAAAACTACATTAGACTTCCCTCGAAACTGGGGTCTTGGCACCTCCTCTACCCTAATTAATAACATTGCGCAATGGGCAAAAGTGGACGGGTTTACACTGCTCAATAAGAGTTTTGGAGGTAGCGGATACGACATTGCCGCCGCGCAAAACAACTCCCCAATTTTATACCAAATTAAAGATAGCACTCCAAAAACCGAGCAAACAAAACTCTCGTGGAAGTTTAAAGACTCCTTGCATTTTGTACATTTAAACAAGAAGCAAGACAGTAAACAAGGCATTTCACATTACCGAAATACTGAAGTTTCCAACACTACAATTCAAAAAATATCTGTTATTAGCAATCAGCTTGTACAATGCGCTTCACTTACCGAATTTGAAAAACTGATAAACCTACACGAGAAAATCATTTCCAAAACCATTCAAATACCCACCATTAAGTCACAACTTTTTCACGATTATCCAAATGCTGTTAAAAGTCTTGGCGCTTGGGGAGGCGATTTTGTATTAGTTACAGGAACCGCTCAAGATATGGCGTATTTTAAGAATAAGGGTTTTAATACGGTTGTCCCGTTTGAGGAGATGAGCTGGTAAATTAAAAATAATAGTCTAAGTTGATACAGGGCATGCCCTGCATCAACTGCCCTTAATCAACTGCCCTTAATCATCCTGAAGCGTCGTCTAGGAATTGACCAGAATATTAGGAAATATCGGCAGGGTAATTTGGGTTCATCATTCACCAGAACCTAAATCCATACCATAACTTTTATTGCTAGATCTTTTTCAGTATAAATCTTCCTAAAAGCCAAAGAAATCTGAGTGTTCATTCTTCGTTGGTTTTGGGAAACTCAGGGGCATTTTTAAATTTTAACGGAATTGCATCTTCAGAGCCGTAGATTTTAATTTCCTTAATATCTGCTGGCAGGTTGAATCCTTTATCCAACAACACCTCTTTCACTTCCCTAATTACGAGGCCTCGCAAGACTCTTGAAGCCCTGCGGTAATCTTTGGTATCCACCCAAAAAAACACTTTCAGATTCACCGTGCTCGCCGCCAATTCATCTTCAATAACAAAATTTTCGTGGTCGATATCGCGAACTATTTCAGTATTCCTATCAAGGATTTCCTGAATTACTTTTTTTGCTTCCGAAATATTGTCTTCATAACCGATCCCTACTATAAAATCGACTCTAAAGAAACCATCTGCTGTGTAATTTTCAACTGGCTTGGTAAGAACATCGCTATTTGGGATATAAATATCGCGACCGTCAAAAGTTTTAATGTGTGAATATCGAAAACTAAGCTCTTTAACCTTTCCAAATATATCGTCAATCTTTATGGTATCGTTGATGCTAAACGGTCTGTTGAAGGCGAGAATTATTCCTGCTAAAAAATTCTTACCAATATCTTGAAAGGCAAAACCAAGAATAATTGCACCTCCACCAACGGCTGTTAAAAGTCCCGTGGCAATACCATCCAAGCCAGCCACCTGTAAAGCGACCATGATAGCCATAATTATCAAAATAATTTTAATGGCCTGTGCCAAAAACTTAGCCATTAACGGGTCTTCAGATTTTTGTTGGAATCTGCGCTTGTAAATATTTGTAAGCAATTGAGCAAGTAGTACCCCTAAAATAATAACTAAAACCGCCAAAGCAATACGCGGTAGTATTTGTAAAAACCTATGGTAATACAAGTTGAGTGACTGTTCAATAATCTCGGTTGTTGATTGCATTTGTGGTAGTCTGTTATTTCCTTTAAAGATAGATAATCTAAAATAAGCAAAAGCACATTAATGGAGGTTCAACTATTTTTTAAATGGTGCAGCTCTATGGGTTACTATTTTTGGCTGATGTTTTACTCATAGAGATAATTGCTTGAAGTCAATACCATCAAATATTTAAGCCTACGCCTTTATATATTATGTTTTGGAGGTCGTGAAACATAAAAAAAATGCCCCACATTAGAAGGTGAGGCGGCTTAAATGTTTTCACAACGGAATAATCCTTATTGTGAATTACTTTAGAATTGTAAAACAAATATAAGCATAATGTTTTTAACACACAATGTGGTTTCCCGTAAAGAATTCTTAAAAATATTTAATATGTTTAGCTTTTGTTAACATTACAATTATTATTATGAAAAGAGTTTTAGGATTGGATTTGGGTACCAACTCGATTGGGTGGGCTTTAATAAAGCACAACTTCGGAACAAAAGAAGGTGAAATTAACGATATGGGCGTTCGTATTATACCAATGAGTGCGGATATTTTAGGGAAATTTGATGCAGGGCAGTCACATTCGAAAACAGCTGAAAGAACTGGTTATCGTGGTGTTAGGCGTTTATACCAACGTGATAATTTACGTAGAGAACGTTTGCATCGCGTATTGAATATACTTGGTTTTTTACCTGAACATTATGCTGAACACATCGATTTTAAAAAACGTTTGGGACAATTTAAGGATGGTAAAGAAATAAATCTCAACTATAAACCTAATGCGAATGGGAAGTACGAGTTTATTTTTAAATCTTCATATCATGAAATGCTTGTTGAGTTTAAAAATTCACAACCCGATTTATTCTATATAAAGTCCAATGGAAAGGAAACGAAAATACCTTATGATTGGACACTTTATTATTTACGCAAAAAAGCTCTTTCACAACCATTGACTAAACAAGAGTTGGCCTGGATTATTCTAAATTTTAACCAAAAGCGAGGGTATTATCAGTTGCGTGGAGAAGAAATTGACGACGATAAAACCAAACAATTTGTTCAGCTTAAAGTAAGAGAAGTTATTGATTCTGGCGAATTCGTAAAAGGAAAGCCATTGTTTGATGTGATTTTTGAAAATGGCTGGAAGTATGATAAACAAGTGGTCAAAACCGAAGATTGGATAGATAGAACAAAAGAATTTATAGTAACTACAAAAACACTAAAAAACGGAGATATAAAAAGAACTTATAAAGCAGTTGATTCTGAAAAAGATTGGGCTGCCATAAAAGCAAAAACTGAACAAGATATTGAGCGCTCTAACAAAACAGTTGGTGAATTTATTTATGAAGCTTTAATTGATAATCCTACCCAGAAAATAAGAGGGAAACTTGTAAAAACCATCGAACGTAAATTTTACAAAGAAGAATTAGAAAAAATATTGACCAAGCAAATTGAACTTCAACCTCAACTTTTTACTACCAATTTATATGAAGCTTGCATTAAGGAATTATACCCGAGAAATGAAGCTCACCAAAACGCCATAAAAAACCGCGATTTTCTTTATTTGTTGATGGACGATATTATTTTTTATCAACGTCCGCTTAAAAGTCAAAAATCAAACATTTCTGGATGTCAATTTGAGCATCAGATTTATTTAAAAACCAATAAGGAGACCGGAAAAAAAGAAAAAGTTAACCAAGCTGTAAAAGCAATACCGAAGTCACATCCTCTATTTCAAGAGTTTAGAACTTGGCAGTGGTTGCAAAATTTAAAAGTCTATAATAAAGTAGATACAGATAAAGGCGAGCTTACCGATGCTACTAAGCAATTATTACCTAACGAAGAAAGCTGGGTAGATTTATACGACTTTTTACAACATAAGAAAGAACTAGACCAGAGTCAGTTTATAAAATATTTTATAGAGAAGAAACTAATCAATAAAACTGAAAAAGATTATTACCGATGGAATTATGTTGAAGATAAAAAGTATCCTTTTGCTGAAACCAAAGCGCAATTTATTTCCCGCTTAACAAAGGTTGAAGGCATTGACGACATTAATACGTTTTTAGATAAAAAAACACAGCTAGGCAATAAAGACAACAGCCCTTTTGTATCTAGAATTGAACAATTGTGGCATATTATTTATTCGGTATCAGATATTAACGAATACAAATCTGCTTTAGAAAAGTTCGCCTTAAAACACAATATAAATAAAGAATCATTTGTAGATAATTTCATCAAATTCCCACCTTTTAAAAGCGAATATGGCAGCTACTCTAAAAAAGCATTAAACAAATTATTGCCTTTAATGCGTAGAGGTAAATATTGGAACGAAAATGATATTTCAGATATCGTAAAAAAACGTGTTTCTGAAATTATGGAACGGGTTAATGCGATTAACTTAAAAGAAGGTTACAGCGCTAAGGAGTTGGCAGAAGCTTTGGTAGATGTTAGTGATGATGATGTAAAAAAACAACTTATAAAAAGTTTCATTCCGTTTAAATATAAAAACCCATTAAAGGGGCTAAACACCTACCAAGCTACTTATTTGGTTTATGGTAGGCACTCGGAGGTTGGCGATATCCAAAACTGGAAATCACCCGAAGATATAGATACATATCTTAAAAACTTTAAACAACATTCCCTTCGCAATCCTATAGTAGAGCAAGTGGTTACCGAAACATTGCGGGTTGTACGCGATATATGGAAACACCACGGTAAAAGCAAACCTAATTTTTTCAATGAAATACACGTTGAATTAGGTCGTGAAATGAAAAATCCAGCAGGAAAACGAGAACAAATTTCAAAACGAAATACCGAAAATGAAAATACCAACCATCGCATTAGAGAAGTTTTAAAAGAATTAATGAATGATGCTTCTATTCAGGGAGATGTTAGAGATTATTCGCCTAGTCAACAGGATTTATTAAAAATATATGAAGAAGGTGTTTATCAAAACCCAAAAGTAGATTATTCAAAAGTTAGCGAAGATGAAATTGCTAAAATTAGACGAAGCAATAGTCCAACGCAAAAGGAAATTCAGCGTTATCGCTTGTGGCTAGAGCAAGGCTATATTTCGCCATATACAGGTAAACCTATTCCATTATCCAAACTGTTTACACACGAATATCAAATAGAACATATTATACCGCAGTCGCGCTATTTTGACAACTCATTGAGTAATAAAATTATTTGTGAAAGTGCCGTAAATGAAGACAAAGACAACAAAACAGCATTTGAATATTTAAAAGACAAAAGTGGTAGTGTTATCAATGGTCATAAATTATTAAGTCTTGCGGAATACGAAGCCCACGTTGCCCAATATTTCAAAAACAACCGCCAAAAGCTTAAAAATCTATTGAGTGAAGATATCCCGGAAGGGTTTATCAATAGACAATTGAACGACAGTCGTTATATTAGTAAATTGATAAAAGGTTTATTGAGCAATATTGTTCGCGATGAAGGCGAGCAAGAAGCCACTTCAAAAAACTTGATTCCTGTAACGGGTTCTGTATCCTCTAAACTTAAAAACGATTGGGGCTTAAACGATAAATGGAACGAACTTATTTTACCTCGGTTTGAACGTTTAAATCAGTTGACACAAACCAATGATTTTACAACAACCAACACCAACGGCAATACCATACCTACTGTACCTGACGACTTGCTAAAAGGCTTTAGCAAAAAACGTATAGACCATCGCCATCACGTTTTAGACGCCTTGGTGGTGGCGTGTTGTACGCGAAATCATGGTCATTATCTAAGTGCTTTAAACGCTGAAAAAGAAAATTATAGTTTGCGTAATAAATTACTTATCGTAAACGAACAAGGAGATTACACAAAAGCCTTCCAAATGCCGTGGCAAGGATTTACAACTGAGGCTAAAAATCAGTTGGAGAAAACAGTCGTTAGTTTTAAGCAAAACTTGCGTGTTATTAATAAAGCCAACAATAAATTTTGGTCTTATAAAGATGAAAATGGCAAACTCAACTTGGATAAAAGCGGTAAACCAGTTAAGAAACTTCGCAAACAAACTAAAGGTGATAATTGGGCAATTCGCAAAGCAATGCACAAAGAAACGGTCTCAGGCAAATACAATATTGAAACGCCTAAAGGCAAAATAGCAACTGCGGTAAGAGGTTCTTTGGCAGATATTAAAAACGAAAAGCATTTGGCGAAAATAACCGACCCGCAAATAAGGGAAGTTATTTTACCTAACCACCTAAAAAAATATGTAGACGAAAAAGGAAAAATTAATTTTGATATCGCCTTTAGCGATGAAGGAATCGAAGATTTAAACAAAAATATTGTCGCTTTAAATTATGGTAAAAATCACCAACCCATACGTAAAATTAAGTTTTTTGAAGTAGGAAGTAAGTTTTCTATATCCGAAAATGAAAATTCAGCGAAGAACAAGAAATACGTAGAAGCTGCAAAGGGCACCAACCTCTTTTTTGCTGTGTATTGGGATGGTAAAAAGCAAAAAAGAAATTACGAAACCATACCGCTAAATGAAGTTATTGCTCACCAAAAGCAAGTGGCACATTTACCAAAAAGTGAACGTTTACCAATACAGCCTAATAACAAAAAGGGTGAGTTTTTATTTACCCTCACACCTAATGACTTAGTTTACGTGCCAACAGATGAAGAGCTCACAAACATAAATGCAATCGATTTTAATAACTTAAATCAAGAACAGGTTAATAGGATTTATAAAGTCGTAAGTTTTACAAATACTAGACTGTATGTTGTGCCATTTTATTCAGCCAAACCAATTTATAATAAAGTTGAATTTACACAACTTAACAAAGTGGAGTTTACAGACGAAAAGATTTTTATGTTTAAGCTTCAGGTAGACAGACTCGGTAATATATCCAAAGCATAGCATAATGATCAAACGTACTTTATTTTTTGGTAATCCTGCCTACTTAAGCACCCGAAACGAACAATTGGTGGTAAAATTTCCTGCGGAAGAGAAGGCGGAAGTGACGATCCCCATAGAGGATTTAGGGTATATTGTTTTGGAGGATCCACAGATTACAATCACCAACGGACTATTGATGAAGTTGGTTCAAAATAAAACTGCCGTGATTACTTGCGACAAGCAACACCTTCCCTGCTCACTTTTACAACCACTTGTGGGACATACAGAGCAAACCGAGCGCATTCGCTACCAACTGGACGCCAGTCTGCCACTCAAAAAGAACTTATGGCAGCAGACTGTACAAGCCAAAATTGAAAACCAAGCGGCGCATTTAAAAGGACGAAGTAAAAGCGAATTAAAACTAAAGCGCTGGGCGAGCGAAGTAAAAAGTGGCGATAGCGAAAATCATGAAGCCTTTGCAGCAGCATACTATTTTCAAAATATTTACACGGATTTAGTGCCAGAGTTTTCCCGCAACCAGAAAGGTATCGCGCCAAACAACTTATTGAATTATGGGTATGCAATTCTAAGAGCTGTGGTGGCACGAGCACTGGTAAGTAGTGGTATGTTGCCGTCAGTTGGTATTTTTCACCGAAATAAGTATAACGCCTTTTGTTTAGCCGATGATATTATGGAGCCTTACCGAATTTATGTAGATGCGGTAGTGTATGAGATTTTGGAGACGGGTGCAAATGTTGAAGAGCTTACTACAGCTATAAAATCACAGCTGTTAACCATTCCCGCACTTGATGTATTTATAGACGATAAATGGAGTCCGTTGATGACTGCGGTAAGCAGAACCACCAACAGTTTACACGATTGCTTTAAAGGAGGTAGTCGCAAAATTCTATATCCGCAATTTTTGATAAATACTTCGTAAATGATTGACCAAAGCAATTTTTCAAGATTAAACCAATATCGCAGTATGTGGGTACTTGTATTTTTTGACTTACCAACCGAAACAAAAACAGAACGCAAAGTGGCTTCCCGTTTTCGGAAAAACTTGTTGGATGATGGGTTTGCTATGTTTCAATTCAGTATTTATATGCGTTTTTGTGCCAGTAGAGAGAATAGTAGTGTACACATCAGGCGAACAAAAAACAATCTTCCCAAAAAAGGCAAGGTGTGTATTATGCAGATAACGGACAAACAATTTGGCATGATGGAACTTTTTCATGGCCAAAAGGAAGTTGAAACCGAAGCCCCTTCGCAACAGTTGGAATTGTTTTAGGGTAGAAATTAAAATCTGGGAGGAAACGAGAGGTTTCGACTGCGCTCAACCTGATATTTAGAATTCTAGCAACCTCATTAAAAAACAGGATACCAACT
>NZ_FNNS01000026.1:0-25871 GCF_900106795.1 Aequorivita viscosa | reverse complement strand
TGCGATTTCTCCCGCTGGTCGAAATGACAAATTAAAAACTATAAAACTATACGTCAATGAACTTTCCTTTTGTCATTCCGACGAAGGAGGAATCCCATCCACCTAAGTCCTCAACCTCCATTCAAAACTCAAAAACTCACTCTTTTGCGATTTCTCCCGCTGGTCGAAATGACAAATTAAAAACTATAAAACTATACGTCAATGAATCCCCTTTTTGTCATTCCGACGAAGGAGGAATCGCATACTCCTAAGACCCAAGCTTCAATTAAAAACCCCAAAACTCACTCTTATGCGATTTCTCCCGCTGGTCGAAATGACAAACTGAAAACGCAAAAACTAAATGTCAACGAATCCCCTTTTTGTCATTCCGACGAAGGAGGAATCCCATCCACCTAAGTCCCCAAGCTTCAATTAAACACCCCAAAACTCGCTCTTATAGGGTTTCTCCCGCTGGTCGAAATGACAAATCAAACAACTCACTCCACCAAAAACCGATCTTCCAAAAATTCAAAAGAAGCATTAAACGAACGAATCAAAGCCAACTTCTTATCCCTCCGCCAACCCTTTAACTCCTTTTCTCTCGCAATAGCCAGCTGAATCCAAGAAAACTCTTCATAATAAACCAAATGTTGTATCTGATACCTAGACGCAAACGTCTTAATCCCTTTTTCAATATTTTCACGATGCTGCCGTAGTCTTCTCCCAAGATTATTGGTCACCCCAATATAATAAGTAGATCGATACTTGTTCGTAATGATATCAACGTAATACGTATGGCTGCCTTCGTTAAATTCAATCATAATTATTAGTTTACTCTTATGCGATTTCTCCGCTATCGGAATGACAAAGTGATTCTTATTTTGTCATTCCAACAAAAAAGAATCTTATCCACTTGCGCCGCAATGGCTGCCTATGTTAAATTCAATTACTACTACTCTATTATTTACTCATTAAATAGTAGTGAATGCAACGCATTTCTGAAATCGGTAAAGAAGATTCGGTAACTTTATAAAATTATAAAAAAGGAGCCAACTCAATTCATAGTTACTATAAAATTAAGCAACTTCAATTCTCTATGTACTGGTTATGTAATTTTATCGGCCTAAAAACCTAACAGATCTCCCAAACATGTCAGTTTTAATTTTCAAAACAACTTTGTGCAATTGAATAATTGTTATAATTTTACTCCTTCATTGAACAAGACATACATGTTATTACAGAATAAAACATATTGGTGGCACAACTTTAAACTTTCAATCCTAAGGACTTAGAGCTGCTATATTATTTTGTAAACTATATAAATTTTAAAAGCCGTAAGCGATCCTTACGGCTTTTTGTTGTTTTAAACTTAAATATTAATAAAATGAAAAGCCTATTTAACCTACAACTATGGCAGGGCTTCTGCCAATTTAAAAACATTCAACACCAGACAAACACGCACACAAATGTGCATCGCTATTACTATTATAATAACATTAAAAAAATAGATTATGAATACTTATAACGCATCCCAAATAGATACACAAATCAACGTTCAACCCGTAAAAGAAATGCTAGAAACGGCTGGCATGTATGGTAACTACGGTGGCGCCTATGTGCCTGAAGTTTTGGCTTCTCAATTGACCAAACTTGCTGCCTTTTTTGATTCTGAAGTTCAAAAATCAGAGTTCCAACGGCAATTTATTCACTACTTAAAAACCTTCGTAGGAAGACCTTCCCCACTATTTAAAGCTGAAAACTTAAGCGAAGCCATCGGGGCGACTATTTACCTCAAGCGTGAAGACTTAAATCATACTGGGTCGCATAAAATCAATAACGCGATTGGTCAGATACTTTTAGCAAAACAAATGGGCGCTAAAGAAGTTATTGCAGAAACGGGTGCAGGGCAACACGGAGTCGCAACAGCAACAGCCGCAGCGTTACTAAAAATTCCTTGTAAAGTATTTATGGGTGCTGTAGATGCTGAACGACAATTGCTTAACGTAAAGCGAATGGAGTTATTGGGAACAAAGGTTGTTATAACAAACGAAGGGCGAGCAACCTTGAAAGACGCTGTTGATGCGGCTTTGGGTTATTATATAGAGAACCCAGAATCATTTTATTTACTAGGCTCCCAGGTGGGACCACACCCCTATCCTAAAATGGTGGGCTATTTTCAAAGTGTAATTGGCAATGAGGCTATTCAACAAATAGTACGAGCCGAAAAAAGACTGCCCGATGCAGTATTTGCTTGCCTTGGTGGTGGTTCTAACGCGATTGGTGCTTTTAGCGCATTTTTACCCGAGACAGAAGTTAAATTATACGGCGCTGAAGGTGGCGGTAAAAACGTGTTTAACCATACAGCGGCAACGCTTACCTATGGCAAACCTTCGGTGTTTCAAGGAACGTATTCATATTGTTTGGTAGATGAAGAAAACAACCCGATGGCTTCAGAATCTATCGCGGCTGGTTTAGACTATCCTGGAATTAGTCCGCAACACGCAAGCTTGAAAGATTCGGGACGTGCAACATACGAGCCAATCACCGATGAGGAAGCCCAAGAAGCTTATAGATTATTGGCGAAATTGGAAGGAATTATCCCGGCTATTGAATCTAGTCACGCAGTGGCATTGGCAATAAAGAAATTTAAAAACACGGGAAAATTGGCGATTGTTAACCTATCGGGAAGAGGCGATAAGGATATTACACGTGATATTTAAGGATAATTGAGGCATCAGACTTTAGAGGCGAGATTTGCTTTTGATAGCTTGATAAATATAGGTAGACTAATTAATCATGTTTTTTGTTATCATTGAACAACATCGGTAAACTTCAATTTTAAAACCTAACAGATCTTTGTATCTGTTAGGTTTATTTTAGAAATCCGTACCTTGCGCATCGATTAATAAATGCAATTTAGTTACTTCATATTACTGGTAAATGAATCTAGCGCATACGAAAATCAACACCAAAAAACGCTTCACATAAATCAAGAAACAGCAATGAATCAAGGGTATTCTGAAGACGAAACATTTCGCAAGGTAGATTTCAATAAAACGCCACTAACAAGAGGAGAATATGAAGGCTGTAGCTTTGTAGATTGCGACTTTTCGAACAGTAGTCTGTTCAATTTTAGCTTTACCGATTGTGAGTTTTTGGGATGTAATTTAAGCCTAGCTAAACTTGATGGTACAGCATTTAGGGACTCAATATTCAAAGATTGTAAGCTTCTCGGTCTTCGTTTTGATACGTGTAATGACTTCGGAATTGGCTTTAGTTTTGACAATTGTAACCTAAACCACGCCTCGTTTTATAAGCTAAAAATTAAAAAAACTCATTTTATAGACTCTCAGCTTCAGGAAGTAGATTTTGTGGATTGCGACTTAACGAGTGCCATATTTACAAACTGTGACCTTAACGGAGCTACCTTCAACAATACAATCATTGAAAAAGCAGACTTCAGAAGTTCAATTAATTACACTATCGATCCAGAATTGAATCGGATCAAGAAAGCGAAATTCTCTCTCGCTGGCATTTCAGGGTTATTAACAAAATATGATATTCAAATTAATAATTGAAACTGAAATCTAGCTCTTCAATAGTATTCAATTAAAACAGTTACAGCCACCATCCGCCTTCATTTTAACGAAAGAAGTTATAAGCTTGTTTGTATTGAGTCTAAATAAACTTATCTTTGCAAACTCCTTGAAAACCGAAGTTTAAATTCGTGAAAAAGGAATTGTTAAAAAGCGTATATAATTCATAAAAAAAAATCAACAATGAATAAGTTTTTGAAATTTGGCTTAATGGCCTTTGCTGTAAGCTTTTTTATATCTTGCGGAAACACTTCAAATGAAGATGTTGTAAACGTATACACCCACCGCCACTATAAAGCAGATGATCAACTTTTTGCCAAGTTCACAAAAGAAACAGGTATAAAAGTAAACATTGTAAACGCGAGCGCAGACGAATTAATTCAGCGTTTAGAAACGGAAGGAAAAGATTCTAAAGCCGATGTGTTAATAACCGTAGATGCTGGTAGGCTATACCGCGCAAAATCTAAAGACTTGTTACAACCTATTAGCTCGAAAGTTTTAGAAACCAACATTCCTGTCAATTTTAGAGATCGAGAAGGCTATTGGTTCGGAATGACGTATAGAGCGAGAATCATCGCTTATGCAAAAGATCGAGTGAATCCTGATACCCTAAAAAATTACGAAGACTTAATTAAACCCGAATGGAACGGGAAAGTGCTAATTCGTTCTTCGGAAAATATTTACAACCAATCTCTTTTAGCTTCAATTATCGATGCCGATGGTTCAGAAAAGGCAAAAGAATGGGCTAGCGGAATGGTAGCAAATATGGCAAGAAACCCAAAAGGAAGTGATCGCGACCAAGTGAAAGCTGTGGCTTCGGGCGAAGGTGATATTGCTATTGTAAACACTTATTACATTGGTTTATTACTAAATGATGGAAATGACGAGGAGCGCAAAGCGGGTGAATCTGTGGGCATTATTTTCCCTAACCAAGACAATCGTGGAACGCACATTAACGTAAGTGGTGCTGGGGTAACCAAATATGCGCCACACAAAGAAAATGCAATTAAGCTTATCGAATTTTTATCAGGTATTGAATCGCAACAAACGTTGGCAAATTTAAACTACGAATATCCTATCAATCCAGATGCTAAAAAAGCCTCTATTTTAAAAACCTGGGGCGACTTTAAAGCGGATACAATTAATTTAAACAAACTCGGAGAACTTAATAGCGAAGCAGTTACGATTTTTGATAAAGCTGGCTGGAAGTAATATTGCGTATTGATTTGGTAGACGGTAGACGAAAAAAAGTAGTTTAAATGGCAAAAAAGACCACCTATTGGTGGAATAAGTGGACAGCGGGAGCAATCGTGATACTATTATTAGTATTAACGCCCATATTCACTATCTTAATAAAGCTTTTCGACAGTCCAGGAGAGCATTGGGGACATATCGTTACCAACCTACTCCCTTCGTACTTTTCAAATTCCTTGATTTTACTTTTAGGCGTGGGCTTGGGAACATTTATTCTAGGCGTGAGTATGGCTTGGTTTGTCTCGGTTTATGAATTCCCTGGCCGTAATTATTTTGAATGGCTACTTATTTTACCGCTCGCCTTCCCTTCCTACATGATGGCGTATAGCTATGTCGGAATTTTAGAATACACAGGGCCCGTTCAAGCATTTTTTAGAAATAATTTGGACGTTTATTTTACAGGACCCATTGTAGATATTATGAATATGCCTGGTGCAATTTTCATACTCTCTATAAGCCTGTTCCCGTATGTTTACGTGATTTGCCGCGCTTCGTTTATGAAGCAATCGAGCGAGCTTCAAGAAGCAGCACTCATATTGGGAAGTAACAGATTGCGCGTATTTACCAAAATCGCACTTCCAATGGCGCGTCCAGCCGTTGCAGGAGGAATTGCACTGGTGGGAATGGAGGTTTTAAACGACTACGGAACCGTAAAATACTTTGGCGTAGATACCTTTACTTCTGGAATTTTCAGGGCTTGGTTTTCATTTGGAGATATTAATACCGCCATTCACCTTTCGGCTATATTGACTTTGATTGTGTTATTTTTAATATGGCTGGAAAACTTTCAACGCGGTAGCCGAAATTGGACAAGCCAAAGAAGTAGTGCCAGACCTACGCTACGGATAGTTCCTAAACACAGAAGCACACAATGGCTATACACTGGCCTTTGTGCTGTGGTGCTAATGATTAGTTTTATTATGCCGTTATCCCAACTTTTTTATTGGGTTTCAATGACCTGGCAAAATGTAATAGATTCCGAATTCGGCATTCTTATTTTTAGAAGTTTTTCATTAGCAATCGGTTCGTCTGTGGCAATTGCAATGCTGTCTATCTTTTTACTTTATGCTGTTAGATTAAGCCCGTTGCGATGGACACGCCATATTGCCCGAACAGCTTCTATGGGATACGCAATTCCTGGTGCTGTTATTGCGGTAGGTGTAATGATTCCGATGATGGAACTAGACAGATTTATAAGTTGGCTTTCGGCAGATAGTATAGGAATGATATTGTCTGGCTCCCTTTTTATCCTTGTAATTGCGTATATTGTAAGGTTTATGGCTGTGGGCTATAATGCAATAGACGCAGGATTCCAAAAGACCGGAGCATCAGTAAATGAAGTCGCAAGATCCTTAGGAGCGTCACCCATAAGGACATTATGGAAAATAGACTTACCTTTGATACGAAACAGTATAGCTGCAGCAATTCTACTTGCCTTTGTAGATATTTTGAAAGAATTACCGCTAACGTTAATTTTGCGTCCTTTCAACTTCAATACACTGGCAACAAAAGCCTTTGATATGGCTACGAATGAAATGATTGCAGAATCGGCCAACGCATCGCTGGTGGTAGTGCTTACGGGAATTATTCCGATTATCCTGTTGAATAGCGTGATTCGAGGGAAGTATGATTGAAGATTGGAAATGAATAACGAATAACCAATTTTGAATAACGAATGATGAAGTTGGAAAATCATTGAAGATTTACGATTGGGGATATACGATTGACTATTTGTGATAAGGAAATGAATGATGAAGTTGAAAAAGATTGAAGATTGGGGATTAACGAATAACCATTAACTCAATAACAAATAACTTATTGACGATTACTGATTATTGAACATTTAGAAGATGACAATTATAGAATTAAACAATATTAGCAAGAAATATCGCGCGGCAGATAAATATGCTGTGGATGGGGTTTCGTTTTCGCTTGAAAAAGGTGAAATCCTTGCCCTTGTTGGTGAAAGCGGATCTGGAAAGACCACTTTACTGCGATTGATTGCTGGGTTGGAGCATCCCGATGGAGGCGAAATACGATTGAATAATGAAGTCATTGTAAGTGGACGAAAATCACTACCTACCAATAAGCGAAAAACAGGAATGGTTTTTCAAGATTATGCCTTGTTTCCACATCTTACGATTTATGAAAACGTCGCTTTTGGTCTGAAAGGTCTGAAGAAAAAAGAAACCGAACAGCGCGTTTACGAAACCCTTGAACTTACTGGATTAAAAGAAGATGTAAAAAAATATCCGCATCAACTTTCAGGAGGGCAACAACAGCGTGTAGCCTTAGCTAGAGCCCTTGCACCAAGGCCAGCACTTCTATTAATGGACGAGCCTTTTAGCAACTTAGACACTATTTTGAGAGATCAAGTTCGAGAAGAAGTCAGACAAATTATTAAAACAATGGGAATAACGGCTATCCTCGTTACCCATGATACCAAAGATGCTTTCTCTACTGCCGATAAAATTGCGGTGATGCTGAATGGCAAGCTTCTTCAAATTGACACACCCGACGCCCTATACAACGACCCGAGTTCGGCTTATGTAGCTGAATTGTTCGGAAAATCAAACAACTTAGAAGCCACTGTAGAAGCGGGAGGATTTAATACACCTTTTGGCTTTGTTTCTGGTCCAGCAGACTGTCCTTTTGCTACAGACAGTGAAAACTGTAAGGTTAAACTATTCTTTAGGGCTGAAGAAACCGACTTCTGCAATGCCGAAGAACCACACCTTTGTGGGATGGTAGAACAATGCACCTATCTTGGCGACCATATGCAACTGAAAGTCCGTTGCAACCGCTGTAATACTTGCGAGAAAGGCTCAGAAACCGAAAACTTCCTCGAAAACCAAAGCATCATGTTAAAATCTGCAGTTCAAACTTGGAAGCCGGGAGATACAGTTCGATTTAGGTTGAAGAACTTTAAGGTTAAAGAGACGGAGGAGTAGCAAGCCTAACACTCTCTACGCATAGATTAATTTTCAAAGCGAGTGTAATGTATATTAAACACTTACTCTCCTTCAAAGAAATCATTATCTACTTGTTTTACTTCATAAACAGTTTTAATTTGAATTCCTACATTATACTGATGCATTAAATCGACCAATTTAGGTCCATCAATCAGAATTATTGTATGATGAGCTTCCCTTGCCTTCCTAATAGCGGATTGGTCAAAGGTAGATGTAGTTATAAACACTCCTTTTCTAGTATCCCCACTCATTGCACCAATAAAATTTCTAATATCTTTCTCCCGAATCTTATTTTCATTATAACGTTTAGCTTGAGTATAAATTTTTTCAAGACCAAGCTTATCTTCGTTGATAATACCATCAATACCCCCATCACCAGATTTAGAAGTCTCTACAAAATCTCCATAGCCCATTTTTTTAAGCAGAATGAGGATTACTTTTTCAAAGTAATATGGATCAATCTCTTTCAACTTCTCTAAAAGCTCAGCTTTTACTTCTGCCTCAATTGTAGAGAACCCAGAATCTATTAAATCTTGTGGTGATGCATTTTCAACGTTTTCAGTCTCCAATTCTACTTCATTCTCTTTCTTTAAAGTAACCGATTTTCGATATTTTATATAATCTAGGTCATTTCGAAGATCCTCTAGCGATAGTATTCCCCTTTCAAGAATTTGTTTTCCTTTTTGAGTAATTTGCACCCGACCTCGTTGAGGATAAGAAACGAATTTTGCCATTTTGAGATAAGATTTCGCCCAACCAATTCTGTCTATTAAAACGTTAGCTCCAGACTTAGTTTTTTTAATAAGCAAATCTGATGGTAAATCAGAATAATATGTATCACGAACCCTAGAAGCTAATTCTCTGCTATTTAAAGAATCTTCTGTGTTCAATGTTTCCAATAAAGGAATAAATGTTTCGTGATATTTTGGTATTTCTAGCATGTTGAGAAGTAATTAGATAAAGAAATTTATACTCCGAAAGTTGATGATTTATCAATATCCCGTAGCCTATCTTCCATATCTCAAATGTACCAGATTCGGATATGGTATACAAATGACTGTTATTTCATACTCTCTTCATTAAAGCTCACCATCCAGTTGATGCCAAACTTATCAGTAAACATGCCGAAGTAATCACCCCAAAAGGTTGATTCAAGTGGCATTGTCACTTTTCCTTTAACAGAAAGCCCCGCAAATAATCTGTCAGCTTCGTCCTTAGAATCTGTGGTTATGGATACAGAAAAATTGTTGCCTTGAATGTAAGTCGGTGCCCAATCTCCTCCAACATCACTTCCCATTAAAATTGAGGTTCCAATAGGCAAACTAACGTGCATGATTTTATGTTTATCAGATTCGGCTACTTTGTAATCTTCACTCTCTGGCATATCACCAAAACGCCCGATGTAGTTGAATTCTCCTCCAAAAACAGATTTGTAAAAATTAAAGGCTTCTTCACAATTGCCGTTAAAATTAAGGTAGGTGTTTGTTGTTGCCATAATACTATTAGGTTTTAGAATCTGGGTTTATAAAATGTATAAATACTTCAATGCTTTAATCTAAACCTCACTTAACCAATTCACTATCTACAGGTTCCCATAATTCAATTTTATTGCCTTCAGGGTCAATGATGTGAACGAATTTGCCGTAGTCAAACGTTTGTATTTCATCTAAAATAGTAACTCCATTTTCTTGAAGTTTCTTAAGTAATTCCTCAATATGCTGCACTCGATAATTAATCATAAACTCCTTCTTAGAAGGCTGAAAGTACTCACTTCCCCTTTTAAACGGACTCCATTGCAGGTAATTGATTTCCTCGGGCTTGTCGATGTTTCTAGACCCAAAAGTTGAACCCCATTCATCGGTATTGAAACCCAAGTTTTTGGAATACCAGTTTTTTGTTTCCTGTGGATTGTCAGAAAAAAAGAAAACACCTCCAATTCCAGTTACTTTGGGGATTTTATCGTCCGTAGGTGGTTTGCTTGGTGCTTCCATTGCTTTATTTGCTTTTAGTTCTTATAAAAATCATTGCAATAGCAACAGTTACAACGCCCATAATTAAAGCACCTATTGCACTTTGCTTGGCATAGTTTGGATAATTAAAATACGCTTCCGCTTCTTCTGTTGTGGCGTAATATCCCACTTCAACGGAGCGTTTTATAACATTTGGAAAATATTCGGGTGTAATAACGTAGGAAGTTATCCATTGCGTCAACGGACTTAAAGCAGCAATAAAAACAGATAGGATAATCCCAGAGATTAAACCTTGTTTATATGACATTTGTCCGTTGTAAAAGTTCCTCTTTTTATCTTTTAAAGCCATCACCATTACGATAATTGCAGGAATGGCAAAGAGATTAGTGAGGTAAAGATGATAGTCGATATACTCGCCATGTAAACCGCTAACCTTTTCTAATACCATCCAAAGCAATCCCATTATTGAAAATAAAATCGCCCATTTGACTTCTATTTTAATGCTTTTCATATTTCGTTTGTACGTATTGAATTGTTTCCTTCATCAGTAAAGTTAACGCATCTAGATTAATATCAGCCAGTTTCTTTACATAAATACAGGACTTTCCTTTTTTGAATTTACCTAAATTCTCCAATAAATGTTCGTGAGCTTCAAGTCCCGTAAAGACGTAAAGAGAAATTGCAGTCTTTCGCGGAGAAAAACCTATAAGTGGCGCATCACCTTCGTGGCCGCTATCATATACGTAATGATATTCTCCAAAACCGATGATACTTGGCCCCCACATTTTGGGTTCGAAGCCAGAAACAGTTTGCATTAGCGTTATTAATTCATGGCTGTCTTTTCGCTTTTGCTCGGTAGTGGTAAATGAATCAATGAATTCAAAGACATCTGTATTTGTTGGTTTTGTTTTTTGTTCAGCCATAATAAGGTGTTTCAGAAGGTTGGAATTGTAAAGTTACAGAAAACAAGGAGAAGCTGATTCATATTGGACTATTTCCATTCAACAGGGATTTTTCCAAAAAGTGATGATTTTTTAATACATTTGTACTTCTTTCACACAACTGTAGATGCACCAACAACTTTTTGCTATAATAGACGTAGAAACCACGGGCGGTGGTATTGCAGGAAATAGGATTACTGAAATCTGTATTGCTTTAATGCGCGGGAATAAAGTTGTGGATAAATACAGTACACTTATAAACCCTGAACGCGAAATCCCCCAATACATAACAGCCTTAACGGGAATCGATAACCGAATGGTCGAAAATGCACCACGGTTTTTTGAAGTAGCAGGAAAAATTGACGAGTTTACTCGCAACGCCATCTTTGTCGCCCATAATGTTAGTTTTGACTACAATGTTATTCGAGGTGAATTCAAGAAAATTGGACAGGGATATACTCGAAAAAAGCTCTGCACAGTGCGGCTCTCACGAAAATTGATTCCCGGATTGTTATCCTATAGTCTCGGAAGACTTTGCGATACTATCAACATTCCGCATGTTGACAGACACCGTGCGGAAGGCGATGTGGATGCCACTGCTATTCTTTTTCAACGTCTGTTATCCTTGGACGAAAGCTTTGAGACTTTCAATTCATTTTTAAATCCGCGATCCAAACAAGCTACTCTCCCACCCCATTTACCTTCTGAACAATTAGAGGACTTGCCAGAGGAAGCAGGTATTTATCTGTTTAAGAATCAGAAACACAAAGTTATTTACGCCGGAAAGGCGAAAAACATCAAGAAGCGAGTGCTAAGCCATTTTTATGATAAAAAGACGAAGGAATATCATCTAGGACAGGAAACCCATTTTATAGATTACGAAATTACTGGCAATGAATTACTGGCGTTGTTGGTAGAATCGGAGCATATTCGGAAATATTATCCAAAATATAACCGTGCTCAAAAACGACCTGTAAATGCTTATCAAATTATTAGCTACGCGAACCAACGTGGCGTTATTCAACTCGCCTTGGCTAAAACTAAAGTGCTTCACGATTCCGTTGGTACTTTTTACAATAAAACGGAAGCGATAGAGAAACTTGAGGAAATTTGCGAGACTTTTAAATTGTGTCCGCGCTTTTGCTCGCTTCAAAGCAATGTAGAGCAGTGTTCGCATTATAGAATAAAAAACTGTGAAGGAATTTGTGATGGCAGTGAATCTGTTGAAGTCTACAACCAAAAAGTGAATAATGCGATTGCATTTCTGAAAGAAAACAAGCCCAATTTTGCCATTCAGGGAAAGGGAAGAAAAAGTGACGAAATCGGATTTGCTTTAGTTATAGAAGGACAATATAAAGGCTTCGGATTTTTTGACCGGAGTGAAGCAATTTCCACTGTTGAAGATTATGAGCCATTTATAAAATTACAAACTGCTAGTTACCACACTCACGCTATAATTCGCGGTTTCCTGAAGAAGAATGGGGAGCGGAATGTGGTGAGGTTTGAAAGTACATTGAAAGAATCCTCTGACTTACCTTATCAAGAAACGGATTTACTTGGTCCATTGCTTGGTGGGAATTGGTGAGTTAGATATCCTCAGACCTGACAGTGGATTTAAATGGATTCTCTAATGAAATATAACAGCTCGAGGCTGTAGACTTTAAGTAGCCTGGATAAATCACCAAAGTCTTATAGGTAAGCTTTTATTCAGCAATTTGTCACGTAAAATAAACCCCAATGGTCTTGAAGACTTTTGGGGACTGAACCGACTATAAGGTATTTAATAACTTATTATATTTAATCTCCTCAAAACGGCTAATAACTTTATTTGCCTTTGAGTAATCTTGATCTGTGGAATGCGGACTTTTATAGCCCACACAATAAATTCCAGCAGCGTGAGCAGCGGCGATACCATTGGTAGAATCTTCGATGACCATACAATTCTCCCTGGATTCTTCAGCTAACTGTGCCGCTTTCAAGAAGATCTCGGGATGTGGTTTTGACGCTTTTAAATCGGCTCCACTTATTTTCGCTTTAAAATATTGATTAAGATCAAAGCGCTCAAAAATTCGATTGATATTAGGCATAGAAGCAGAAGAAGCTAGGACTAAAGTCAAATCGTTATTATAATAATCCTTTATCAAATCGTGAACTCCGTCTAAAAGTGCTAAATCGCTGTCATTTTCAAATAGATATTTAAAATGTTTGCGTTTCGCTGCCACCAATTCCTCCGCTTTATGAGCTATGTCAAAGTGTTCACAGAGTGTACGACAAATAGGCAAAGTGGCTTGCCCTGTGAAAGAGTTATAGAGCGATTCGGAAACATCTATTCCTACATCTTCAAACATTCTAAAGTAAGATTTACGGTGTAATGGCTCGGTATCGACAATTACCCCATCCATATCGAAGAGAACGGCTTTTAGATTCATTATTATGTATTTTAAAATATGTAAAATGGCGAAAAAAGAGTCTAAAATCTAGACTCTAGCTTCTAGACTCTGTATTTATATTTGTGATAAAAGTTCAAAAGAACGCAGGCGTTTTTGGTGTTCAAAGATATGGGAAACGACGATAAGCTCATCAATTGCGGTTTCTTTTATGAACTTATTCAATTTATTTCCAACTGTTTCTTTGCTTCCAACAAATGTATATTGCATCATTGTAGCGATATGCGCTGCTTCCATCGGATTCCAAATTTTAGACATATCTTCTACTGGCGGCGGCAAAGGTTGGCGCGTGTTTCTTATAATATTCAACATAAACTGCTTCATACTACTCGCTAAATATTCGGCTTCTTCATCTGTATCTGCCACCACTACATTCACTGCCGCCATTGCATACGATTTGTCCAGTTGCTTGGACGGATTAAATCCATTGCGGTACAATTGAAATGCTTCGTGCAAATGGTTGGGCGCAAAATGGCTTGCAAAAGCATAGGGCAATCCCATTTCCGCTGAAAGTTGTGCGCTGAAAGTACTCGACCCTAAAAGATAGAGCGGCACTTCAAGACCTTCGCCAGGAATGGCCCGCACTAAACTAGTATTATTAGTTTTTGAAAAATATTGTTGCAGTTCCTGAATATCTCGTGGGAAATCATTAACAGTTTCCATACGTTCTCGCCTCAGGGCACGTGCCGTTGCTTGATCTGTCCCCGGCGCACGACCAAGTCCAAGGTCTATCCTATCAGGATAAAGAGTAGCTAATGTTCCAAATTGTTCTGCAACAATTAGCGGGGCGTGGTTTGGAAGCATGACTCCTCCAGAGCCTACGCGAAGCGTTTTGGTGCCTTGGGCAACATACCCAATCAGCAAAGGAGTGGCAGAACTCACCAAACTATCGGCGTTATGGTGTTCTGAAATCCAGAAACGTTTATAGCCGAGTTTTTCTACGTGCTGCGCAAGAGAAAGGCTGTTTTCCATAGCCGATTTATGTGAACTTCCTTGAATCACTGGAACCAAATCCAATACTGAAAAAGGTATTTTAGTATATGTTTCTTGTTCTGACATGAGATGTGTTTTTATAAAAAATTATAATTTCATTTTTGCTCGATTGTATTGAATCGGCCAGTCGAAATCTTCACCCAAGTCATGGGCAAAATGAAGGGGAAGGTACGGATGTCTCAGACACTCGCGACCGTAAAGCACCAAATCGGCCATTCCTTTTTGTAGAATTCCCTCCGATTGTTCGGCAGTAGTAATTTGTCCAACAGCCCCAGTTAATATTCCAGCTTCTTTTCTTATTTGCTCTGCAAAACCTGCTTGATACCCCGGAGCTGTCGGAATCTTGGCACGGGGAACATTTCCTCCAGATGAAGTATCTATAAAATCGACTCCTAACTCTTTTAAGCCTTTAGAGAGTAGTACAGAATCCTCTACCGTCCATCCACCTTCAGTCCAATCTGTAGCCGATATTCTTACAAAAAGTGGCTTTTCATTACCCCATTCTTCTTTCACTGCTGCCGTAACTTCCAATAACAACCGAATACGATTGTCAAAACTCCCGCCATATTCATCTTCTCGTTTATTGGCTAGTGGCGAATAAAACTGATGAAAGAGATAGCCGTGAGCAGCGTGAATTTCGACTACATCATACCCTGCTTCTTTTGCACGGCGCGTTGCTGCTACATAATCATCTTTCACTTTCTGAATTCCACTTTCATCCAAAGCGGTTGGCGCTGGCTCGTCTTCGCGAAAAGACAAGGAAGACGCTGAAACAGTTTGCCATCCGTTTTTTTTATCTGCGGGTATTTTTCTGGCACCATCTTGTGGCAGGTGATGACTTGCTTTTCTTCCTGCGTGTGCTAGTTGTATTCCAATCAAAGCATCTTGTGAATGACAGAAATTGACAATTTGCTTTAGTTCTTCAATATGCTCATCTCTCCAAATCCCCAAATCGCCATAACTTATTCTTCCTTCAGGTGATACAGCGGTAGCCTCCTGAATTATCAATCCAAATCCACCCGTTGCACGACTGCCTAGATGCACTAAGTGAAAATCATTAGCAAAACCATCTACGCTGCTATACATGCACATAGGCGAGACTACCATTCGGTTTTTGAAAGTGGTGTTTCTTATTTGTAGCGGGGAAAAGAGTCTGTTCATTGTATAAGTATTGGATTGAAGTTAAATATTTGTTCTTATGACGTATGACGGTAAGACCTAGGGCATAAGACCAAAGTTTTATTGAAAAAATTACGGAAGCAAAATGTTTCAGAAACAGTCTGCAAAGATATGAACATTAAAGAGGGAAAGGGGCTGATTTTAAGGGTTTATCATATTGTTAACCTTTGAGAATCTTAGGAGCTGGGAGCACGATTAAAGATATAAATATTCATAAAATTGAATATCTCTCGCCAAGCCGCTAAGACGGAAAGCATTTTTCACCCTTCTATAATTTCATCTACAAGCGTAACACTGTAAAATAATAGCTGAAATGATTCTTTTATAAAAACCCAATTCCTTAAGATTCTCTGCGCATTCTCTGCATTCTCCGCGCGAAATACACACTGTAAAGAATTCACCCAAAGACCGCAAAGTTTTTCACGATTGACGCAAAGCTCTGTTCACTCGCATTCGTTTTCGTTTTCGATTTGGTTTTCGTTTTCATCTTCATCTTCCCTCACAGATATACTTCTTAATCATATACCGCGTAATAGGCTTTAGTGTTTTTCCAGTTTCGGGATGCTTACCTAGGTATGTGAAATATTCTAGGTCTCCTTTTTGATTTTTACCATACCAAAGCATTACGTGACCTTCAGCGCTAAAAAATTGAGTATCGCAGTTGGGTTGTACTTTTTTGAAACGGTCTACTTGGCTTTCATTAAACAGGAGGATTTGTCCGTTTTCTAATTTATGCGAATCAAATTCGGCTTCGACAAACTTATTGCCTTCCCACACCATCCATTTCTCTTTATTCACGGCGTTAAGAATTATAAAAGCAATCAAACATCCTATAATAATTAAAACCGTTGTTCGATTTCTTCTCAAGAATTGGGCTACAAAGTGCGCCTTACCATTTTGAGGGGTTTCAGCAAAGTTTTCTGTTTGCAGGTCCTTTTTAGATTCGGTAGCCCTTATTAGTAAATCCCTAAAATCTTCATAGCCTAAATATTTCGACAATCCATCTCGAACTGCTTGTTGTTTTATTTCTATGGCTTCATCTTTTAGGGCTTCATTATAATAATCGCGCAACCGCCTTTCACCAAATTGAAAGTTGCATTCCTGCTCAATATAATCAGACAAGACTTCTGCCACTCCGCTTTTAGAAGGAGATTGAATGCCGTTTTCAACCAAATAAGCAGTGGCTTTTTTGAAGGCTTCCAAAATCAGGTTCTTGTGTGCCATATTGATGAGTTTCTGAACATTTAAAACTACAAAACACTTCTGAAACACTGTGGAAATTCTTTTCCAAATTGTTTCCAACGTGTTTCCAACACTACTCTGCTCAAATTTCTTCTTTTGAATCGATAAGTGAAATGAACTCTAAACAGGTTGCTAGCTAGCACACAATTTCACATCCAAATAAATGCGCAGGAAGTAAAATGGCTATGCCTTGAGAAGTAGCCAAACCATTCTATTTCCATCCCAAACTTCTCTGAATTAGTCTGAGCGATTACGCTTGGACCCAACCTCGAATATTAATTTCTAAAATCAATAAACATGAAAAAAAGATGTCACATTTTGTCTATTGGACTAATTAGCCTAATGCTTTACTCTTGTACTCCACAAGCAATTTCAGAAGATGAATCGATTCCGCAAGCTTGTTGTGGCGACGACGCTCACATTCCTCCTGTTCCACCACCAAATTGGAACGGAGGTTAATTGTTCAACACTTTAATTTTATTACTTTTAGAGGGATGAAACTGTCAAAACCCCCATCCCTCTTAATTTTCGTCCAATTACTCTGTATTGGACTCTTAACCAGCATTTCAGGGCAGGCTCAAAAACACATTGACAGCACCGACTTTTACGGTAAAATACTTCTTCATCCTGATGAAAGTTTTGATGTAGAAGCTGCGTTTTCATATTTCGAAAAACAAGTTGAGATGGATTTGCGTAAAAACGATACGATTAATGCCGTAAAAAAATTACGGTATATGGTTATTGGACAAATAGAAATGGGAGCACTTTACGAAAGTGAAGAAACCGCTGCAACGGCGCTTAGGCTTCTTGACAAAATGCCAACAGATTCCTTGGTCAAAGCACATAAAAAAGGAATTTACAACGATTTGGGAATGGTTTATCGAACCTTGAAAAATCCTACGAATGCTTTTCTGTTTTACGATGAAGCCCTTCAAATTTGCGAAGGTGCTTCTGATAGCTTGATTGTAATTAACAATAAAGGAAACCAGTACCTAGATATAGAAAAACACGAGCTTGCACAATTGCAATTTACAAAAGCGTATGAACTTAGCAAGCAGATATCAGACAGTTTAAATCAGGCACGAGCGTTAAGCAATTTAGGATTTGCACAGTCAAAATCACAGCATCCAGATGCCTTGGACAATTTACTTTTAGGTTTGGGGATTCGACTAAGGAACAATCATCTTGCGGGAATTTATTCGAGCTATTCGCACTTATCCAATTATTATCACAATCGAGGTCAGGCAAAAGAAGCAGAGGATTATGCCGAAAAAGCGTACAACATCGCACATCAAATTAACAGTCCTTCATACATTAAAAATTCGCTTTCTAATTTACTGAAAATAAAAAATGACTCTATTGCTCAAGAATATATTACTTTAAATGACAGTATAAAACTTGCAAAATTACAAAAGCGAAATAAATATGCAGGGATGCAGTATAACCTGTCAAAGGAAAAATTGAAAACAGAAGAGAACAGGCTCTTACAAGAAAAAGAAAAGCGAAAGAAACAAGGGTTTCAATTTTTAGGAATACTATTATTTACAGGTATTTTGGCTATTTATTTTGTTCAACGTGCACAGAATAGAAAAAATACGATTAAAGAAATTTTTAGAACAGAAGCCCGTATATCTAAAAGAGTACACGATGAAGTTGCGAATGACATTTACCATTTAATGACCAAAACCCAACTTAACGTTCTAGAGCCGGACGCTTTATTAGATGATTTAGAAGAAATTTACAGTAAAACCCGAGATATTAGTAGAGAAACCAATGCCTTAACGCTGCAAGATGATTTTGGCGCACAGTTGAGTGACCTTTTACAAAGCTATCAAAAGGAAGGGACAGTAATTACAATTCAGAATATTTCACAAATAAATTGGAAAGGCGTTTCCAATACTAAAAAAACGACTATATATAGGGTTTTACAAGAATTAATGACCAACATGAATAAGCATAGTAAAGCTTCTCAAGTACTCATCAGTTTTCAGAAAACAAGAGGTTCATTACAGATTAAATATGTTGATAATGGAATAGGAAGTGTATTAAAAAACCGAAATGGTCTTGAAAATACGGAAAACCGTATAAAAGCTATCAAAGGAAGAATTATTTTTGACACAGCCCCCAGCAAAGGATTTAAAGTAACCTTAACTATATAGGATATGTTCAAAAAAGTTTTACTTTCTGAAGACATCGATACCATAAGCCAAGGGGTAATGTCGGTTATGGATGCACTTCATATACACCACGTAGAGCAAGCTCAATATTGCGATGATGCTTATCTCAAAATAAAAAAAGCCAATCTAAATGAAGTACCTTACGACTTGTTAATTACTGATCTTTCTTTTAAGGAAGACCATCGTATACAACAGCTAAAATCTGGCGATGACTTAATTAAAGTTATACGAAATGATTATCCAGACATTAAGGTTATCGTATACTCTATTGAAGATCGTGCAGAAAGAGTGCGCCACCTGTTGAACGACCTTAAAATAAACGGATATGTGAGCAAAGGAAGAAAAGGCTTAAGAGAATTAGAAGAATCTATTGTAGCCGTAAATCAAGGAAATAAATATGTTTCACCAGAGCTCGACTATAGATTAAAGCGGAAAGCACCAGTAGAAATTAGTTCGTATGATATTGAAATACTTCAACAACTATCATTAGGAAATTCGCAGGAGGAGATATGCAACTATTTGGAAAGCAAGAATATCAAACCCAGAAGCTTGAGTTCTTTGGAAAAAAGATTGAATGTATTACGAGAACATTTTAAAGCTAAAAATGCGATTCATTTAGTGACTATTGCCAAGGATTTAGGACTTATTTAAAAATCTAGGCAAACAGTACGAAATCATTTTTCCACTTTTAAAAAGCACTTTTACATCGGGTAAGGATGGTGTTTTTCTTTTAATCAAAAATAATTTCAAAATAATTTGTGTTTTTACGGATACCCGTAAAAAACTCAATCAGACTATTAATAGCTTTGTACAGGTTGATTACCTTATTCGATTCTGGGGAGGATTTAATGGTAGCAACCTGAAATGCCAATCCTCTGCAATTAAGTTTGCAGAGGATTATTTTTTTGAAGATGAAGATGAGCGTTGTAAGGAATTGTAATCAACTTATCCTTGATGGGTTCTGAAAATGGCAATTTAAAGGCGTTTAGATGATGGGAAAACTATTAGAATGAAAACCCAAAAGATCCCGTAACGCCAAAGTCTCGTGCTTCTGGATTGTCGAGATAATTCCCTCGAAAGTTAAAATCTAGCCTGAAAACCCTAAAAATATTACCAACACCTACACTCCATTCCCAATAAATATCCTCAGGAGCTCGATAGACTATATTCGACGCATTCAAATTTATATTTTCTTGTGAAATTGTTCCATACACAGCTCTAAAGCCAACAACTTCTCGAAGGTTCCAATTACGAATAAGTGGAATTCGTGAAAAGATACGCCCTCCAAAATCGTGTTGTAAATAAAGTGAAGCATAGGTATCACTTACAAACTCGTAGTAATCTAATTGGGTAAACGTATTGTAAATAGTCCAATAGGTTTGGTTTCCAGGAATAGGGTTTAACAAGCTTAATGGAACTTCACCATAGGTTTTCCCCACTTCTACTGTAGAATAAAGACGACCTAAGCCACCAATATTCCAAGGCCTGGAATAAAAAGCCTGCAAACGTTGATATTCAAAATCACCGCCTAATACGTCTTTCAATCCGTAGCTATACCCTAGATAAAATGACGAGTAGTTACCTTCATTAATTATAGTTCGTTCTACACCATATCCTGATGTCTTTTTTCCGGGAGTATAAAATAATCCTAAAACAATTTCCGGTTGTTGGACTTCACTCTTAATATTCCCCGTAAAAAAACCGTCTTGCATTTCCTTATAGTCAATACTAAATGTTTCGGTAGCAGATTTTAGTGTTCGATAGGAGCCTGTAACCCGTACTACAAAGTTTTTCCAAGGCTCTACGCTAAATCCTAACGTACTGAGGTTAATACGGGAAAGCCGATCGTTGGTACCAACAGAAAACAGCGATGAGCTCGCCAAATTTCTACCTAAAACATCGTTGCTATTTGTTAAACTAGCACCTGTTTGTTCTACATCGCGACGGTTTCCTCCAAATACAGTAAGTCTAGAGCGACGATCTAAAAGCCACTTTCCAGAAAGACCGTATTTAAATCTATCATCTTTAAAACCATAGGCTCCAAAACCTTCCAATCGCCACGGATCGTTTTGCCCAAAGTATGTTCTCCCTCCTAAACGAATTCGAACTCCTTCAGATTCATTATATCCAAAAACTGAATAAATGGGTCCAAAATCGAAATTATTAATTTCATAATATCCACTGGCCAATGTGGCTGTAAGGTTGTACAAAGATTTAAACCTAGGTACAGTTTTAAGGGTATCGAGCATTTTATAGACCCCTTTTTCGTCTTTATTTAAACTTTCTAATCGTTTTTCATCCCAATAATCATCTGGACGATTATAAACTTCATATCGATAAGGGTCGACTTGTTCAGAATAAAACTTTTTGTCTTTTGGTATATCGAACTCGTATTTATCGTACAAAGTGGTGCGTTTTCCGTAAAGCCCTTGAGCGCTTTCTTTTTTCCTGAAACTAAAATCGCTCATAAAGTAATCTCGTGTGATTAAGAAAATAGAATCGTTAAGCACGTCAAATTCTTGTTCGATATAAACGTCGCGAACCCAGTTTACGTTAGCGCTTTTTGAAGCATTTAAATTTATTTCTTTAATGGCCCAAGTGGTATCATTAACCCAAAAATCGCCTTTGAAGGTTAATTCGTTTTTTCTGCGTGGGTAATAGACAATGTTATAACACCACTTATTATCTCGGAATGCGCTGTCTTGTAAAACGTAGTTATACACATCGATACCTGTACGGGATAATGGACTGGTAAAGGCTTTATCAAAAAACTTTAAATAATTATCGTAAACGTCGTATTCGCTATATAAATCTTTAATAAAAGCTATAAGGGATTGATTGTTGTCGAATCCAGAGTTTTTATTTCCTTGGAGTATTTCTTTTTCAGTTTTTAGAATGTTATCGCCATATACTTGCGAGTAGGCTTCGTTTATAAAAATGGGCAAATAGGTTTTTCCCGTTACTTTGGAGGTGTCTGTCATATCAAAAATGAATTCCATCCCTTTGAAAATCTTATTTTCCATAAAGGCACTATCGATGGTATTCAAATCGAATTCCAATTTTTCGTATTTGTCGTATTGGTATTGTTTGAATTTTTTGACTCCGTTTTCACGTCTATTTTCCCAAATTTTCCGAAGAATATCAATCGCAGGATTATTCTTTTTTGAGGTTTTCCCTGTATAAATCACCACTTCATCTAAGGCCGCAGCACCTTCTTCCAGAACAATTTCCATTTTGTAGGTAGTTCGTTGGGTAAGCACTACTTCTTTAGTATCATAACCCACAAAAGAAAAAAGAACAGCGGTGTAGTTTTTTTCACTTTCTAAATAAAATCGACCGTTTTCGTTGGAGATAGTTCCTTCTTGAGAATCTTTGAAAATTACGTTTGCAAACGCAACTGGCTCTCCAGTAGTGTCTGTTATAATGCCACTTATTTTAGTCTGGGAAAATACCGAAGCACCTATTAAAATGAATAAAACTAAAATTGTATTTTTCATAAATATTTTAGGGCTCAAAGAATAAAACTATAAATAACAAATCGCAAACTCCAAGTCACAAATTCCAAATAAACTCTAATATTCAAAAAGTGAAAAAACAAAAATTTGGTTATGATTTTATTATTATGGCAAGATGAAATCTCAAATAGTAAAACCTAAGGATTGCAATAACTAAACTAAAAATTCAACAAACAAATTTCAAAAATAAAAAGACAACCTCGCTATCTAAAATTTATCAATAATAGCTGAAAGTATCTTTTTAAATTCTGTGGCTTCTTGAATTAAATCTTTAACTTCCCTTTTGATTGGGTAAGTCATTTGTTTCAGAAATTAAACTAACCAAATAAAAACTCTCTTTTGCTTACTTTCTACTCATTTTTACACGAAACTTAAAATCCTTTTTACTCAACGCCTCATTAGCCTCAATATAATTTGCTCCGACGGAACCAGAAGATCTTATCAGCTGCTTAGAATCCTCAATATTAGCAACTGTGATCTTTAGAGTTTTAATAAAAACACGAATGTCTTTTGCAAAAAGGAAAGTACGTTCCTCTAAATCGTAAGGTTTACTATTTGAAGTTTTGGTTTTTTGGGATTTTATATTTATTCGTTATTTGGTGCTTGGAATTTATTTGTTAATATCATTTATAAAGAACCTTCTTAACCGCCTTGATTACATCTTCACTATTTGGCAACCATTCTTTGAACAAAACAGGAGAATATGGCGCTGGTGTATCTGCGGTATTGATTTTAATAATTGGAGCATCTAGATAATCGAATGCTTCATTTTGAACTAAATAAGTTATTTCGGTAGCTATGTTTCCAAAAGGCCAAGCTTCTTCCAAAATTACAAGTCTGTTGGTTTTTTTAACCGACTCGATAATGGTTTCTTTGTCCATTGGACGAATGGTACGCAAGTCGATAATTTCGCATTCAATGCCTTCTTTTGCAAGTTCGTCTGCTGCAGTATAAGCCTCCTTGATTATTTTTCCAAAGGAAACGATAGTAACATCGGCCCCTTTTCTTTTAACCTCAGCAACACCAAGGGGAATTAGGTATTCTCCTTCTGGCACTTCGCCTTTATCGCCATACATTTGTTCACTTTCCATAAAAATTACTGGATCGTCATCGCGGATAGCACTTTTCAACAACCCTTTTGCATCGGCAGGATTACTAGGAACCACTACTTTTAGTCCAGGACAGTTAGCGTACCAACTTTCGAACGCTTGACTATGCGTAGCTGCTAATTGACCAGCAGAAGCTGTTGGCCCTCGAAAAACGATAGGGATGTTGAATTGTCCTCCGCTCATCTGGCGCATTTTGGCTGCATTATTAATTATTTGATCAATTCCTACCAAGGAAAAGTTGAATGTCATAAATTCTATAATTGGTCGGTTGCCATTCATGGCAGATCCGATACCAATTCCAGAAAAACCAAGTTCGGAAATTGGGGTATCAATAATACGTCGGGGACCAAATTCGTCTAGCATTCCTTTACTGGCCTTATAAGCTCCATTGTATTCGGCAACTTCCTCGCCCATTAAATATATAGTGTCATCGCGACGCATTTCCTCGCTCATTGCTTCTGCTATGGCTTCTCTGAATTGTAATGTCTTCATTTTTCTAAATTGAAATATTAAATAACTGAATCCCGATTGCGCTCGGGAAAGGACAACAAAAATAAAACTAATTATTGATATGCGGCTATGAATTGTACAAATGGTTTAGAGTCTAAATTTCAGACTATTTAGTGCTATAATTAGAATTTAGAGGAAATCAAAATAACATACGATAATGTGAATAATCAGAAAAAACCACAATTAGGTCAATAAACAAAAGGCTTTGGAGTTATTTATAATGTTTTATGAAAATTTTTGTTTAACAGACTATTAACACTTATTTTTAAAGATTAAACACCCCTGCATAAAAACAACACTACTTCTCTGTTCTTTTTTGTTAATTACTTGCTTTTCGAACGGCCAGCAAGCGAAGGTTGATAGTTTGAAGGTGGTGTTAGAGACGGTACATAATAAATCTGATCGTCTCGAAATTCTAAAAGAAATTTGCAAAAAAGCTTCAGAAATCAATATACTTGAAAAGACCCATGTTTATTATGATGAACTCTTTAGCATAGCCCAAGAAATCGATGATGAAGAAACCATGGCTTTCGGATACCATCTTTTACTGAGAGAATATGAAAAAAAGAGAGATTCGATTAAGGCTTTAGAATATTTCCATAAGGCACACAAAATAAATTTAAAAAGAAAGGATTCTTTAGGTATTGTAAAGGATTATAATGCTTTAGGTGGAATATATAATAAGTTTCAGCAATATAAAAAAGCGGAAGAAGCATATTTAAAAGCCTTGGATATTTGTAAGAACAACAACTTTGATTATATAGGTAAAGTCTATATAAATTTAGGAATAGTAAAACAAAACCAACGTGATTATAGTCGTTCGACTGAATATGCGCTTTTAGCCCGAGAAAATGCTTTTGACATTAAAAATAAAGAACAAGAGTCCTCTTCTTTAGGAATAATAGCCGGAAATTATATGTGGACAGATAACGATAAAAAAGCAGAGGAGTACTATTTAAAAGCTTTGGATATATCGGAGAAAGAAGATTATTTCTTACCTAACTTAAACAATTACAGAGGATTAGCCACAACTTATTCTAGATTGGGTGCTTCAGAAAAAGCTTTAGAATATAATTTTAAAGCATTGGACTTGGTGGAAAACTACGGTGACAAACTTTACAAACTAGACATACTTTTAAACATAGCCACTGCATACAACAGAGCTGGAAGTATAAAAGAATCATATACCTATTATGATAAAGCATTGGAAATTGCTAATGAACTAGATTCTAACGTCGGCAAGAATGTTATAAGGATTAACGTAACGCTGCTAAAGGTTAATGAAGGGAAATACCAAGAAGCTGAAAAAATAATACTTAAAGCCTTGAATGACACAATTGATAGAAATGCTTTACCAGAAACTCATGAGAGAAGTGCTTATATATTATTGTCAATGATCTATGAAGGAAAAAAAGATTATAAGAGATCACTACTTTACCATAAAAAGTATTTTAGTCTCGCCTATGATATTTTATCCAAAAGCCAGTTGAAAAATGTAGCCGAATTCGACACCAAATACCAAACGGAGAAAAAAGAAAAAGAAAATCTAACCCTAAAACAACAAAACGCGGAGCAGGCCCTTTTAATGGAAAAAGCAAAAAATCAAAAAATGGTGATTGGCGGGGGGCTACTAATTTCTTTGGTAGGTTTGTAAGCTTCCCTTTAAACCGAACTGTTTAAAAGTAGAATAATTATCTTAATTTTAAACAGTATTATGAGACGAAGTAAATTTTCACCACAACAGATTGCAAAGATTTTAAAAGAGTTCGACAATGGAAAGAGTGTCGACCAGATCAGTCGTGAGCATGGGGTCAGCCCCGCCACTTTCTATAATTGGCGTTCTAGATATGCTGGAATGAACTCCAAGGAGCTCAAGCGCCTCAAGGAGCTAGAGGAAGAGAATCGCAAGCTCAAGCAGATGTATGCCACTCTGGCCCTTGACCACCAGATGGCCAAGGAGATCATCGAAAAAAAGCTTTAAAGCCCT
>NZ_FNNS01000061.1 GCF_900106795.1 Aequorivita viscosa | reverse complement strand
GGCTCAACACAAAAAGTTGTGGAGTAACTAAAATTGAGGGAACTTTGAAATAAAGATTTTCGATGTCCTCAGATTCATTATTAGCGATAGCCAATTTATTACTTCCTGAAGTACTAGTAACCTATTTTGATTTAACAAAGCACGAGATTAAAGGCGAAGAACTGCACTTTTACTTCACGGAATTAAATACACTTCCTGATGGATATAACGATGCCAAGCTTCATTCCAAGGGCTTCTTTCCACAGGCTACAGTTCAGGATTTTCCCATACGGGGTAAGAACGTTTTTCTACATATAACCCGGCGTAGATGGTTTAACGAAACTTCCGGAAAAGTAGTTACCAGAGATTGGGATTTAGTAGCAAAAGGAACTAGGATAACTAGTGAATTTGCTGCTTTTTTAAAAGAGGTCTGTAAGTAATAATGCCACTAGCACAGCGGTTGTAGCTAAATTCTTTGGTGTCAACCCTAGAAGCTTGCAAAGGCAATACAAAGATTATTTAAGCGATTTTAAATCTTGGGATCAAAAACAACACGCAAAGGATTGGATTCTATTTGCTGAAAATCTTGGAAGTAATCTATCTCTTGATGAAACAGCTTTCTCCAACGGCGATCTATACACCATATTGACCAACAAAAAAGCAAAAGGAAAGAAAGGAGCTTTACTGGCTATGGTTAAAGGAACAAAAGCGGAAACAGTCATAAAAATACTTCATAAAATCCCCATAAAACAAAGAAAGAAGGTTAAAGAGGTAACTTTAGACATGGCTGGTAATATGGGGCTTATCGTTAAAAAATCATTCCCAAATGCAACCTTGGTCATAGATCGTTTTCACGTCCAAAAACTGGCATTGGACGCATTACAGGAAATCCGAATCAAGCATAGATGGGAAGCTCTCGACGCAGAGAATGACGCCATAGAGTACGCCAGAAGTAAATCTATAAAACACACCCCAGAACTGCTCTACAATGGAGACACCTTAAAACAATTGCTAGCAAGAAGTAGATACCTGCTCTATAAATCAAGCAGTAAATGGACTGAAAACCAATCAGAAAGAGCAAAATTGCTTTTTGAACGCTATCCAGATATTGAAAAGGCTTACAAATTATGCCAGAACCTATCTTGGATATTTAATAACACAAAAGATAAGACATCCGCACTCATACGCTTGGCAAAATGGTATGAAAAAGTAAGACAGGCGACCTTTAAAAGCTTCAATACTATCGCCAGAACAATGTCAATACATTATATGAACATATTAAACTACTTTGATAATCGAAGTACTAATGCTTCAGCAGAAT
>NZ_FNNS01000027.1 GCF_900106795.1 Aequorivita viscosa | reverse complement strand
AAACCATCTACGCCGGGTTATATGTAGAAAAACGTTCTTACCCCGTATGGGAAAATCCTGAACTGTAGCCTGTGGAAAGAAGCCCTTGGAATGAAGCTTGGCATCGTTATATCCATCAGGAAGTGTATTTAATTCCGTGAAGTAAAAGTGCAGTTCTTCGCCTTTAATCTCGTGCTTTGTTAAATCAAAATAGGTTACTAGTACTTCAGGAAGTAATAAATTGGCTATCGCTAATAATGAATCTGAGGACATCGAAAATCTTTATTTCAAAGTTCCCTCAATTTTAGTTACTCCACAACTTTTTGTGTTGAGCCGATCAAGGATCATTCTACAAAGTTACGTGTGAATTGAAATAGAATTATGGTTTTTGTTTAAACTGGATAAGGAATAATTCAAGCCTGTCATATCTAAAAAAACAAAAGCCTCTACATTTCTGTAAAGGCTTGTTTTGACTAAGCTCCTCTTCTTGGGCTCGAACCAAGGACCCTCTGATTAACAGTCAGATGCTCTAACCAACTGAGCTAAAGAGGAATTTATGTCTTGCCATTTTCGAAGTTTTACTTCTCAAACCAACCACTTAGGTTGCGTAGGCGGGTGCAAATATACTGTATTTTTAATTCGGACAAAACAAAATAAATGATTTTTTGAAAAAAAATTGAATCACAATTTTATTATAGCTTCATCCTCGTTAAAATAGCAAGTGCCGAAATCCTATTAACACCTATTCAAACACCTAAAAATCAAGTGTTTTAATTTACTTTTTTCTTGATTTTTTCAATTACTAAAGCCATTTTAATTTCTATTAACTTTTTAAAACGTCAACCCTTATTAAAAATTCTGTAACTTTATTTTTTTGGAATCGAATGTACATCTAATGGTATTATTACATATTTTTATTTTCCGCGTTTCTAATAAAATACCTCTCTTTCACTTAAAAGAATTAACAAACAAATTAAATTATTTTGAGCGACACTTTAAAAGTAACAATCATTCAAAGCGAATTGCACTGGGAAAATGCAGATGCCAATCTAAAAATGTTTTCTGATAAAATTCAGAATATTGAAACGGAAACCGATTTAATAGTTCTTCCCGAAATGTTTTCGACAGGTTTCTCAATGAATGCAGCCCACCTAGCTGAACCTGAAAATGGCAAAACTTTTCAATGGATGGTTGCGCACGCAAAAAATTACCAGACCGCAATTACAGGGAGCGTAATTATAACTGAGAACGAGAGGTTTTACAATCGTATGTTTTTTGTCTTCCCAGACGGAAGTTTTAAAAAATACGATAAAAGGCATGCGTTCACTTATGCCAAGGAAGACGAAATTTACACCGAAGGAACCGAGCGTTTGGTGTTAGATTACAAGGGCTGGAAGATTTGTCCGTTGATATGCTACGATCTACGTTTTCCCGTATGGGCTAGAAACACCAATGATTACGATGTATTAATTTACGTTGCTAATTGGCCTAAAAAACGAACTGTAGCGTGGGAAACCCTGCTACGAGCACGGGCTATAGAAAATATGACATACTGCATTGGAGTAAACCGAGTAGGACTTGACGGCAACAACCACGAATACGTTGGCCATTCTGCGGTTTACGACGTTTTAGGAAAACAAATTTCCTCATCAGCTTTCGACGAATTTATCGAAACAATCATTTTGGAAAAGGATCATGTTATAAAGAACAGAAACCAATTTCAGTTTTTGAACGATCGAGATGCTTTTAAACTCCTATAATTATAAATAGGGGCGTAAACATCTTTCGAATTACTTCAGTATGAAAGTTTCGTTTAAACTCCAATTGGCACGAACTTCAATTAACGTAGGATAGTAAATTATTTGTTCTGGCTCTAACCGGTTCAGGAAGTTTCCTGTGTCCCATCTTCCGTTTTGGCTATCGTCATAAATAATTCGCAAATAATATTTGTCTGGCGCAATTTCATCAAAAAACACTTTCTTTTTATCTGTTTCCTGGTCAGGCAATAAATTTAAATATTCCTCGGCTACGACTTCGTATTTTCTATTCAGCATTTGGACAATTATCGGAAACCTGTTTACATTAACCAGGTTTAAACTTAATGTTCCTTGATCTGAATTATTCGGGGTGTTAATATTGAACTGTAGCGTATCATTCGTTTGATCAAAAAAGTCGGTTAAGGCTCCTGGGAAAAGCTTTATAGCATAACCTTGATCCTCACTTTTTGGAAAAGCAACTTCAGCCAAATTATATTTTTGATTTAGCCTAACAATAGGTTTTATAAATGAAGAGTCTTTAGTTATAACCTGAAATTTTTCAAGGTCAAATGAGACCAATGGAGTATTGGCTCGGAGCTTAAATGTATCTTTTCGTTTTAATGTCCCGGTCTTGACTGCCGAAATATTCAGCGAATCTTTAAAAAGATCCCGCACTCGAACTGTCGCTGTATCAAGAACCGATTTATTTGAAACTTTAAATACCAAGGAGTCGGCATCAAAATTCGGTTTAAACCAATAGTGTAGTGTGTCTTTCTTTTCATCTTTAAATACCCTAAAATCATAATCAGAAGGAACCTTAGAAAGCATTTCGATGCCTACACCTTCAGCACGTCCTTCATATCCAAAAATGATATGATTTTTACCTACGTGATTCGGTCTGGATAGCTTATAATCAGGGGTTTCTTTGAAAAGCGTCAATAAGTAGGTAGAATCGGAAGGTATTGAAATTGCTTCTTTCACAAAGCCAATTTTATCGGTTTTTGGCTGAAAAATATAATCGTTATTTTTATCCTTTAACGCCATAAGAAAGTACTTCCCTTCCTTCAAATTGGTGAGTTCAAAATATCCAGTACTATCCTGAGTAATTGTTACGTAGGTCGGTTTTTCAGAATAAACCAAAGAATCCTTATAAGTTTCATTAGCTTCATATAAAACAATAGTTGTTGGAATTTCTGGCGCTACCAATTGTGCATCCCTTACCCGTCCGGCAACCTGTAAGCTATCGATATAATTTCCTGTTGAAAAAACATATTTAAAATATTCAAATTCGTTTCCTTCATTATTGTCAATTATACTTTTTCCGAAGTTAAAAGCGTAAGTTGTATTTGGCTTTAAAGTGTCGGTGATTTTTATTTTTAGAGTTTTTGAAGTGTTGAGTGGGGTAATTATAGGACTGAATTTCATCGGGGGCGAAATAACCAATTGCTTATCGATATCTTTCAGTTTAATGTACTCGTCAAAACGAATTTCAATTTCGTCTCCCTTAAAATTGATACTGTAATTTTCAGGGCTACTTCTTACAATAACTGGTGGAATAGTATCTCGTGGCCCACCTGATGGCGTTCCTTTTTTAGCACAATCTACAAACGACAGACTGAGTAAAAACAAAATGGGAATATAAAGTAGGCGGTGTTTCAAATTGAAGCCTTGTTTGTTGTTTGTCATCCTAATTATAAGGTGAATCTAGGTCCAAAAATACACAATAACCAATAACTACCGAAGAATATAATGCCCGTGTAATTTGTTTTTATTGAGAAGAATTAATTGCAAAAAAATGAAACGAAGATTATGATGTTTCCAAAAACAATGTTACGAAGTAGCAATGGTAGCTATGCTTATTTTTACATTTTCGCCTTGTAGCAATTGCATTGCACAGTTTTCCAGGGTAGCACCTGTGGTAATAATATCGTCTACCAATAAGATATGTTGATTTTTAACGTCCTCTATTTTTTGGTTAAAAAACACCGCTTCTGAATCAAATCGTAAAATTCGATTTTTAAAAACTTGCGAACCCGATTTTGAAATCTTCACTAAAATATCATCTCGATAGGGTACTTCTAAAGCGTTGGCAAGCTCCTTTCCAAATCCTTCTACTTGATTATAGCCACGTTTTTTTAACTTCTGCCCATCCAATGGTACTGGAATAACCATATTTACTTCTCGATATTTCGGGTTTTCCGAAAGTTCTGCCCCCAACCATTCACCAAAAAAAGAACTTAATTCCTTTTGCCCTCTATATTTTAACCTGTGCATGAGCTCTTGAGTTAATCCTCTTTTCTGAAATTGAACGAGCGCTGTGGCATTTTCTACCGGAAATCGTCCGTAAAATTTGTTCTTAAGGAAATCATTTTCTACATTGTGAAAGTTTGCCAAGGGAATTTGATGTCTACATTCCACACAAAGTAGCTTCTCTCCCTGAGAAAGTATATCTTCGCAGCCCTCGCATATCCTTGGAAAAAGCAGATTTAACATATTTTAAGAATTTTTACCATTTCATAAACACTCGTATTTAATTTACCTGTATACATTTACGTCTAAAAGCAAATCTATTATACATGAACACTGATAACGAAAATAATAGTGGCAAATTCAAGATATTGGTAGGGGTACTATCAATTCTATTAATAGCTTTAGCTGTTTACACAGTCACCTTGTTCAATGACAACAAATCAAAAATTTCTACCCTTGAGAGTCAAAAAGCCGATATTGAGGAAGAACTTGAAGATTTGATTGCAAATTATGATGACATAATCAAAGATAACGAATTAAAGGACAAAGATTTGCTAGCGGCTCGCGAAAGAATATCAGTTCTTTTAGATTCGGTGAAAGATGCACAAGCTAATGTTACCTTAATTGAACGATATAAAGCAGAAATTAGCAAGTTAAAGAAAGAACGTACCAAACTTTTTAGAAAAGCAGATAGTTTAATAGCCGTTAATGAGAGGTTACTACTTCAACGCGACAGCACTTCTTCAGAGCTTGAAAACACGCGTTTGGTTATGGATTCTGTAAATCAAGAAAACCTTGCTATGAACGAAACTATTAAAAAAGCAGCAAGACTTCGAGCTACTGATATGCGCGGAGAAGCTGTTATTATTAGAAATAGCGGAAAAGTTGTAGACACAAGACGTTCAAGCCGTGCAGATAAAATTAGAGCCTGTTTTACCCTTGCCCCAAATGCTGTAGCCGAAAAAGGAAACAGAGTACTGTATGTACAGGTAATCAACCCAAAAAATAACGTTATGGGCGATAAAGCGGTCAAACAATTTGAAGAACAAAATTTAACTTACAGCGCATCTACGAACGTTTTTTATGAAAATGATGAGTTAGACGTATGTATTTTAATTAATGCTACCGATGCAGATTTAATTCGTGGTCAATACACAGTTAATTTATTTGATGGCGAAAACCAAATTGGAACTACCACAATGGATTTAAAATAACACCTTATCTAACTGATTTAAAGAAACATATTGCAAACTATTTATAAGAACCTCAAAAACCGATTGTTTAGTTTTTGAGGTTCTTCTATTTATTGTCAAACCCTTTGGGAGTTAGGGGGCTTTTCATATTTTTGCTAACTATGGCAAACAATGACGATCAATTTAAAAAAGTAGTATCCCACGCACGGGAATACGGCTATATCTTCGCTTCTAGTGAGATTTACGATGGCTTAAGTGCTGTCTATGATTATGCCCAAAATGGGGTAGAATTAAAGAAAAACATTCGCGAGTATTGGTGGCGCAGTATGGTGCATATGCACCAGAACATCGTAGGGTTAGATTCCGCGATTTTGATGCACCCAACAACCTGGAAAGCTTCCGGCCACGTTGATGCTTTTAGCGACCCATTAATAGACAACAAAGATTCCAAAAAAAGGTATCGTGCAGATGTTTTAATTGAGGATTACGCAGAAAAGCTTAATCAAAAAGCACAAAAAGAAATTGAAAAAGCTAAAAAACGCTTTGGTGACAAGTTTGATGAAGAAGAATTTGTATCGACAAACCCGAGAGTAATTCGGTATCTTGAAGAACAAAGAACTGTGCTGGAGCGAATGGCAAACTCTTTAGAAAAAGAAGATTTGGCAGACGTAAAAGCTTTAATTGAAGAGCTTGGAATCGCTGACCCAGATACTGGATCAAAAAACTGGACAGAAGTACGCCAGTTTAACCTAATGTTTGGAACAAAGCTAGGAGCTTCCGCAGAACATGCAATGGATCTTTACCTGCGTCCAGAAACGGCTCAAGGTATTTTTGTAAACTTTTTAAATGTTCAGAAAAGCGGACGAATGAAAATTCCGTTTGGAATTGCCCAAACAGGAAAAGCATTTAGAAACGAAATCGTAGCGCGTCAATTTATATTTAGAATGCGTGAGTTCGAACAAATGGAAATGCAATTTTTTGTGCGTCCAGGCGAAGAACTTAAATGGTATGAATACTGGAAAGAAATGCGTTTAAAGTGGCATCTTTCATTAGGAATGGGTGAAGAAAATTATCGCTTTCACGACCACGACAAACTGGCTCATTACGCAAATGCCGCAGCCGATATCGAATTCAATTTTCCTTTCGGATTTAAAGAATTAGAAGGAATTCATTCCAGAACAGATTTCGACTTGAAGGCTCACGAAAAGTTTTCAGGAAAAAAACTGCAATTTTTCGATCCAGAACTCAACGAAAGCTACGTGCCTTACGTAGTAGAAACGTCAATAGGTTTAGACAGAATGTTCCTTGCTGTTTTATCAAATTCACTTCAAGACGAAACCCTCGAAGACGGCAGCACACGTACAGTTTTAAAAATACCCGCTATTTTGGCGCCAGTAAAAGCTGCTGTACTTCCGTTGATTAAAAGAGATGGACTTCCAGAGGTTGCTCAGCAAATAATCGAAGATTTACAATGGGACCACAATGTTATTTATGATGAAAAAGATGCTGTAGGAAGACGCTACCGACGTCAAGACGCCGCAGGAACCCCATTTTGTATTACAGTAGACCACCAAACGCTTGAGGATGGCACGGTAACTATTAGACATCGCGACACTATGGAACAAGAACGCATCTCGAAAGACGAGGTGTCAAATAAAATAAAAGAAGCCATTTCATATAAAAAATGGCTTCAGTAAAAATTTTGTTCATAATTCAATAATCTAAAAAAGGAGGATAATTTATATCTTCCTTTTTTATTTGAATTTTTCAAAATATATTCAAAAGTATCACTTCTAAAGAGATCGATTTCAAACGAAATATTACGAACAATTAATATAGATTTAACCCACAAGCAGATGCGGATAGCGATGAATTAGTTAATTTTGAGTAAATCTCAAACGTAACTTACAATAATATACCTCTATATTACAACTAGTTGATATACCGTAATTTACATTTATTCGTTAAAAATTTAATAGCATAGACAAATGAAGTACGATCAAATTTCCAACAAACTCTTTATAAAAAACCGAAAAAACTTTATGACTCAAATGAAGCCTAAAAGCTTGGCGGTTTTCAACAGCAATGATATTTATCCTATTGGAGCAGATAGCACGATGCCATTCCAACAGGCACGTGATATTTTCTATTTAAGCGGTGTTGACCAAGAAGAGAGCATTCTGGTTCTCTTCCCCGATGCGCCAAACAAAGACCACCGCGAGATGCTTTTTGTTCGTGAAACCAACGATCATATTGCTGTTTGGGAAGGCGAAAAACTAACCAAGGAAAAAGGGTTTGAAGTAAGTGGAATTAAGTCGGTTTACTGGTTAACCGAATTCGATAAAATCTTCTTTGAAGTAATGACGCAAGCAGAGCGCATTTACTTCAACACCAACGAGCATTACAGACAAAATGTAGAAACTGAAACCCGCGAAGATCGTTTCATCAAAAAAACAAAAGCTAAATTTCCCGCACACAGTTGGGAACGAAGCAATCCTATTTTGCAACGATTACGATCAGTTAAGGATCAAATAGAATTGGATTTGATTCAACAAGCTTGCTCAATCACTGAAAAAGGATTTAAAAGAATCTTGAATTTCGTTAAACCAGGCGTTTGGGAGTACGAAATTGAAGCAGAATTTATGCACGAATTTCTTCGCAACCGTTCAAGAGGGTTTGCTTACACGCCAATCATAGCAAGCGGTAACAATGCGAACGTACTTCACTATGTTGAAAACAACCAAAAATGTAAGGAAGGCGATTTAATATTACTCGATGTTGGTGCCGAATACGCCAACTATTCAAGCGATATGACGCGTACCATTCCTGTAAGCGGTAAATTCACCAAGCGGCAAAAAGAAGTTTACAATGCTGTTTTAAAGGTGAAAAATGACGCTACTAGCATGCTTGTTCCTGGGACTTATTGGAAAGAATTTCACGTAGAAGTAGGTAAAATGATGACCTCAGCGCTATTAGATTTAAAGCTTTTAGACAAAGCCGACGTGAAAAATGAAGATCCAAATTGGCCTGCTTACAAAAAATATTTCATGCACGGCACCAGCCATCATATGGGCTTAGATACGCACGATTACGGCTTACTTTGGGAGCCTATGACAGAAAATATGGTTTTTACCGTAGAGCCAGGAATTTATATTCCCGATGAAGGATTTGGAGTACGCTTAGAAGACGATGTTGTTATTCAAAAAAACGGAGAACCTTTCAACCTGATGCGCAATATTCCTATTGAAGTGGATGAGATTGAAGAATTGATGAATAAATAAGTCTAAGAACCATAATTATAAAGACCTCACATAGCGATTTGACTTTGTGAGGTCTTTCATTTACCGTATGATTTTCAATTTCAAAAATACTCCGATAAATTACAATGTTGTGGGCGATGGTCCAACAATGATACTCTTACATGGTTTTCTAGAAAGCTCAAAAATGTGGGATCCACTCCTACCCGAGTTATCAAAAAACGGAAAAATCATCACCATTGACTTGCCCGGAATGGGAAAAAGCGGTGTTGTTTCTGAAATTCACTCAATGGAATTAATGGCTAAAGGTGTTGAGGCTGTTTTAGAACACCTTCAGGTTTCAGGAGCTACATTTATTGGACATTCAATGGGCGGATATGTAACATTGGCCTGCGCAGAAATGTTTCCGAATCGAGTTGGGAAAATGGTGCTCTTAAATTCATCTCCTGTCGCAGATTCCGAAGAACGAAAATTAAACCGAAATAGAGCCATAAAGATAATCGACAAAAATCCCCGTGCCTTTATTAGCATGGCAATTGTGAACTGGGCTGGAGAAGCTACGCGGGAAAAATTCTCAAAAGATCTTGAGCACGCCAAAAACAACGCTTATTTATTTCCAGTTGAAGGAATAAAGGCTGCACTAAGAGGGATGCGAGATCGAAAAGACCGAACTGAGATTTTAGAAGAATTTCCTAGAGAAAAATACATGTTTCTTGCCGAAGACGATCCAATAATCCCAGTTCAAGCCAACATAGAACTTGCAGAAAAATGCGGAGCAAAACCAATCATAGCTTCAGGTGGGCACCTCAGCATTATTGAAAATTTAGCAGCCGTTCGAGCATTTTTACTTTCGGTATAAATTATGCGAAAAGCATTAGTTTCTTCTTAATCTTTATTTTCAAGTGGGTTCCAGCCTCGTGCGATTAGCGGAATTTTAGTATTTGCACGGGTTATCAAATGTGTTCCCTCCTTTTCTTCAGTCATATGACCAATTATGGTAAGATGCGGATTACCTTTAACTTTCTCGAAATCTTCAGTTTTTATGGTAAACAGCAATTCGTAATCTTCGCCTCCGTTGAGCGCAATCGTTGTACTGTCTATATTGAATTCTTCACAAACCGTAATTACTTGCGGATCTAACGGAATTTTATCTTCATATAAATTACAACCAACTTCTGAATTTTTACACAAATGAATTATTTCTGAAGAAAGCCCATCACTTATATCAATCATCGATGTTGGTTTTACACCCAACTCTTTTAATAATGCTGGAATGTCCTTTCTGGCTTCAGGTTTTAACTGTCTTTCCACCAAATAAGAATAGGGTTCTAAATCGGGCTGTGAGTTTGGATTTACTAAAAACACTTGCTTTTCGCGCTCCAACACTTGAAGTCCCATATACGCCGCACCTAAATCGCCGGTTACCACAAGAAGGTCATTAACCCCTGCGCCACTTCGAAGGATAGCTTCACCTTTTTTAACCGTTCCAATGGCCGTAATGCTAATTAGCAACCCTGTCGTTGAAGAGGTAGTATCTCCTCCCACAACATCTACATTGTAAAATTTGGATGCAGCGGTAATTCCTGCATATAATTCTTCTAAAGCTTCTACAGGAAAACGATTGGAAACAGCAATTGAAACCGTGATTTGTGTAGGTTCGGCATTCATCGCATATACGTCTGATAGATTGACTACAACTGCTTTATACCCTAAGTGCTTTAACGGCATATAGCTCAAATCGAAATGTACATTCTCGAGTAAAAGATCTGTTGTAATAACCAATTCCATTTTAGAATCGCAAGCTATTACTGCAGCATCGTCGCCGATGCCTTTTACTGTAGATTTTTGGTTAATAGTGAAGTTTTTGGTTAGATGGTCAATAAGTCCAAATTCACCAAGGTTCTCGATTCCACTAGTTTCGTTTTCTCTATTTTCAAACATTTTGAATACATTTACGATTTCACGCCAAAAGTACGGCATCCCCTTCAATAAATGAAAGCTATTGAGAGATATGGTTTTAGTAGTTTATCTAAAACGCAATTTGTTATTTCTTAAATTAAAATAATGAAAGCCTGAAGTCTTTACTTCGCCAAAATCCCATCATTTGCTAAAACAGGAATTGGCACTACTTTTTCATCCGAAATACTATTGGATTCAAAAATAAATTTTCGTTCAAAGAGTGTATTTTCTGCAAAAAAAGTAACTAGATATTCATTGGTAAATTCTAAAACCTCATTAGCAATAAATTCAACTTTTACAGAATTCTGAGACTGGATATCTCCCAAGTTTTGACGAATGGTTGATGTTTTACGGTCAGCGTCACTACCTCTTGAAATTACTAGAACCATTGAAATTTCTTCTTTACGATTGTTGACAACATAAACATTCCAAAATTGATCGGTTAGCTCTTCATTCCATTCCTTAACCGCTACTATATGTACGTTTTCTACTTGAGGTATATCAATATCTTTTCGCATAATTAATCTTCAATTTTCCACATAATCCACACAATCAATAAGGCTATTAGCATGACTCCTAAAGAAATCCCTCCTAGCACTATTTTTATAGCTCCTACAATAAATGTAAGCACAGCGATTATAATTGCAACTATAACCAAAAAGGCAATAACAAGATATTTTTTCATAGTAATTTGGTCTTACGTTTATTTAAAGTACACTTTTAAACTGTTCCAAAAAGCGAACATCATTTTCACTGAACATTCTAATATCTGGAATTTGATGTAAAAGCATTGCAATACGGTCGATTCCTACTCCAAAAGCGAACCCTGAATATATTTCAGGATCGATGCCGCAATTGATAAGCACATTGGGGTCTACCATTCCACAACCACCAATTTCAAGCCAGCCAGTACCTTTTGTAATTCTGTGATCTGCTTCGGTTTCCAGTCCCCAATAAACATCTACTTCGGCACTTGGCTCTGTAAACGGGAAATATGACGGGCGAAGTCGGATTTTTGATTTTCCGAACATTTCAGAAGTGAAATATTGTAATGTTTGTTTTAAATCGGCGAAACTAACGTCTTTGTCTACATACAACCCTTCCACTTGATGAAAAAAGCAATGCGACCGGGCGGAGATAGCTTCATTCCTATAAACACGGCCTGGTGAAATAGTACGGATAGGCGGTTTGTTGTCTTCCATATAACGAACCTGCACAGATGAAGTATGCGTACGCAGCAAAATATCTGGATTTGTTTGAATGAAAAATGTATCCTGCATATCGCGTGCTGGATGGTATTCAGGCAAATTCAAGGCGGTGAAGTTATGCCAATCGTCTTCCATTTCGGGTCCTTCAGAAACGTTGAAACCAATACGTAAAAAGATATCGATAATTTTATTTTTTACGAGAGAAATAGGATGTCGTGAACCCAATGGAATCATTTCGCCTGGTCGAGAAAGATCACCATAAATTCCTTTGGCTTCAGCCTTGTTTTCAATAGCTTCTTTTAGAGAATCTACTTTTTCCTGAGCCGCATTCTTAAGGGTGTTTATAACTTGACCAAATTCCTTTTTTTGTTCGTTTGGCACGTTTTTAAACTCAGCAAAAAAGCTGTTCAAAATTCCCTTTTTTCCTAAATATTTTATCCGGAAATTTTCTATTTCTTCTTTATTAGTTGAGGAAAATGCTTCAACTTCGGAGATGTGATTTTTTATAGTTTCTATCATTTCAGATATTTATTTCTTGACCACGAATTCACGAATGATCAGATGTGTTATATTTTATTACTTCTGAATAATTACTAATTTATTTCGTCGATAAAGACTTGTGATAAATTCATTGTCTCATTAATCATAAAAATAAAAAATAAGAATGCAAAAGTAAAGAATTCAAAAACCCAATTCTTTTTTCTTTTGATAATTCTACGACTTAAATTTTAAGATCAAAACGGTTCAAGCGAAGTGAATAAGGGTTAAACCAAAATCACTATGCTATCACCTCCTTCTCCACAAAATACTGCACAATCGCTTCCTTCATTAAAACACTTTGCTCTCCAGCTTTTAGTGGTGGTAGTTGCTCTAAAACAGTGTAATGTGGCCAACCTTCTTCATCGAAATAGTCGAACTCATAATACCCATAAGGTTCTAAAAGTCGACAAATTGCAATGTGCATTAGGTTTAATTTTTCGTCTTTTTTAAATTTTCTATGAAGCTGCCCTAATTCCTGTAAGCCAACCAAATATATAATTGCATCCAAATCTAAAGTATCGCCATCGGCAAATCGGTCGCTCAGCAGTTTTACCACAGCTTCCCATTGTATTTTTAATTGTTCGTCGCGTGCCATTCTTCTTTATTTTTTGCAAAGATACGTTATCCACTTCTGAATTCTATTTTATGATTTCTGAAATGAAATATCCGTTATTAATTTTATTGTATATCCGTTTATTGCCAACGAAGAAAAAATTATACGAGTATCTGCGCCCCGAGCGTTAGTGAACTGGCACAGCAAACCAGGCGAACCAAAAACCTGATAATGCGAAAGATACCCCACAGATTAGGCCGATTAACGCAGAATAAAAAAAGTATTTGCTATTTGACACTTCATATAAAAGCTGTTGTAATGTCACAATTCACAACATTATGATATTTTTCGGATAATCAATTAATTTTTAAACTCACAGCGGAACGAGAAACTAAATGTTCCAAACCCGTACAGAACCCTTCGTCTTCGGTCAAGATATAGCATGCCCTTTGAAAAACAAATATTACAGACAGATGAAAAATACTATATTTATGAAAAATTTAAAATAAATGAATACCATCGACATTATTCTTGGTTTGATACTGGTTATTGGTTTTTATCTCGGTTTTAAAAAAGGATTACTGCGGGTGCTTGCATCTTTAATCGGATTAGTTGCAGCAGTATATTGCGCTATATATTTTTCAGATTATATTGAGGTTTATATTGTACGCTGGTTTGATTGGAGTGAAGATTTAACTCGCTTAGCCTCGTTCTTAGCTACATTTTTTATTGTGATTTTTATTTTTGCACTTGCAGGAAGGGTCTTAACCAAAGTCGCAGATTTTGCGATGATGGGACTTTTCAATAAATTATTGGGCGGCGTTTTTAATGTCTTGAAAATTGTTTTTTTGCTGAGCGTTATTTTTATGTTCGTTAATTCCTCCGAAAATTACAGCATCCTAACTCCCGAGAAACGTGACGCTTCAATACTGTACAATCCCATAGCAGCATTGGCACCAGCAATTCTACCAACGATTGAAAAACATATTGATGAATTTGACATTGAGGAAAGTTTAGAATTTCCAAGGGATACAACTTCAGATACCTTGCAATAATTAATTTGAAGTTGTTTCATGCCTCGTTAACCGCAACTCATCTCCCATATAAATAAGGATGGTTTGTGAAACTGAATACCCCATTTCTGAAAGTGAGTCTGAATAACCTCCCAATTGCTCATTATGCCAAGATTGTGGACTTCCAGTTTTGTAATCAATAATAGTTGCCGAACCGTCTGGATGAATGTTTATTCGGTCTGGACGAAGCACTTCTCCGCCTGAAGTAATAATGTCGCGTTCACAATAAACCGTATCTAATCCATTAAATAGAACTTCTAACTCCGGATGATTAATGATTTTTTGAACATTCCTTTTTAGTGTATTGAAATCCTCTTCGCGAAGTATGGAACGTTCTTTCAAATGCGCTAAAATTTTGGAAGCATCTTCTTGAACTTTTATTTTGGCCATAGTTTCGTGAAGCAGATTTCCTTCTAGAATTGCACTTGCCAATTCAAATTCTTGTATTTTCGAATCTGTTGGAACTAAAAACAATTTATGGTCTTTAGGGTCGCTGGAAATATAACTCGGAGTGGTTTGAGAAACGCTTCTTTCTTCTTTCACCACTTTTTCAGTATTCTCGCCAAATTCATAAATATATTGGTCAGCGTCCCATAGTGCCTTGCTTTTTAGGAATTCCATAAAAAGATGGTTGTAATTTAGAGGAATTCCATCTTTAGGCTCGGACGGCATTTCTGCCAACACATACAGTTTTTCAGCAGCTCGTGTAAGGGTTACATAGAGCATGTTGATGTTGTCCAGCTCCAATTCGCTTCTGTGTTCATGATACAAAAACTCTCCGATTGCACCGTAATTCGCTATTTCAGATTTATAGTTTATTAAAGCTTCGGTAAAATTGAATGCTTCATTTTCTAATGGGTACCAGAGCGTGTCCCATTTCGCATCATACAATTGAATATCGGCAAAAGGAAAAATTACCACAGGAAATTCCAATCCTTTAGATTTGTGAATAGTCATCAACTGTACAGCGTCAACTCCTTCACTTGCAGGGATGGAAGCCGAATCCTTTTTCGTTTCCCAATAATCCAGAAACAAGCCTTTATCCGCCATAGGTTGCGCACCAAATTCGAATACAAAATCCATAAATCCGAAGAGGTAGGCGTCGGCGGTTTCAGACAAATTGAACTGTCGAACTCCGTATTCAAAAGCTTCATAATTGGAAAGGGAACGGAAGTGCTTTAAGTTGAAATCAATTCCATATTCACTTAAAGTTTTTTGAAATTGTCCTTCAGATTTACCAATGAATTTGTAAAAGAAATCGTGTTTCTCTTCCAAAATTGCCCAATGATCGTGCAACAAGTCTAATAATTGAACTTTCGCTTCTTCGTTATTTGGATGAAGGGCAAGCGTAAGGCTCAATATCAAAATCTGGACTTTGGCTGAACTTTTAAGCAGTAAAGTTTCCGAAGAAATCACAGGAATTCCCTGTTCCATCAAATAGGAGCCTAAGTAAATTCCATCGGCTTTCTTTCGCGTTAAAATACAGATGTCGTTTGGCGCATAGTTTTTATCGAGAACTTCCAAAATTGTTTGATGCACTCTTTTAGAATAGACTTCTAGATTTAGAGATTTGCTTTGCTTCTCGATAAATTCCAAATTTACATATCCTTCTTTTTTGTGATTTCGATGTTGTTTGTTTCCTGAAACGTAAAGGTCTTGATGATTTTCACTTGCAAAATACTGAGAAATGAAAGTGAAAAACTGATTGTTGAAATCGATTATTTCCTCACGACTTCGATAATTCGTGTCCAATGCCATCACATTTTTAGTTTGTGACGGAAATGGATTTTCCTTGTCATAAATCGCCATGAATTGTTCTGGCAAACCTCCGCGCCATCGATAAATGGATTGCTTGGCATCGCCCACTAACAGCAAACTTCCAGGGATGTTGTTTTCCTTTTGGGCAAGTGCATTGTCTATCAACGGAATTAAATTTTCCCACTGTAGCTTAGAAGTGTCTTGAAATTCATCAATGAAAAAATGGCGATATTTTTCACCAAGTCGCTCGTAAATAAAAGGAGCTGGCTGATTTTTTATTTCCGTGTTTATTAAAGAATTAAATTCAGAAATAGGAAGAATATTCTTGTCGTTTTTAATGTTTTCAATTTCTTGATTCACCAAACTAATTACGGAAAGTGGTGTAATATTGTTAAGAATGTTATCGTATAAACTGAATTCACCTACCCTTTCTTTAATTTTTAAATAATTAGAAAGAAGGTCTGGAACAATACCCTCGATTATTGAAATAATTGAAGGATCTTCTTTTGCTTTGTAAAGACTTTTTCCAGTTTCTAAATTCTCCTGAAGCTTGTTGCCATAGACATTATAGTTTCCAGACTGTAATTTTAAAAAGTGATTTGGCAACGTGCTCCTCATGAAGTTTGAATGTTCCAATCCACTTTCCTCAATAAGCTGAAGGGTTTGGTTGGCAATAGCTTCAATTTCACCTTCGATATTTTTTCGCTTTTGAAACAATGTTCGTTTAAATTCTGAAAAATCATCCAATGACTTTTCTTTCAAAAGTGAAACGTGAGCTGCATTGGTTTCATCATAAATAAGTTTGGACGCTTGCACAATATCCCGGGCAATATCATACGATTTATCATCGTCCGTTTTTTCTAATGCAAAATCTAATAAAACACTAGTAATTTTGGGATTTTCGCCAGTTTTACTTAGAAGGGAATCTACAGCTTCTTGTAATAATTGCTGCGTATCTAAGGTAACTTCAAAGTTTTGGCCTAGTTTTAAATCTCGGGCAAAAGTTCGGATTAGTCGATGGTTAAAGTGATCGATTGTCTCCACACTAAATGCGCCGTAATTATGAAGTAAATTCCGAAGTATAGCTTTAGAACGGGTCTGAATTTCATCAAAATTAAGCCCTGTTTCTTCAGCAATTGCAGCCATAATAGGCGTTGGCGAAACAATGCTATTATCTTCGGAAAAATTTATCAAAGTCTCTACCAATCGCTGTTTCATTTCTGCCACAGCTTTATTGGTAAACGTAATAGCTAGCAGGTGTTTGTAATACCCGTCGTTGCCCGAATCGAAAACCTTTTTCAAGTATTCTTTAACGAGCGTAAATGTTTTTCCGCTTCCGGCAGAGGCGTTATAGATTAAAAATGGGGCTGAAGTTTCCAAAAATAGATTTTTGACTAAATTACAAGTTTTTATCGCTCAAAAGTTGAGTTTTTGTCTTGAGAAATCAAAATCTTATAAAATCTATAACACTTTAAAAAGAAGATATTGCATAGATTTGTGAATCTGAGTATTAATCAATTAAAAAACTATAAATTATGTCATTCGAATTACCAAAATTACCTTACGCACACGATGCGTTAGAACCAAATATCGACGCTCGAACTATGGAAATTCACCATGGTAAACACCATAACGGCTATACTAATAACTTAAATAGTGCCATTGAAGGTACAGACCTAGAAGGAAAATCTATAGAAGATATCCTGAAAAATCTAGATATGAGCAACAAGGCTGTCCGTAACAATGGAGGCGGTTTTTTCAACCACAGTCTTTTTTGGAAAGTAATGTCTCCAAACGGAGGTGGAAAACCAAGTGGAGATTTAGCAAAAGCGATTGACGATTCATTTGGAAGCTTTGATGCTTTTAAAGAAAAATTCTCAACAGCCGCAAAAACTCAATTTGGTTCTGGATGGGCTTGGCTTTGCGTTCATAAAGGCGGAAAGTTAGAAGTATGCGGTACTCCAAACCAAGATAACCCATTAATGCCAGATACTGGTTGTGGTGGTTACCCAATTTTAGGACTGGATGTTTGGGAGCACGCTTATTACTTAAAGTATCAGAACTTGCGTCCAGATTACGTTTCAGCATTTTGGAATGTTGTAAACTGGGATGAAGTTTCTGCTAATTACGCAAAAAACAAATAATTAGATATTTCTAATTATTAATAAATCCGCTGAAGGTGAAAATCTTTCAGCGGTTTTTTTTGTGTTATTTTTACAAATAATGAAGTATTGAACTTAATAGAATTCAAAAACTTTCTTGAAGCTGCATTTTAATTAAACACAACCTTATTATGAATAAAATCCCATTTGCTTCAATTGAATATGAGCTTAAAAAGCGGCATCAATATCCTTATAAATGGTTCCGAAAGCAAAATGACGAATGGGATCGCTATACCAAGTTTATATATCAGACTCCTAATTGGCAAACGTTAATTCAAAAAATTTCCCGTGTTGCGGAATCCGAAAAATTGGATAAACAACAAATTTTTCAATATGCTGCAAACCGATGGTATAATTTCTGGAGTGCAAAAGCGGTAGAACAAATTTTCACTCAGCTAGAAGGAATCGAACCAGCTTTGGATGCAAGAGATGCTGAAAAGGATTTTTATTTATTCGGCATTCCCTTCGATCATAAAACCTCTGTCTTTCCCAAACGATTCAATAATAGTTTTGATTATGCCCAAACCCACAAACCTGAACTGATAGAATGGCTTTACAAAAATCAAAGTACCCAAAAACGCTATCATCTTAAAAACCGACTGTTTCTTATCGTTTATGACAGTTCTGGTGCGCATTGGAAATTAAAAGCGGAAATCGCATTAATACATCAAGCAATTCATAATTATATTGGAAGTTTTACGCGCGAACAATTACATTCTGTTACTTTTGACCATTTACAAACATCGTTGAGCGATATTATCTGGGTTTACAAATGAACTACATAGGTTCCAAGCACAAACTTTCTAGTTTTATATATGAAACGGTTACCGAAACCTGTGGCAACGACCTTTCACAAAAAACATTTTGCGACCTTTTTGCAGGAACTGGAATTGTAGGCCGCGTTTTTAGACCACACGTAAAACAAGTAATTTCAAACGATGTTGAATATTACAGCTATGTGCTGAACCGAAATTATATCGGTAATCATTTTAATTTTGAATATCAATATTTTCTTGATGAATTGAACTCTCTAAGAGGAAATAAAGGGTTCATTTTTGAAAATTATTCCGAAGGTGGGGAAGCTGGACGCAACTATTTCACTTCAGAAAATGGGCAAAAAATCGATGCAATTCGGATTCAAATTGAAACCTGGAAACAAACTTCAAAAATTTCCGAAGATCAATATTTTTTCCTACTCGCTTCCTTACTGGAAAGTGCCGATAAAGTGGCCAATACAGCTTCTGTTTATGGTGCATACTTAAAACACATCAAAAAATCGGCTGCCAAACCACTCATTATAGGAGCTGCCACATTACAAGAAGATTTATTCAGTAAAGCTTTGAATAATCAAGAAAATCAAATATTTCAGAAGGACGCAAATCAACTTATCAAGGAAATAGCAGGCGATATTTTGTATTTAGATCCGCCATACAACGCACGGCAATACGGTGCCAACTATCATTTACTGAATACTATTGCAAAATATGATACCTTTGTACCTAAAGGGAAAACTGGCTTGCGAGATTATTATAAAAGTGATTGGTGCAAAACAGGTGAGGCACTTAAAAGTTTTGAAGAATTGATTGAAAACGCACAATTTTCATACATTTTCCTGAGTTATAACAACGAAGGATTAATGAGCCAAAATGAAGTGCAAAAAGTGATGGAGCGCTTTGGAAAATACAGTTTAAAAACCAAAGAATATCAACGTTTTAAAGCAGATAAAACTGAAAATAGAAATCACAGGGCCTCAAAAACCTTTGAATATTTACACATTCTAGAAAAAAATTAAAAAACTGACTATTGTGACACTTCGACTGCGCTCAGTGTCACAAAACTTACATAACTAATTCCCTGCAAGGACTCAAAGACCATAGTAGGCATTAAAAAATAAAAAGTAAAACCTACAAGGTTGGAAAAACCTTGCAGGAGGAATAAATAATAACAATAAATCATGTTCTCAGACAAAGCCAACAAAATCTTCGCCGAAGTAATAAACAAGTACCACGAAATAAACACCGTGGATCAACCTTTCAGCAATCCGTACGACAAAGACAGTGAATTAATTGAACATTTACTCTATCGTAAGTGTTGGATAGACACTGTGCAATGGCATTACGAAGACATCATTCGCGATCCGAATATTGATCCTGTTGGTGCTTTGAAGCTTAAACGCCAAATTGATGCTTCCAATCAGGATAGGACAGATATGGTGGAATACATTGACAGTTATTTCCTTGAAAAGTTTAAGGATGTAAAAGTGAACGACGATGCCACAATCAACACCGAAAGTCCAGCTTGGGGAATTGACCGTCTTTCCATTTTAGCCTTGAAAGTGTATCATATGAACGAAGAAGCAGAGCGGACCGACGCTTCACAAGAACACCAAATGGCTTGTAAGGCAAAATTGAATATTCTGTTAGAACAACGTGTTGACTTAAGCACAGCGATTAACCAATTACTTGACGATATTGCCCACGGAAGAAAGTACATGAAAGTTTATAAGCAGATGAAAATGTACAATGACGATGAGTTAAACCCAGTGCTTCGCGGCAAGAAATAACCTGTTCCAAACCCCAAAGGTTTAACTTGTCCGCCGATGCTTTTCTAGCGTAAGAGGAAAACCTTTGGGGTTTTCGAAACGAAATGTCCAAATCCACCCACATATTAGTTATTCGCCTCTCCGCAATGGGCGATGTGGCTATGGTTGTGCCAATCCTTCGTATTTTGGCGCAAACCTATCCCGAAGTAAAAATTGCCGTGCTGTCGCGCCCATTTTTCAAACCGCTTTTCACAGGAATTCCAAATCTCGAATTCTTGGAAGCCGATGTGTATGGGAAACACAAGCGGTTAGGACTTATAAAACTTGCTAAAGAAGCCAAAGCGCTTGGAGTAGATGCTGTTGCCGACTTACACAATGTAATACGCTCTAAAATAATCTCAGAATTCCTGAAGCTAAAAGGCCTTAAAGTTGCTTCAATCGACAAAGGAAGAGCCGAGAAAAAAGCGCTAGTTACGGCTAATGGAAATAGCATTGCACAGTTAAAAACCACCCACCAACGTTATGCCGATGTTTTTGAAAAACTCGGCTTTCCCCTAGACCTGAGCAAATACCCAACACCACCTCCACTGCGTTTAATTCCAAAATTAAATGCGCTGATGGGAGTTGAACCAAAAAAGTTAATCGGAATTGCCCCATTTGCGGCCCACGACAGCAAGATGTACCCGTTAGATTTAATGAAGGAAGTGATTGCCAATTTGGACGCATCAGAAAAATATAGAATCTTTCTTTTTGGTGGTGGAAAAAAGGAAATCGCACAACTCAAAAAGCTTGAAAATCCTTTTTCAAACGTAACTACTGTCGCCGGAAAGCTAACATTTGAAGAAGAGCTCGCCCTAATTTCAAATTTAGATTTGATGCTTTCTATGGACAGTGGCAATGGGCATTTAGCAGCCATATACGGAATTCCCGTAATTACACTTTGGGGCGTAACCCACCCTTTTGCAGGATTTACGCCGTTTAACCAACCGGAAAGCCATCAATTGGTTGCAGATAGGAAGAAATATCCGTTGATTCCTACTTCAATTTATGGCAATAAATTTCCAAAAGGATATGATGAAGCTATAAAAACCATTTCGCCAGAAGCGGTGGTTTTGAAAATAAGAGCCGTTTTATCGTAAAAGCAAATTGAATGTTAAAGTCCCCAGAGGTTTTGAAAACCTTTGGGGACTTTTTTTCAATAATTGCTGTCACCTAGCACTAGCCACCGAAGTGGATCCTAAGTAAACCGAAGCTATACATCATCATAATCCACAACCACTTTTGGGGTGGTAGGATGCGCTTGGCAAGTAAGTATTAATCCATCTGCAATTTCAGATTCTGTTAAAATCTGGTTTTTTCGCATTTCGGCTTTCCCTTCTGTTAAACGTGCAATACACGTACTGCAAATTCCACCTTGACACGAATACGGTGGGTCTAAACCTTCATCTAAAGCAGCTTCAAGAATCGATTTTGTTTGAGGCATTACAAAGGTTTCTTCATCATCATCAAGAAGTACTGTTATAGTCGTATTGCCATCGTGTTTTTCAACCAAAAGTCCTTTTTCGGCAGTAGAAAAAAGCTCGTGATGAATTTGCTTAGAATTAATGCCATTATATTTTAAAGTCGAAGAAACTTCATCTACCATTTCTTCAGGGCCACAGAGATAAAACGATTCATAAGAAGTTTTGGCATATTTATTTTTAAGAAAGAAATTAACCACAGAACGGTCAATTCTTCCAAATTTGGCATTGTCCTCTAGTTTGCGACTGAACACAAATTCTACAAAAAACCGATCGGGAAACTGTTCTTTCAGTGCCATAATTTCATTATAGAACATTGTTTCCTCCTTGCTCTGGTTTCCATACACCAACAAAAAGGAACTCTGCGGCATATCTTCCAAAGTGCTTTTTACCAATGAAAGTACTGGAGTAATTCCACTTCCCGCAGCAAAAGCGATATAGTGCCTTAAGTTTGGTTCTAATAGAAATTTGCCCGTAGGCGGCATAACTTCTAGCGTATCTCCAGCTTTTAATTTCTCATTTGCATAATGTGAGAAGGCACCTTTTTCTACTTTTTTTACACCAACCCTCAATTGCCCGCTTTTTGGAGAGGAACAAATTGAATAAGCACGGCGAATTTCTTTATCGCCATCGTGATGTTTTATGGTTATGTATTGTCCCGCCTTAAAAGAAAAGGTTTCCTTAAGATTTTCAGGCACATTAAAACTAATAGAAACTGAGTTTGGAGTTTCTTTTTTTACTTCCGAAATAACAAGCGTATGAAATTCGCCCATAACTAATCAATTTTTCGCAAAAGTACATAAGGAATTTAGGTATTTAAAGAAATTGAGCGCTTATTAACAGGGTATTTTTTTCGGAGTTTCATTAAGCAGATAATAAAAAGAAATGTATTTTTACCGCTCCTTAGCCGTTCTATATACTAAAAGAGAAGCTTTTAAGTTAGCATGTCATATAAAACTGGATGTATTTGGAAAGGAGCTCCAGCCAAACTCATGATTTAGAAACTCAAGTTACGATTGGCACGAAATTAAAAGTTCGCAAACTCCTAAACATTTCAAGAGATACTGGAATAAAATAAATAAATGAAGAGCATATATAAAATCACCCTTTTTCTTTTAGCTGTTGTTTTGTTAGCAGCCTGTTCACGCAAAAAGAATAACTGGAAAAACCGTAACCTTCAAGCAGTTGCAACAGAATTCAACACTTTGTATAATGGCAATGTGGCGTTTGATAATGGTAAGCGACAATTGGCACAAGGGTATCGCGATAATTTCTGGGAAATACTTCCTGTGGAACGAATTGATATTCAGGAAATGGAAGGTAAAGCACCACGAGCTTCTAAAAGTGGCGATTTTAACCGTGCAGAGGAAAAAGCTGCAAAAGCCATCCAAAAACATTCAATGTATATCGACGGACGCGAGTACAATCCCCAAATTGACGAAGCGTATATGTTATTAGGAAAAGCGCGTTACTACGATGGGCGTTTTATTCCGGCTATGGATGCTTTCAATTTTATCTTAGATCGTTACCCTACTAGCAATAGCATTAATATAGCGAAGGTTTGGAAGGCAAAAACCAATATTCGTTTAAACAATGAGGAATTCGCTATTGAAAACCTCAAAAAAATGTTCGCGCAAGCAGAGTTAGAGGAAGAAGAAGTTGCCGATGGCGCTGCAATGATGGTTCAAGCGTACATAAATCTAGATTCATTGCCACAAGCTTTGGACTACATAAAACTTGCCGTAAAAAACACGAAAGACAAAGAACTAAAAGGACGGTATACTTTTATTCAAGGTCAACTCTACAATCGTTTAGACAAAAAAGATAGTGCAAACTTGGCATTCGACAAGGTTATAGAAATGAACCGTAAAACATCGCGTTCGTACCTTATCAATGCACACATAGAAAAGGGAAGGAATTTTGATTACGAAAAAGGAAACCGGACCGCATTTATAGAGTTGCTCCAAGACCTTGCAAAAGATAGGGAAAACCGCCCTTTTTTAGACAGAATCTACAACCAAATTGGGCAATATTATCAAAATACTGATAGCCTAACCGCAGCAGTTGAATATTACAACAAATCCATAAAAGCCTTTAAACAGGATCGTATTTTACAATCTGTAAACTATAAAACACTGGCAGAAATTAATTTTGACAATGCGCAGTATAAAAATGCAGGTGCTTATTATGATAGCACTTTGGTTTTTCTTGAAAAAAACAGCAGGGAATGGCGTCGAACAACAAAAAAACGCGAAAACCTTGATGATGTAATTAAATATGAAGATATCGCTGTTTTGAATGATAGTATCCTCAATTTAGTTGCTATGACTGATGCCCAACAACTATCATATTTCACCGAATACACTTCCAAATTACGTGAACGAGCCGTAAGAGACTCTATAGAAGCTGCAAAGGATAAGCGAAAAATAGCAAATAATGAATTTTTTGAAAAAGGAAAAGCTTCTGCAGGACCAGGTAAAGGAAGTACTTTTTATTTCTATAATCCAACAACAGTTGCATACGGAAAAGGCGAGTTTAGAAAAATTTGGGGTGACCGCATACTTGAAGATAATTGGAGATTGTCTAGCAAAAGATCTTCTTTAGAATCTATCGAAGAAGAAGTAAAAGAAGAAACCCCAATAGCAGAAAATGAACTATTTAACCCTGAAACTTATATTGCAAGAATTCCGACTGATGAAAAGGTAATTGACAGCCTGACCAAAGACAGGGATTTAGCTTATTACCAATTGGGATTAATTTACAAAGAAAAATTTAAGGAATACGAATTGGCTGCGAATAGGCTCGAAAAATTACTTACTTACAATCCTGAAGATAGATTAGTAGTCCCTGCAGCTTATAACTTATTCAAGATTTATGAAATCTTGGAGCGTCCAGCAGATGCAGAAAGGTATAAGAACAATATTTTAACGAATTATGCCGATACGCGCTATGCCGAAATACTTCGAAATCCGAATTCGCAACTACCAACCGACGAATCCAGCCCTGAGTTTAAATACAAGCAACTTTACAAGGATTTTGAAGCTTCCAAATACGCTTATGTTATAGAACAAAGCGACGAATACATTACCATTTATAATGGCAATCCAATTGTTCCAAAATTTGAATTACTCAAAGCAACTGCAATAGCACGCCAACAAGGTTTTGAAGCCTATAAAAAGGCACTGAACTTTGTTGCCCTTAATTACCCAAATAGCGATGAAGGCAAGCAGGCGCAGGATATTTATACAACTGTTTTACCTACGCTTGAAAATACAGATTTCACCAAAGGGGACGATAGCAATAGCTGGAAACTAGTTTATAAGTTCAATAGCGCAGAAAATGATGAGGCCAAAAAACTAAAAGACTTGCTCGACAAAGCCATTAAAGAACTTAATTATACAAATATGTCTACTTCTTTGGACTATTACACACCAGAAACCCAATTGGTAATAGTTCACGGATTAAATTCTAAGTTAGGAACTCAAGGTTTCGGAGAAGTTTTAAGAGAACGGAAAGGCTTTAAAATTAAGAAACCATTCTTCGAGATTTCTTCACCAAATTATAAGCTTATCCAGATTCATAAAAACTTGGATGCGTATTTAAACAAAGAAGAAACCCCCTAACATTTTTAAAGTAAAATTGGCTTAACAAGCTTTAAACCAATAACGTTATGTTTTCAGATAAAAAAGAAAAGAAAAAAGGTCTAGAACCAAGTGCAGCTCAAAATAGAATCAACGAAGGAACTAAGCTAAAAGGTGATATCTCATCTACTGGATTTTTTAGAATCGATGGATCTGTGGAAGGTAATGTTAAAACACCATCGAAAGTTGTTTTAGGTAAATTGGGGGTTATAATAGGCAAACTTAGTTGTGAAAGCGCTGACATAGAAGGCAAATTTGAAGGCAACCTTCAGGTGTCTGGCACACTCACGCTTCGGTCAACAGCTATAGTTGATGGAGATGTAATTGTAGGTAAATTAGCCGTTGAACCTGGAGCTACTTTAAATGCTTCCTGTATAATGCAAGACGGAACGCCAAAAAGTTCTAATTCACAAACTGCATCTACTTCAAAAAATCAATCTGCTAATCGCCAGCAACAAGTGCAAAACACTGCTTCCGAAAAGGTAAAGTCAGATTAATCTTACACGTTAATTATGGATAAAAATAAAAAGGATGGCGGTAATAGATGGATTGCCCTTTCTGGTATTGGTATCCAAATGGGACTTACTATTTTTCTCGGAAACTTACTTGGAAAATGGTTAGACACTACTTTCAACAAGTCTTTTCTTGAACCTACAATCACTATTTTAGCAATTTTTATATCTATATATAGTGTAATCAAAGGAGTAAATAAAATAAATAAGTAAATGCTTCAAAAAAAAATTCTACAATACTCACTATATTGTACTTTACTTTTCGTTATAAGTTTCGCCGTTCATAGTTTTATCTTAGGGACCTTCGATGTACAGCACCCTTTCACTCTTTGGAAAATATATCTATTTCAATCTATAGCAACTTTGGTAATCTGCACAACATTTGAAGTGATTTACCAAACAATACCAAGCCTAAAAGATCAATTAGGCTTTTTTTATTTGGCGGCTATGTTTGCTAAGATAGCTTTGTTTTCACTGTTTTTTAGCGACATACTTTTTTCGTCATTGGTTCTTTCAAAAACAGATAGTGTTTCATTATTAATCCCAGTCTTTCTATTTCTATTTTTAGAAGTTATGATTATCGTAAAAATCCTTAACAGAAACAACTAAAATATAAATATGCATTTGTTTAGAGGATTTTATTTATTATTTCACTACTTTTGCGCCCGAATTAGGCAGGCATTATTTTTTTCAAAAGAAGCAATGAAAATATCAAATTATTCTATTAAGTTTTTCGGGGTACTATTAACTTGTTTACTGACTATCAATGTTTTTGCTAATGAGAGCACTGTACAAGAGCAACAAGGAGACGAAAGAATAAGTACCAAAGTTGAAATTGAAGAATATATTCTTCACCACCTTAAAGATTCGCATGATTTTCATTTGGTGTCGTATACTAATGATGCTGGTGAGCGCGTACACGTTGGTTTTCCACTTCCGGTAATTCTTTACGGCAACAACGGAATTACAACTTTTATGTCGTCTGAATTTCATCACGACTCTGACGGAAAAGTAATTGTAGAAAAAAACGGCAACCGATTTGTAAACTACCACGGTAAAATTTACGAATTAGAAGCAGGAGCAACAGAGTTAGCTTTAGATGCAGAGCATCATCCTGTAAACGCCTCAAAACCTTTAGACTTATCTATTACAAAGAGTGTTTTCGGGATTTTAATTGCAGGTTTGTTAATGCTTTGGTTTTTCTCTTCATTGGCTAGACAATATAAAAAGAGAAATATTCCAAAAGGATTTGGTCGCGTTTTAGAACCATTGGTAATTTACGTAAGAGACGAAATTGCAAGACCTAACATTGGCGAGAAAAAATACAAAAAATTTACAGGATATCTTTTAACGGTATTCTTCTTTATCTGGATATTAAACCTAATGGGCTTAACTCCGTTTGGATTTAACGTAACAGGACAGATAGCAGTAACTGCTGCCTTAGCAGTTTTCACTTTAATTATTTATGTAGTAAGTGGTAATAAAGATTTTTGGGGTCATATATTCTGGATGCCAGGAGTACCCATTTTAATTCGTCCAATATTGGCTATAATAGAATTGGTAGGAACCTTGATTATTAAGCCCTTCTCACTTTTAGTTCGTTTATTTGCAAACATTTCGGCAGGACACATTATATTAATGAGCCTTATTGCAATTATGATAAACCTAAAAGCAGATTTAGGCCCTATTGGTTCAACAGCTTTATCATTTGGTTTATCACTCTTTATTTTTGTAATAGAACTTTTAGTTGCGTTTTTGCAGGCATATATCTTTACCATGCTATCGGCATTGTTTATTGGTATGGCTGTAGCAGAACACGACCACGAACATGAGCACGATGCACACGGAAACGAAGTTGCAGATGCCGAGGATATAAGAGAGAATTTTATTTAGTAGCGTATTTTTTGTTTAATTAATTTATATACATTTTTTTATGGAAACAATGATTCCAAATTTAGTAGGTGCTGGTATTATCGTAATTGGTGCTGGTTACGGTTTAGGTAAAATTGGTGGAAGCGCAATGGAAGCTATTGCTCGTCAGCCAGAAGCTGCCAACAAAATCCAAACTGCAATGATTATTATTGCTGCACTTTTAGAAGGTTTAGCATTCGGTGCACTTTTCTTAGGAAAGTAGTCCAAAAAAACCAAAATTCATCCTCCTGTAACGGTTGGTTGCAGGAGATGGATTTTTAAAGAAAAAATTAATAACAAAAATCTTTACCTTAGGGTAAAAATATTATGGAAACATTATTAAACGATTTTTCGCCCGGGCTGTTTGTAATGCAAACGGTTTTACTAATAGTGCTTATTTTACTAATGGTAAAGTTTGCTTGGAAACCCATTTTAAACTCTTTAAGTGAAAGAGAAGAAGGAATTCAAGGAGCATTAGACGCCGCTGAAAAAGCAAAGCTTGAAATGCAAAACCTTCAAGCAGATAACGAAAAGTTACTGCAAGAAGCACGATCAGAGCGTGAAACAATGCTAAAAGAAGCGCGCGACATAAAAGCAAAAATGATTTCTGAAGCTAAAGAAGAAGCTAAGGATGAAGCCGATAAAATGATTACTCAAGCACAGGCTGCCATTGAAGGCGAAAAGAAAGCTGCAATAGCCGAAATGAAAGCAACAGTAGCAACCCTATCATTAGAAATTGCAGAAAAAGTTTTAAATCACGAACTATCCGATAAGGAAAAGCAATTACAGCTTGTAGATCAAATGTTGGGGAAAGCCAAACTTAATTAAGGTAAGGCAAAATTAAATTAACAATTCATGAGCAACAGGGCAGCAATTAGATATGCGAAAGCGATTTTGCAAAGCACAAACAAAAACAACACAGGTGCTGTTTTATTTGGAGACATGCAATCCGTTTACGATACCATTCAAGGTAGTAGAGAATTGCAAACAGTTCTTCAGAGTCCCGTAATCAAGGCCGCTGAAAAAAAGCAAGCCTTGTTATCAATTTTTAGTGGACAATCTGAAACCACACATTCACTAATCAATCTTTTAGTCGAAAACAAACGAACTTCATTATTAAGTAAAGTAGCAAAAAGTTACATCGACCTTTATAATGATATGCAAGGTGTTAAAGTGGCAAACGTAACTACAGCTGTTCCGTTATCGTCAGATTTAGAAGCGAATGTAATATCAAAAATTAAAGAATTGACTGGAAGCGAAAAAGTCCATTTAAAAAGTGACATAGACCCAAATATTATTGGAGGTTTTATTCTTCGAGTTGGTGATGTTCAATACGACGCAAGTATTGCAAACCAATTCCGAAAATTAAAAAAGGAATTCAGTAAATCAATATAACGTAGATACACGACGCATCGTGTATCCACAACAACACATACACGATGCATCGTGTATCACATCAACAATAGATGCCTTGTGGCATCCCCGTTAAAAGTAACCGCGCAAGGTAGAGTGCGAAATTAAATATCAAAATGAAATTAGATTTAGTCTAACATCATAAATCTAACATCTAACATCTAAAGAAATGGCAGAAGTAAAACCAGCTGAAGTATCAGCAATTTTGAAGCAACAACTCACAGGTTTTGAAGCAACCGCTTCCCTAGACGAAGTAGGAACTGTATTGACCGTGGGTGACGGTATTGTTCGGGCATACGGACTTTCTAACGCCCAATATGGCGAATTAGTAGCTTTTGAAAGTGGCCTCGAAGGTATTGTATTGAACCTAGAAGAAGACAACGTTGGTATTGTACTTTTAGGTCCATCTCAAGATATTAGAGAAGGTTCAACAGTAAAACGTACACAACGTATTGCATCTCTTAATGTAGGTGAAGGTATTGTTGGCCGTGTGGTTAATACACTGGGTTCGCCGATTGATGGTAAAGGACCAATCACTGGCGAAACTTACGAAATGCCTTTAGAGCGTAAAGCACCTGGAGTTATTTACCGTCAGCCGGTAACTGAACCACTTCAAACTGGTATAAAATCTATCGATGCAATGATTCCTGTTGGCCGTGGTCAGCGTGAACTTGTTATTGGAGACCGCCAAACGGGTAAATCCACTGTTTGTATCGATACCATTTTGAACCAAAAAGAATTTTATGATGCAGGGGAGCCTGTATATTGTATATATGTTGCCATAGGTCAAAAAGCCTCTACAGTTGCGAACATTGCACAAGTATTGGAAGAAAAAGGCGCAATGGCATACACAACTATTGTAGCTGCTAACGCTTCAGACCCTGCGCCTATGCAGGTGTATGCACCCTTCGCAGGAGCTGCGATTGGCGAATATTTCCGCGATACTGGTCGTCCAGCATTAATTATTTATGATGACCTTTCAAAACAAGCAGTAGCATACCGTGAGGTTTCTCTTTTGCTTCGTCGTCCACCGGGACGTGAGGCATACCCTGGAGACGTTTTCTTCTTGCACTCAAGATTATTAGAACGTGCTGCTAAGGTTATTGCAGATGATGGTATTGCAAAAGAAATGAACGACCTTCCAGAATCATTGAAAGGAATCGTGAAAGGGGGTGGATCATTAACAGCACTTCCAATTATTGAAACACAAGCAGGTGACGTTTCTGCTTATATTCCAACTAACGTTATTTCGATTACCGACGGACAGATTTTCTTGGATGGAGATTTGTTTAACTCTGGTGTTCGTCCGGCTATTAACGTAGGTATTTCGGTATCTCGTGTAGGTGGTAACGCGCAGATTAAATCGATGAAAAAAGTAGCAGGTACATTAAAACTAGATCAAGCAGCCTTCCGTGAACTAGAAGCTTTCGCAAAATTTGGTTCAGACCTAGATGCCGCAACCTTAAACGTAATTGAAAAAGGAAAACGTAACGTTGAAATTCTAAAACAAGCGCAAAACGATCCGTATACAGTTGAAGACCAAATTGCAATTATTTATGCAGGTTCTAAAAACTTAATGCGTAATGTGCCTGTAAACAAGATAAAGGAATTTGAAAGAGATTATCTAGAAATGCTTAACCTAAAGCACAGAGACACTTTGGATGCTCTAAAAGCAGGTAAGCTTACTGATGACGCAATTGATGTAATGACATCTGTTGCTAAGGATCTTTCAGCGAAATATAAGAAGTAAAAATCTCCGTGACCCCTGTGTCTTCGTGGTTTTTTTGCACCACAGAGACACAGAGAACACAGAGTTACAATAAATAAAAATGGCAAATCTTAAGGAAATACGTAACAGAATATCATCCGTAAGCTCTACGATGCAGATAACAAGCGCCATGAAAATGGTATCTGCTGCAAAGTTGAAGAAAGCACAAGATGCAATTACGGCGATGCGTCCCTATTCTGAAAAACTTACTGAATTACTACAGAATCTGAGTGCCACTCTTGAGGAGAATGCAGGAGGGAAATATTCAGAACAACGAGAAGTAAACAAGGTTTTGGTTGTTGCAATAACTAGCAACCGTGGATTGGCCGGAGCTTTTAACAGTAATATCGTTAAAGAAGCTCGTAATTTGGTCGGTAACACCTACGCTGGAAAGCAGGTTGACTTTATGACCTTAGGAAAGAAAGGAAATGACATCCTAAAGAAAGGAAACACCATTTTAGAAAATAACAACGATATTTTCGACAACCTTTCCTTTGAAACCACTTCCGAAATTGCTGAAAAGTTAATGCAACTCTATTCAGAAGGAACCTACGATAAAATTGTATTAGTTTACAATAGCTTTAAAAATGCAGCGACTCAAATTGTAATGACTGAGCAGTTTTTACCAATTATGCCTGCACAAAACATAGAAGAAGCAGACACATCAGATACCTTCTATCTTTTTGAACCATCAAAAGAAGAAATTGTAGAAGCATTAATTCCTAAGAGCCTAAAAACACAATTGTTCAAAGCTCTTCGTGATAGTGTAGCAAGTGAGCACGGCGCACGTATGACTGCAATGCACAAAGCAACAGACAACGCCACCGAACTTCGAGATGCCTTAAAATTACAATACAACAAAGCACGTCAAGCAGCAATTACCAACGAAATCCTAGAGATTGTTGGTGGTGCAGAAGCATTGGCAGGATAGCTTCGGTAAGTTTCGCCAAATGTAGAAACACCTAGCTACCTTAGTTTTTATAAAATTATTGAACCCTTCCAGAGTTTTAAACTTTGGAAGGGCTTTCTTTTACTCCAATTCTTACTTCTTCAATTAATTGAACATTATTGGTATTTGAGCTCTGTAAAGCGTTCAAACTCTCCTTCTTCAGAAACCGCGCAAAAGTGAAAAATTACCTAGATTTTTTAAAAAATATCGCATTCTACGGAAACCCGTAAAAATATACCAAAACATCAACCTACATTTGATCCCATAAGGAAGTAAGCAAGTCGCTAATAAGCTTTAATTAAAAACTATAGCAAGAGCGAACTTCCAAAATTAAAAGCCCCTCCCTCGTGTTTCCATAAGTTTTAGGGGGAGGTGGTTTTGTTTTTGAAAAACATATTGATGGAAAAATTGCCTGATTACGGGAAACCTCAAAAAAGACTGGATAGAATTAAAGACTTTTAACCAAAATATAACCAAACAATTTAAAACCGAGTTTATCAACTCATTAACCTTAAAAAATAAAATTATGACCAAACATCATCTTCAATCTCAGATCAAGTCAACAAGTACAGCCTATATACTGTTCTTCTTTCTATTTGGAACCCACTACGCCTATCTCGGCAAATGGGGGCTACAATTCCTATTCTGGTTCACCCTCGGAGGACTAGGTGTCTGGGGCTTAATAGACCTTTTTACTATGTCCAGTAAAGTCGAAGCCCACAACGCCAATATATATCGTCAAATAGACGAAATTGATAAAAGAGAGCGTAATGACGATCAAGCTAGACAAATGGCAATGATTGCTGCGGCTAGAGGAAACTCATAGTAATAAGATTAGAGTATATCTTAAACAAACTGTATTCACAACAATGTCAAAACTAATGGCCCCTCTCTCGCCTTCCATAAGTTTAGAGGGAGGTGGTCTTGTTTATCTATATTGAAAAATAGTTTCGAGGATAAGGATATTTCAATGAAGAAATATCAAATATTAATGTCGAAGCAAAAAAGTATTTACGTTAACCAGAAAAATTAAAATTATGAGAATTATTAAAGTTCTAATAGTAATAACGCTTGTTGTAACCTCCTTTAGCTCTTGTACATCTTTCGATGATAAAGTAAAAGAATACAGAGATATTAATGATGAAATAGCAAAAATTCAAGATAAGATTTTAGATGGAACGATAAACCAAGGAACTGGAGTGGAACAAATATCAGAATTAAAACTGAAGTTAAATTCGTTTGACAGTGAGGTTTCAGAACAATATGCCAGTGAAGAAAAAGTAAAACAAGAAATAGAGCAGGAAAGAAAAAGGCTAATAGAAAAGAAAAGGCTAGATTCAATTGAAGAAGCTAAAATTGCGTATGAAGAGGAGTTGAGATTAAAAAGAGAGGTTGCAGAAATGATTAGAATGGAAGAAGAGGCTGAAAGAATAGCCTATCTTGAAGAGCTTAAAGAACGAGGAGTCTTTCTTGTAGAATTCGATGACATAACTTATGAAATAAATCAAAAAGACTGGAATGATTATAAAATTGCGGAAGACTATGATTCACAGAAAATAGTAAATGAAACAAAAGACATCATTAGATTCATGGGAAATCAAAAGGTAAATAACTTGGCAAATTCAATGTACCGAACTTTGACTTCAGGAATTTCCAAAGAAGGAATCACCTTAAAAGCTCTCGAAGGAATACAGATTTACAACGTTTTAACTACAGGAGATCCACAATTTAATTAAAGAGTATTTTTGGTAAGGATAAGACACTATCCCGCTAAGTGTGTAAGTTTTAAAATAACAGGGGTTAGACTTTTTAAAGTCTGACCCTTTTTTCATAGATCGTTAGGAACTGATTTAAAATAATGCCCTAGTTTCTCACGGGCATTGACCGCTTTTGGGTGTATACAATTTTTCTTAGGGACAACCTCATAAAGTGTGCTTTTTCATTCTTACAATCACATCACTAACTCTTTAGCTGGCACAAGCAATCCCAGCCTTGTCCTCACAAGTAAATCCAAAACTTCATCAACAAAAAGAAATAAACAACAAACCCCAAACAACAAAACCCCACAATTAACCCCCCATCAAAGAAGGATTCGACTGCTTTTTGAAGGTTTCATACATTTTAGGAGTAATCAGCTTCTTAGAAAGCAGTAAATCTAAATAATACGTTGAATTTGGGCCGTGGGTTTTGGCAACCATCTTCTGCCCTATTTCAAAAACCCCAGGTCTATTCTTCGGAAATATCCGAAACATCGTAATATTGGTTTCCATGGCATCTTCATAATGCTCATTCTCAAACTGAATGTACATCAAGTTCTGATAGGCTTCCACACTCTTCGGGTTCAACGCAATAGACTTCTTTAGCGTCTCAATAGCCTTATCCGGATCGCCATTTGCACGGTAAGACAAGCCAAGATTATAAAAAGTTTTAAAATCTGGCGCATCACCCCTACTCGCTTCTATCAGGTGTTGGTGCGACTCTTTCAAATCCCCTTCCAAACTATAAAGAATCCCAAGGTTATTATGCGCAGCCGTATGAATTGGGTAGGTTTCGAGCGCTTGTTTGTAGTAAAAAATGCTTCTTTCAATCAACGAATCCTTTTCAGTTTGCTTCAGCTCTTTCGCCGATACTTTACCAAATAAATCGTTTGCCAAAAGCATATTCAACTTAACAGATTTTGGAGCAACTTCAATGTCTCGTGTTACTAAGGTTTGCAAATCGTACCAATCTAAATTCCTAGAAAAGGTCTTCGCCGAACCAGCCAAAACAATAAGCCCTGTAATTCCCCAAAAAACATAATTCAACTTAGGAATACGCACTTCTTCTTTTAAAGTGATGTCAATTTTGCTCAATTTCAGCAATAACCAACCCACCACAATACAAAATCCCAAAGAAGGGATGTACGCAAACCGTTCTGCAATAATACCCACAGCTGGCTTTACAAGGTTTGCATACATAGAAATGGTTATAAAAAAGAACGCCAACCCATACACCAAAACCGATTTGGTTTTTAGTTTCCAAATTGTAAGAATTGCAAGCGGAATCACAACTAGCATTCCAAGCCACACATATAAATGCTCCCACCCAACGATGCTCACGTGGTCGTACCCGTAATAACTTAACAACGGATGCGGCACAAAAAGCAATTTGATATAATAAAACACCGAATAAAATGCCATCGGAATCCTTTCAATAAAGCTTGCTCCATTCACAAACAGAGGGTTTTCAATAAACAGCAGACTTCTGCTTCCGGAACTCTCAATAAGTTGAGTATTTATAAGCCTAAAAATAATAAGTGGCAACAACGAAGCGACAACAATCTTCAAATGCACCTTCCAGTTTACATTTTCGAAAAAGTAAATGGTCAACGGAATTATCGCCAAGAAAGTAAGCGAAGATAATTTAGACAAAAACGACAATACCATAAAAACAAAAACTCCCGCAAGCCAACCCCAATGTTGCTTGCGAGCGTATTTAATGGCACTTGCCATAGCCAACAAAGCAAACAGGAAGCACAACAGCTCATCCCTGGATTTAACGCTACTCACCACTTCTGTATGAATGGGATGTACTATAAAAAGAACGGTAATTACCAATGGCAGCAACCAATGATTGTTTTTAAAAAGTGAATTTAAAATCTTAAAAATTAATAAGCAGGTAAGAATATAAAGAAGTAGATTGATAAGATGACTAACAAACGGTATGGCTCCAAATATCTGATGCTCAACTGCAAAAGAAGTCAACGTTACAGGCCGATACCCATAACCCTGATCGACAGATTCAATATTTTTTGACTTAAAAAGTGCTGATATTCCCGAAATCCCTTTCGCCACCTTTTCGTTATTTACAATAACGTACTCATCGTCAAAACCATAATTATTCAATAATGAATTTCCATAAATAAGAAAGCAAAGTCCTACAATTAAGTAGCCAATTAGCTTAGAATGATTCTTTGACATATTTGAAGGTGGTTGATAACGGTAAATATACGCAGAAATTGAAAACAGCCTTTACAATGTAAATTTTAGCCACTCAAAAACATTCATAAAATTGTATGGTTACTTATATTTGGATTCATAATTAGAAGCATCCCAAACCTGATAAAAATTGATATACCTCAACGCCATATCATATTATTTTCCAAATAATTCAGTTAACAATGAATTTATAATAGAAAAGTATTTGGAATACGGCGGCGATGCTTCCCTTGAAATTACACCCGAATCTATTTTTCAAAAATGCGGAATAAAGAAGCGATATATCGCCAATCTTGAAGACTCCGCAAAGGATTTGGGAAATAGAGCCGCCAACAAACTTTTAGACGAATGGAACATTGATAGAGCTACGGTAGACTATTTGATTTTCGTAAGTGAAGCCTTCGAATACAAAGGGCCTTCTACAGCGGCTATTATGCAACAAGACTTAGGGCTCGAACAAGATATTGGCACTTTGGATATTCTTCAAGGATGCACCGGTTGGGTCTATGGATTGAGCATTGCGAAAGCTGTAATTATGGCGGGATTGGCAAAAAACGTTTTACTTATCACTTCCGATGTTACCACAAGGGTAATCCACCCAGAAGATATTGAACTGAGCAGTATATTCAGTGATGCCGCAGCAGCCTGTTTAATATCTTCCGAACAAAAAAAAGACGGAATAAACACTTCAATAAGCGATTTTGTTTTTGGAACCGACGGCAGTGGCGAAAGCCATTTATTCGTTGAACGATCTGCAACCAAAAACCCGGCAGATATTCCATATCTTAAGCAATATGAAGATATTCCGTCGGGTTTAAAGTGGGGACGATTGCGGATGGATAGCGCAAAAATATTTTTATTTGCAATCAGGCGTGTCCCAAAATTGGTTAAAGCTGTTTTGGAAAAAAACCAAATGAACATTGAAGATATCGATTATTTTGTATTTCATCAAGCAAATGGATCGATGCTCGAATTTCTTCGGAAACGCATGAAAATACCGAAAGAGAAATTCATCAATTCAATTGAAGAAGTCGGGAATACCGTTTCAGCAACAATTCCAATTGCTTTAAAAGAAATGGTCGATCAAGAAAAAATAAGAAAAGAACATAAAATCTTAGTAGCCGGTTTTGGAATCGGTTTTACTTGGGGAGCAACCATATTAACCAAATAACTTTTTAATGAATAACATCGGAGAATTTATAAGTACCCTAGAAACCGAATTTGACGAACTAGCTCCAGGAACTTTAAAACCAGAAACAAAATTTAACGATTTGGACGAATGGAGTTCCATGTATTCGCTCATAATCATCGCCCTAATCGATACTGAATACGAAGTAACCATTTCAGGTGAAGACCTTATGAGCATCAGCAAAGTAGAAGAACTTTACGAAATGGTAAAATTAAGAATGAAGCAATAATGGCGTTTTTTTCTATTCAAGATATAGCCGTAAAAGGTATCGCAGCAGCAGTACCATCCAATATGGTTTCCAACTGGGATTACGACCTATTGACCGAAAGTGAAAAAAAATTACTCATTAAAACCACAGGAGTTGAACAACGCAGAATGGTTTTACCCGGAATGACAACTTCAGACTTATGTTTTGAAGCAGCCGAGAAACTTCTGAAAGAACTCCATTGGAAAAAGGAAGAAATTGAAATTCTCATCTTCGTTTCTCAATCCACAGATTTCTATTTGCCCGCAACCGCAATCATTTTACAAGATAGACTCGGTTTATCCAAGTCCTGCATGGCTTTTGACATAGGTTTAGGCTGTTCAGGCTATGTTTACGGACTTTCCGTTATCTCCGGAATGATGAAGGCCACAGGGCTTAAAAAAGGCCTATTAATGGTTGGCGACATTTCTACAGCAACGTGTTCAAATGAAGATAAAAGCACCTATCCCCTATTTGGTGATGCAGGAACCGTCACGGCTTTACAATACGAAGAAAACGCTAAATCAATAAGTTTCGACCTAAACAGTGATGGCTCTGGAAAAGATGCAATTATCATTCCCCACGGCGGCCTTCGGAATCTAGCTTCTCCTGAATCATTTGTAAAAGAAGAAATAACACCAGGCATTGTCCGTTCTAAAATGGATTTGGCGCTCAATGGACTAGACGTATTTAATTTTTCGATTAAAGAAGTCCCAAATTCACTAAAGGAATTTCTTGAAAAAATAGGAACCACAACTGAATCCTACGATTATTTTGTAATGCACCAAGCCAACAAATTAATGAACGAAACCATTCGTAAAAAAATGAAGTTCGCTCCAGAAAAAGTGCCTTATTCTATTTCGAAATATGGTAACACAAGTTCAGCTTCCATCCCTTTGACGATTGTAAGTGAATTATCTAACGATTTGAAAAATTCAGAAAAAAAACTACTTCTCGCGGGTTTTGGGGTTGGTTTATCTTGGGGTTCGGTATCTTTAAATCTGAAAAATGTAGTGCTCCCAGAAATCATAGAATTATGAATCCATTTTCCCTCGAAAATAAAACAATATTAGTTACTGGCGCTTCTTCAGGAATTGGAGCAAAAACCGCAGAAGTTGTCGCTAATCTAGGAGCCACAGTAATTCTAACAGCTAGAAACGAAGAACGATTACTTGATGTTTTAAAAAAACTACCAAAAGGAGAACATCAAATTATCCAAGCCGATTTAACTGATGATGAAGCTATAAATGAAATTGTAAAACAAGTTCCAAACATCGACGGAATCGTTCATAGCAGTGGAATTGTAAAACACTACCCCGTAAAATTTATCAGTAAAAAACAAATCAAGGAAATCTATGAAATTAATTATGAAGCACCCGTAGTATTGACAAGTTCACTTTTAAAATCGAAAAAAGTAAACAAAGGTGCCTCGATAGTTTTTATGTCATCAATTGCTTGTAATTTTCCAAATAAAGGAGGTGCGCTTTATTCAGGCACCAAGGCAGCTATCAATAGCTTCAGTAAAACTTTAGCTTTAGAACACGCCCCACAAAAAATACGCAGCAATGTAATTCTAGCTGCAATGGTAAAAACACCGCTATTTGACGAAGCTGAAAAAACCGTGAGCAAGGAATTAATGAACAAGCACGGAAAGCAATATCCGTTAGGTTTTGGCGAACCGGAAGATGTAGCCAATACCATCGCATTTTTGTTATCTCTAGCTTCAAAATGGATTACAGGAACTGAAATAGTAATGGATGGCGGACTTAGCGCAGGTATGTAAAATGGAATATTCTATCATCATCCCAGTATTTAACAGCGAACAATCCCTTTCGGAATTGAAGCAGCGTATTAGTACCGTTTTTAAAAATATTTCAGAAGAATACGAAATCATTTTTATCGATGATTTTTCCCAAGACAACAGCTGGAATGTGTTGGTTGATTTAAAAAACGAAAGCCCAGATAAAGTCCGACTTTTTCGGCTAGGAAAAAACTTTGGACAACACAACGCCACTATTTGCGGGTTTCACCAAGCAAAAGGCAAGTGGGTCATTACCATGGACGACGACCTACAACAAGCGCCTGAAGATATTCCGTTGTTAGTTGAGAGGCAAAAACAAACAGGAGCAAATGTGGTATATGGCATCGGCAATGAAAACCATCCACTCTTCCGAAAATTAAGTAGTAATGCTTATAAAAAGTCGGCAAAACATCTTCACGGATCTTTCGGGAATGGCTCATCATTCCGACTTGTGGACGGAACTTTGATTGACAAACTAAAGCATAACAAACAACATTTCAATTTTATTGATGAAATACTGCATTGGCATACCAACTTCATCGAGTGTGTAAAGGTTTCGCATGCACCTAGAAAATATGGAAACTCCGCCTATTCTCCTAAAAAACTCTGGACACTTGCCAACAACAATACCTTGAATTATAGCAATTGGCCACTTAAATTGATGATGTATTTTGGAGGCATTTTTTCTTTCATTTTTGTATTAATCGGAGTTTATTTCATCGTTAAAAAGCTGGTTTTTGATGTGGCTGTTCCTGGATTTACAGCCTTAATAGTTTCAATCAGTTTTTCAGCAAGTTTGATGCTATTGTGCTTCGGAATTTTGGGATATTATTTGAAAAACATCCTTTCAAGACTCAATCAGCAACCTGCATATTTCATTAAAGAGGAATTATGATCATCAGAAAATACGGAATTACGCTTCAGCGATTAACCGAAGCTGATATAGAATTAGTACGCCATCACCGCAATAGCGAACTTATTAGAAAGCGAATGTTCTATCAAAAGCTGATAACTGAAGAAGAACAAAAAAAATGGTTTCAATCCATCAATAACGACTTCAACTATTACTTTTTAATTCTTCACGAAGAAAAAAAAATCGGACTTATTCACGGCAATATTGAGTCTTACGAAACTGGAATTTCGCGAGGAGGTATTTTCATTTGGGAACCAACGGCTATGCAATCACACCTGCCTATAATTGCTTCGGTATGCGCTACAGATTTACTTTTCTTTTTGGTGAAAATAAAACGAAGCTTGGCCGAAGTTCGAGCAGATAATAAAATTGCATTGGAATACAATCAAAAATTCGGTTATCAAATTGTTGAAGCACTTTCTGATGACGAAAAATATGTACTAGAGCTTACTCCCGAAATTTATTTAGAAACAGCTAAAACCATTCGAGAAATGGTGAAAAAAATAAATAACGACCCTTCCGAATTATCTTGGAATGATGTTGAACTTCCGAGAGAGAAACCAGCTGGGCTCTATGACAACCTTCCTTCTCATTTGGCTGAGTATATAAAGTTTAAGCCTTAATTCTTATAATTATAGTCCAACACCCTACTTTTAAGACTTAAAACCAATTTTCTGAATGCAAATGGAAAGTTGAAAAAGAGCGTAATTATTCCCAAAATAATTTTGACTTTCAATTTTGAAAAAGGGAATTTCAACTTCGTATAAAAGTTTACATTGGGCTTTTCAAAATCATATCCCAATTCTGAAGCCACATCATAAGTAGCGAATTCTAGTTGCTCAATCTGTTTCTTTGTGAGTTTTGTTTTCCACTTCTCCATTATTTTTGGGTCAATGGGTTTCATCAGGCTTTCGTGTTTCTTCGTAATGGCTTTGGTATAATCTTCAAATAGCTTTACAGTGTTTTTCCGATACGCCATCATCTTTGCATCGAAATCTATTTCTAAGAAATGACAAAGGGATTTCATTGTTTCTTCTGGTTTCAAAACCAAATCTTCATACTTGAGCAAGTAGTAATTATTCGGATAGACTGCTTTAAGTCCTGAAAGGTTTTTGTTGTACCGAGACCATAAATAGCCAACCATGAGCGCATCTTTTCTATTAAAAGTAATTATCTGCCCACTCCCAGTACCTCGCGGATCCCGCACCATGTGAATTAATTTGGCGTTAGGATTTATCCGCATCATTCGTTTAAAGAAATGCGAATATATTGGATGCTTGTCGCCGTATAGTTCTATCGACTTCGTTTTAAAAGAAGCGTTGTAACTCGCACGTATTCGATTGCAAGCCTCGTCAAAACCCGTCACTTTTGGTGGCTGCGAAAAAGATTCTTCCACTGTTTTTCGAGGAACTTTCCACATAAGCCGAAATGAACGGTCTACATACACATCGTCAATGAAGTTTTGAATCGTTTTATCGTTCCAATCGGTTATATGCTTGTATTCCCGCTCTAAATGAAGCACAAAAAACGACTCTGGCGGCACGACAATGTTTGGGTGCGCATCCAGGATATAGGCAAGTAAAGTGGTTCCAGAGCGGCCAATGGCCATAACATAAAAGTTCTTGCTCATTGGGTTGAAATAAATGGCATGCTGGGTTTACTTTTCAGTTCGCGCAACCATATTGGAAGTTTGTAATACAACCGTAATTTATCACGTTCAAAAAGTAATTCTTTCGGAATTTTCTCGTTTTTTGGAACAATTAAAGTAGTCTGCTCATAACCATATCTTTTGGCGAAACCGCTACAATATTTTTCTAAAGTTTCAATATTGGCTTTAGATAGTTTTTCCTTCCATTTATCTTTAAAAGAATTATCAATCGGTTTTGAAAGGTTTTTATGAACTTTAGCAATTCCAATTTCTCTCACGCTACGAACCTTTTCGCTTGGAGAACGTGCTACATAAGCAGAAATAGCTTTCGCAATACGTTCGTTATAGGTAAGCATATCCTGATGAAATTCAAGACTGAAAAAACTGGTTATCCGTTCCAATTCGCTTTTTGGATTTTCGAGTAAATCTTCATAGCGAAGGGTTATAAAGTTGTTAGGTGAAAGTTGCTTCGTTTTTTCAATTTCTGAATTAGTCAGTATCCAATTCATTCCCAATTTATAAACAGACGCTCCTTTCTGAAGGTTGAGAATAGAACTTACATTTCCGCGGAAATCCCGAATTAGATGAATAAACTTTGCATTTGGAAATACTTCCTGAAGCAGAGGAATCATAATAGCATATATTGGATTTTTATCTACAATAAGCGCTGCAGTTTCCTTGCTATGAAATGAATTTGAAGAAACATACACTTGCTTACAAATTTCGCCGTAAGTGGTATTTTCGGGTAGTTTTTCAAGTCTTTCTATTAGCGCATCTTGGTCTAATTCCCAAAATAAAACCATTTTCTGCTCTTTAAATAAATCTTTGACAAACTGGGTTTTTAAGCTTTTGTTCCAAATAGTTTTACTGTGATATTTGTTCTTTAAGTGAAGTACAAATCGAGATTCAAGTGGCGCACAAATATTAGGATGAGAATCTAACATAGTCTGAAGCAACGTGGTACCTGAACGATCTTTTGCCACCAAAAAGGCTATAGGAGCTTTGGTTGGCTCAATATTTACTTCAGTTAAACTCATTCAGTTCTTGGTGCTTTGTTGAGAAAGTCATTCCCAAAATGTAGTTTCAAATATAGTCTTTTCAAAGAATCTTCTCGCCAGACTCCTATTGTGAGTTTTGCAAATTAGTTTACTTTTGAAAGTATAACCCTTCCCATTTCTTAGTAAGTATGATTCCATTGCACCAACCTTTTGTTTCAGGTAATGAAATAAAATATATTGAAGAAGTCATCAATAGCGGTGCGCTATCTGGCAATGGAAAATATACCCATTTGTGTCACCAATTTTTCAACAGGGAATTTGGTTTTACTCACGCCAAGCTTACCGATAGCTGTACCGCAGCATTAGATATGGTTTCTATCCTGTTGAATATTTCTCCTGGCGATGAAGTCATTGTGCCTTCCTATACGTATATTACTTCGGCCAATCCGTTTGTTTTAAAAGGCGCAAAGATTGTTTATGCAGATTCCCATCCTGACAATCCCAATATCGACCCGTCCCAACTTCCAAAATTGATTACTAAAAAAACGAAAGCCATTGTCGTGATGCATTATGGTGGAATTGCGTGCGAAATGGACGAAATTATGCGCATTGCCAATTCTCATAAAATCTGGGTAGTAGAAGATGCCGCGCACAGTTTAGGTGCAACTTATAAAGGTAAATTTTTGGGAAGTATTGGCCATTTTGGAGCCTTTTCTTTCCATTCCACAAAAAACATAACTTCCGGTCACGGCGGCCTTTTAGTTATTAACGATGCACAATTTGTAGAACGGGCAGAAATAATTTGGGAAAAGGGAACCAACAGAAAAATGTTTCTAGATGGCGAAGTAAACAAATATGAATGGTACGATGTAGGGCTTTCTTTCTACCCTTCGGAAGTAACTGCGGCTTTTTTATGGGCGCAACTTCAAAATCTTTTACATATTAATGCAGAGCGTGTAAAATCCTGGAATTATTATTATAACGCTTTAAAAGAAGTATCAGGCATCGAGGTCATAAAAGTGAAGGATTACGAAAAGCACAACGCTCACCTATTCTGTCTAAAAACAATAAATCAAGAAAAGAGAAATATCCTGCTGCAAGCACTGAAAAAAAACGGTATAATGGCTGCTTTTCATTATTTACCTCTTCATTTAAGTCCGTTTGCAAAAACTGAAAACCCCTTACATTTAAAAGAAGCTGAAAGATGGGCGAATGGTTTGGTGCGAATTCCGCTTTATTTCGGGATAACAAAGGAAGCGCAAGATTTTATAATCAGTCAAATAAAAACAACAGTGAAAGACTGGTAGTGTGGTCTTCCCAAAAAATAGGACAGTTTACGTTCCGAAAAGCCTTTTTATAATTGCGAGCAAAATGAAATAAAAATAGCCGACCAAATTTTAGTGTTTGAAGACGGTTCGCGATCTGGAACACGGCAAGCACTAAAATTTTATGTCGGCTTAATACTGTTAACCCGTTGTGCATTTTAAATAATGCTGATTTTAATGTTGTTGATGTTTCTCCCGAAGATGAACTTATTGATATATTGAACAGTTGTCAGTGCA
>NZ_FNNS01000014.1 GCF_900106795.1 Aequorivita viscosa | reverse complement strand
AATCGAATGCCATCTATATGGTCAGCCAACCCACGCCTTCTTCGGTTATATACACTTCGCTCAATTTTTGAAGAAATTGTTGTGGGAAGCTTTCTGAAAAGATCGTTTTCACTATCTATGCCCATAAACTCAGCCGTTAAACTCAAACTTATCAGTTCCAAGTCACAGAGCTTTGGTTCACGCCTTTGATAGGGTAAAAGTTGATCTTTTGATATTTTTCTTAAAACTTCCAATATTCTTTCGTAATTTGCACTTAAGTTGTTCATATATAATGTTTTATAGCTAAAACAAGATACTGATTATCAGTAATATGGACAACTTTTTTCTTTTAAATCATAATGCACAACGGGTAAAGCTCTTAATTTTTTATAGATTAAGAGCTTTGTTGATTATTACGAAAAAACTGTCTGAAAATCGGAGCCGTCAATTATCTTAGCTATATTCGATTTTCGGACAGTTTAATTTTTCCAACATTTCTTGACGAAATGCGCAAACAATTATTTCTGCATGTTTTTAGCTTCAATACTTAAGGTAGCGTGCGGAACTAACTTTAAACGCTCCTTGTTAATTAAATTGCCAGTAACTCTACATATTCCGTATGTTTTGTTCTCGATACGCACTAAGGCGTTTTTAAGATCACGGATAAATTTTTCTTGACGGATAGCCAATTGTGAATTTGCCTCCTTGCTCATTACTTCACTTCCTTCATCAAAAGCTTTGAAGGTAGGCGATGTATCATCTGTACCATTATTACTGTCGTTTTTATACGAACTTTTAATAAGGTCTAACTGCTCTGTAGCTTTTCTAATTTTTTCGTTAATCAACGCTTTAAATTCTTCTAGCTCTGCATCAGTATATCTGGTTTTTTCTGTTTCTGTCATAATCTAATGTTTTTTAATACTAATTCTTGTTTCAATCTCATCAAAAGCAATTTCTATTCCTTCTTCAACTATAGGTTGAAACTGCAAAACCTCTGTTAATGTTTCTTCCTTAATATACTTAAAATACTGGTCAACTGCTACTTTTAATTTTTCTTCTTCTTGTAAGGTTATTTCAACCCTATCTGTCACTTCAAAACCACTATCTTTTCGTAAGTTTTGAATTCTGTTTACCAACTCTCTTGCTATTCCTTCGTTTCGCAAATCTGGGGTTAGCGTTACATCTAAAGCTACAGTTACTCCGTTGGCATTGGCAACTAGCCAACCTTCAATATCCTGAGAACTTATAATTACATCCTCAAGAGCCAAAGTAGTGATTTTTTCATTAATAGAAACAGATATTTCACCGTCTTTTTCCAAAGTGTTAATTTGTTGCTGATCAAAAGTCATAATAGCAGCTGCGACGGCCTTCATGTCTTTTCCAAAACGCGGTCCAAGCACTTTAAAGTCGGGTTTAATCTGCTTAACTAACAGACCACTTCCTTCATCAATTAACTCAATTTCCTTTACGTTTACTTCGCTTTTTATCAAATTGGAAACGGCCAATATTTCTTCTCTTTCAGCTTCTTCTAAAACGGGAATCATAATTTTTTGAAGCGGTTGTCGCACTTTAATCTTTTCTCTCTGGCGCAATGAAAGCACCAAAGACGAAATTGTTTGTGCTTTTTGCATTTTGTGTTCTAGCTTTTTATCAATGTAAGATATATCTGCTATTGGAAAATTGGTTAAATGCACAGATTCAATTGCCTCTCCCGACGTGCCAGCAACTAGGTCTTTATACAATCGATCCATAAAGAACGGAGCCACGGGAGCACCCAACTTTGCAACGGTCAATAAGCAAGTGTAAAGCGTTTGATAGGCCGAGATCTTATCGTCACTATAGCTACCCTTCCAATATCTTCTTCTGCTTAAGCGAACAAACCAATTGCTTAAATTTTCTTGAACAAATTCTGAAATGGCACGAACCGCTTTGGTTGGCTCGTATTCCGCATAATATTCATCTACTTTTTGAATAAGTGTATTTAATTCTGACAGTACCCACCGGTCAATTTCAGGCCGTTTCTCTAATGGGAAATCTTCTTCAAGATAATGAAACTTATCTAAGTTGGCATATAGGCTGAAAAAACTATAGGTATTATAAAGCGTTCCGAAAAATTTATTGCGCACTTCCGAAATACCATCTTGGTCAAACTTAAGATTGTCCCACGGATTGGCATTGCTTATCATATACCATCGTGTTGCATCTGGCCCGTATTGGTTTATTACTTCAAAAGGATCAATAGCATTGCCCAATCGTTTACTCATTTTCTGCCCGTTTTTGTCTAAAACGAGACCATTTGACACCACATTTTTATAGGCAACATCATCAAACATCATCGTGGCGATGGCGTGCAAAGTATAGAACCAACCTCGGGTTTGATCTACACCTTCCGCTATAAAGTCGGCTTTGCGCCAAGTTGTATCCACTTTTTCTTTATTCTCAAAAGGGTAATGCCACTGTGCATAGGGCATACTTCCGCTGTCAAACCAAACATCTATCAAGTCGGATTCGCGCTTCATCGGTTTTCCACTTGGTGATACAAGAATTATTTGATCGACTATATTTTTATGAAGATCGATTTGGTTGTAATTTTCATCGGAGAAATCGCCTGCCTTAAATCCTTCAAAAATATTTTTCGACATAAATCCGGCGGCTACAGATTTGTCCATTTCAGTCATAAGCTCTTCAACAGAGCCTATTATAAGTTCTTCTTTTCCATCTTCAGTTCTCCAGATAGGCAGCGGAATCCCCCAGTATCTAGAACGTGAAAGGTTCCAGTCGTTCGCGTTGGCTAACCAGTTGCCAAAACGGCCTTCCCCCGTAGCTTTGGGTTTCCAATTAATTTCCTTGTTCAATTCATGCATACGATCTCTAAAGCTCGTTACTTTTATAAACCACGAATCCATTGGGTAGTAAAGAATAGGCTTATCAGTACGCCAGCAGTTTGGGTAGCTGTGCACATATTTTTCAACCTTAAAGGCTTTGTTTTCTGTTTTTAACTTAATTGCCAACTCAACGTCTACTGATTTTTCAGGCACATCTGCATCGTCATAATATTCATTCTTTACATACTTGCCTGCAAGCTCTTTCATTTCAGGGCGGAATTTTCCTTGTAAATCTACAAGAGGAACTAAATTTCCGTTTTCATCTTTAACCAACATTGGCGGCACTTCTGGCTCTGCTTCTTTTGCTACTTTGGCATCATCGGCTCCAAAAGTTGGTGCGGTATGCACAATTCCGGTTCCATCCTCAATAGTTACGAAATCTCCAGAAATTATTCTGAAAGCGTTTTCCGGGTTTTCATAGGGAAGCACATAATCGAGCAGCTGCTCATATTTAATTCCAACCAAATCGGACCCTTTAAATTCCTTGACTATATAATAAGGAATCTTTTTATCGCCTTGCTTAAACGCTTCTAAGGCATCGGCATTCGGTTTTTCTTCAAATTTTCCAGAAAACTGATTAGCAACTAAGTTTTTAGCTAAAATTACATTTATTGGCTGAAATGTATACTGATTATACGTTTTTACTAACACATAATCAATCTTTGGCCCTACGGTAAGCGCGGTGTTACTAGGTAATGTCCACGGGGTTGTGGTCCAGGCTAGAAACCAGATGTTGTTTGATTCTTCTGCTAAAAAATCGGGCAATGTTTCGGCTACTGCATGAAATTGAGCCACAACAGTGGTGTCTGTAACATCTTGATACGTTCCAGGCTGGTTAAGCTCGTGCGAACTCAGGCCCGTTCCCGCTTTCGGGGAATACGGCTGAATTGTATATCCTTTATAAATTAAATCTTTGTTGTATATTTCTTTAAGCAACCACCAAACCGATTCCATATATTTTGGTTCGTAGGTTACGTATGGATTTTCCATATCTACCCAATAACCCGCTTTTTCGGTAAGATTATTCCAAACATCGGTATATCGCATTACTGCTTTTTTACAAGCAGCGTTATACTCTTCTACAGAAATCTTGTTTCCAATGTCTTCTTTGGTAATCCCCAATTCTTTTTCAACGCCAAGTTCTATAGGCAATCCGTGGGTATCCCAACCTGCTTTTCTATCTACTTTATATCCTTTTTGGGTTTGGTAGCGGCAAAAAATATCTTTGATTGCTCGCGCCATTACGTGGTGAATTCCAGGAAGACCATTGGCTGATGGCGGTCCTTCAAAAAACACAAATGGCTCTGATCCTTCTCGAATAGAAATACTTTTTTCAAAAATATTTTCTTTTTTCCAAAAATCGAGTATATCCTCTGCTACTTTGGGAAGGTCTAACCCTTTGTATTCCTTAAATTTATTCTCCATAACGTTATTCATTCAATAAAGTTTGCAAAAGTAAGCAATTTTGAAGGAAATTAATATGGATTATTACAATGCATCGGGCGATTTAAATCTTGAAATATTATATTGACTTAAGCTCTTCTAAATTTGAATTTAAACTAATAGAATGATATGAGGATTTGATGGTTAGCTCAACCTTCAAGCAACACAATTTTAATCAAATTTTGTTCAAACAATATTGTAAAACGGGATTTTCCAACAAAAAAAGCCACCCCTTCGGATAGCTTTTATTATTTAAAAAAATGTTTTTTCTTACTTCTTGAATACCCACTCTTCGTTATACTCAACTTTATTTCCGTTCTCTTCGACAGTTACGTACTCATAACTAATTTTAAAGCCGGTACGACTAAAGTTGCCAACTTGGTATGTTATATCTTTTATTGTTAATTCGGTTGTGTTCGCATTAACTGAATACGATTCTGTTTCACCATCCAAATCGATAATATAAGTTTCTTGCGAAGTCTCACCACCTAGGGTTTTTACTTCGGTAACGCGGTATGTGCCATCCTTTGTAAGCACATTGTTGGAATCGAATTTGTACATCATATCAAAAGTATCACCAGTAGATACAATGGTGGTAACCACATCAAAACCTTCCACTTTTATAGTTTTAATCTCTTTACTTTTAAACGAATTTAAGGAATAAGTTCCTGTTAGATTGTCTTTATTGAATTGGTAAGCGTCGGAGCTATCATCGCTTTTGCTGCAACTAAATGAAACAACAGCGATTAATAATATAGAAAAGAGTTTAGTCAATTTCATTATCTAATAGTTTTAAGAAATTTTCGGCGAATATAATGTGAATTTGAATAGCAACTCCAAAAGTAAAGCTATTTTTATATTATACCTAAATATGAATCAGCCAATTTCATATTAATTAAAGTGCCTATTTACATTCTATTAGAATATTAAAATCAAACATGATATGTATATTTGCGTTTATTTTTTCACATTTTACACTTGTGAAATCAAAAATTAGAGACCTAATTGTTCCTGCGAATTTGACAAATACTATGCATCTATATAATATCATTTCCCCAATGAAGAAGTTTTTTCTCTCCCTCCTACTTGCCACAATATCTTTCACCGCCGTTCATTCTCAAATACTTGACCCCGTAGAATGGTCTACCAGTGTTAAAAAAGTATCAGAGACTGAATACGATCTTATCTCAAAAGCAATCATCGACGATAAATGGCATTTATACTCACAAGTAGTACCAGAAGACGGCCCGTTACCTACTGTTTTTAGATTTGAAGCAAACGATGCATATAAGTTGGTTGGGAAAACAAAAGAAGACAAAGGAGTTACCGAACTCGATCCTGTTTTTGATATGGTAATTACCTATTTTGAAAAAACTGCCACTTTTACCCAACGTATAAAATTAACAGGAAACAAAGGAACTACCGTAAAAGGAGAACTTGAGTTTATGGTGTGTGATGACACTAATTGCTTACCGCCCACCTACGTAGATTTGGTTTTTAACATTCCTGCACCAGCACCTGGTTCAGCAACTACAACTACAACTGATGATACCGAAGCTTCTGAAAACCTAGATTCTTCAGATGAAACAGACGAGGCTTTAGCAGCGATAGATTCTCCATCGGACGAAACAGCACTGAACGCTGAACAAGCCTCAAAAGACGCATCGCTTTCTGCTGTACAACAGACTAAAAAGCAAGAAGAAAAAGGCTTGTGGACTATATTTATTGTGGCTTTCCTTTTTGGATTCACCGCTTTACTTACGCCTTGTATTTTCCCAATGATACCAATGACGGTTAGCTTTTTTACGAAACAAAGCAAGACACGGGCAATTGGTATTAAAAACGCAATTATTTACGGAATTGCAATTATTGTAATTTATGTATTTCTAGGTGCCGTTGTAACCTGGTTTTTTGGGGCAGATGCGCTCAATGCACTTTCAACCAATGTATGGTTTAATGTAATTTTCTTTTTACTCATTTTATTTTTTGCGTTTTCTTTTTTAGGCGCTTACGAAATCACACTCCCAAGTTCTTGGGCAACCAAAGCCGATAAACAAGCAGACAGAGGTGGTATGATTGGTATCTTTTTTATGGCGCTTGCCTTGGCAATAGTTTCTTTTTCTTGTACCGGACCTATTATTGGGTACTTGCTGGTTGAAGCAGCTTCTAAAGGAGGAATTGCGCCATTCGTTGGAATGTTTGGTTTTTCATTAGCGCTAGCATTACCTTTTGCGCTATTCGCAGCATTTCCAGGGTGGATGAATTCACTACCAAAATCGGGAGGATGGCTTAACACAGTAAAAGTATTTTTAGGGTTTTTGGAACTAGCGCTTGCGTTCAAATTCTTATCCAATGCCGATTTAGTACTTCAACTTCATTGGTTAGAGCGTGAAGTTTTCCTAGCTATTTGGATTGCAGTATTTGGAGCCTTGGCGTTATACCTCTTCGGAAAAATTCAGTTGCCACACGATTCACCCGTTACAAATATTTCTGTAGGTCGCGCGAGTCTTGCGATGCTAGTTTTGGCATTCACCGTCTATTTAATCCCTGGACTTTGGGGTGCGCCATTAAAATTAATCAGCGGTTTCCCACCACCGATGCAGTACAGCGAATCTCCTTATGGAGTTGGTTACACCAAGTCGAGTGGCGGAGGTGGAGCTACTGCACAGGAATTTCCTGAAGGTTCACATTTAGGCCCACAAGACATTATCGCCTTTAAAGATTATGACACAGGATTGGCTTATGCAAAGAAGGTTGGAAAGCCCGTTTTAATTGACTTTACTGGTTTTGCATGCGTTAACTGTCGAAAAATGGAAGAGCGCGTATGGAGTGAGCCAAAAATCTTGAAACTTTTAAAAGAAGATATCGTACTCATTTCACTATATGTTGATGACAAACGCCCGTTGCCTGATGGCGAAGAAATAACTTCCGAAATCTCTGGAAAAAAACTTCGCTATATCGGTCAAAAATGGAGCGAATTCCAAATTCTGAAATATGAAGCAAACGCTCAACCTTTCTACGTTTTGATGGATCACGATGAATCAAACCTAGTAGATCCAATAGGTTATACTCCCGATGGTGAAGAATATTACGCTTGGTTGCGAAGCGGCGTGAAAGCCTTTGAGAAATAATCAAGGTATAATATGCTTATTTTTAATAGCATTATATAACTTTATAGTGTAATGAAAGAAATGATGACTTCGGAGAATAAAGCTAAAATCAGTGATTTGGAGAAGTATTTTGAACCTTTCCGAAACAATATTGTAGGTATAGACCAAGAATTCACTTCCCCTTTCGGAAGGAAAAAAATTATCTATACCGATTGGACTGCCAGTGGCCGACTATATCGCCCCATCGAGGAAAAGTTATTAAATGATTTTGGACCTTTTGTTGCGAATACCCATACCGAAACTTCAGTAACGGGAACCGCAATGACCAAAGCGTATCACGAAGCGCGAAACATCATTAAAAAGCACGTTAACGCCAATTCAAACGACGTGCTCATTACTTCAGGAAGCGGTATGACTGGAGCCATTAACAAGTTCCAACGCATCTTAGGATTGAAAATCCCTGAAAACATACGTCCTTATACAACGATTCCCGATGCAATGCGGCCTGTAATTTTTGTAACACACATGGAACATCATAGCAACCAAACTTCATGGCTAGAAACTATTGCCAAAGTTGTGGTTGTTGCCCCAAATGATGATGTTTTGGTATGCATGAATAATTTTAAAGAGGCACTTGAAAAACATAAAGATTACCCTATTAAAATAGCCGCTGTAACCGGCTGTTCTAATGTAACTGGAATTCAAACTCCATATCGCGAAATTGCCAAGCTAATGCACCAAAACGGTGGCCTTTGTTTTGTAGATTTTGCTTGTTCTGCACCTTATGTTGCAATAGATATGCACCCCGAAGAAGAAGGCGCCCATTTAGACGCAATATTCTTTTCGCCTCATAAATTTTTAGGAGGTCCGGGAAGCAGTGGAGTCCTAATTTTTAATAATAATCTATATAAAAACACAATTCCCGATAATCCTGGTGGCGGTACTGTATCTTGGACAAACCCTTGGGGCAATCATAAATATATAGACGATATTGAAACCAGGGAAGACGGCGGAACACCTGGTTTTCTACAAACAATCCGCACCGCACTTTCTATTCGTTTGAAAGAACAGATTGGCGTGGAAAATATGTTGAAACGCGAGCATGAACTTTTAAATATCGTTTTTAAAGAGCTTTCGGGCATTGAAAACCTCAAAATTCTCGCTCCTCACACTCAAGACAGGTTAGCAATTTTTAGTTTTTACATAGACGATTTACATTTCAATTTAGGTGTAAAAATCTTAAATGATCGCTTCGGCATACAGACCCGTGGTGGATGTTCATGTGCAGGAACTTACGGCCACTTTTTGCTTCATGTAGACCAAGAAACTTCAAGTAATATAACCTGTGAAATAGATCTTGGGGATTTAACGCACAAACCCGGATGGATACGGATGTCTCTCCACCCTACAAGTACGAGTGAAGAAGCTTATTATGTTTGTGACGCCATTAAACAATTGTCTGAAAATTTTTCGGAATGGGCGAAAGACTACACTCATAATACTCAAAGCAATGAATTTGTTCATTTAAATGAAACGGACGATAACATTATGAAGGATTGGTTCACCTTTGAATAATCCTATAAATTAACGGATTTCAATCGTGAGAAAAAGCGTACTCATAATCTTCTTATTACCTTTTTTCTGTATCGGTCAAGAATATATTGATCTTTTCAAAATTGGGTACGGGCAATCCATTAAAAATGAATTTAAAAATATTGACGAAAGCACTAGTATAACATCTTTCAAAGCTGGGCTAACTGTTCCTATTCCTATTAATGAAAATCACGCCTTAATTACGGGAGCGGAATTTAGTTTTAATAAATTACAATTGTTTCCTGATTCAGAATTTAAGAATCTTTACAATACATTTCTCTCCCTTGGGCTGGCATCTACTTGGTCTGAAAAATGGAGCACAACACTAGTTTTACTTCCTAAAATTGCTTCAGATTATAAACAAATTTCAAGTGATGATTTTTACATAGGTGGAATCGGGATATTGAAATATAAGAAAAGTGAAAATCTATTATATCGAATTGGATTTTATGCCTCGCAGGAAGCTTATGGTGTTTTCGCAACTCCAATTTTGGGGCTTTACTACAAAAGTCCTAACGAAAAATTCGAAATGGATTTGAGCCTTCCTATAAAGGGCGATATAAACTATAATTTAGGAGCCGCAACCTTAGGAATTGATTACTTCGGTATTAGTCGTAGTTTTAATCTACAATTCGATAATTCGCCTGCAATGTACGCAGACCTCAGCTCTACTGAATTTGCTACCTACCTTCAATTCAATGTTTTTGATGAACGAATTTTATTGCGCACCAAACTGGGCTACGCAAACGACGATTATAAAGTTTATGAAAAAAACGACAAAATTGATTTAGCCCTTTCGGCTTTTCGATTTGGGGATGACCGCACCCAATTAAACCCACCGTTTAAAGGAAGTATTTTTGTGAAACTTGAAATGGTTTATAGATACGATTTAGCAAAATCGAACTCCAAGTAAACTACTATAAAAGGAGTGCGATATTGTGGGAAACAATTGTTCTAAAGCAGCTTAAACCAAATAACATTCAACCAAAGTCTCTTGTCGAGTTTTCTGAAGATTGGTAATTTTAAAAAATATCCTATCTTTAGATTATGGAAAAAATCTGTCCAGAATGTGGAACTAAGGTAAAGGGCCGCGCAGACAAAATATACTGCAGCGACCAATGCCGCAATATGCGCAATAATCTACTCAACAAAGACCGAAAAAATATAGTTCGAACTACCAATAATTGGCTTCGGAAAAACTACCGGATTTTAGAAAGCCTTAACCCCGAAGGCAAAACGAAAACAACCAAGGAGAAACTATTAGGACTTGGATTTAGTTTTGACTATTTCACAAGTATTTATACTACAAAATCTGGTTCCACATATTTTTACCTTTATGATCAAGGCTATCTCCCTCTTGATAATAACATTTATCTATTAGTAAAAAAAGATCTTGATTGATTACAGAATTTTCAGAAACTGAACTCGCATCGTTCTTTTAGCTAATCACAATATTTATATAAATCCATTCTTCAGGTTAAATCGAGCTACCATTCAAATTTACTACCTTTGAATAAACTGAATATTTGTCCATGACAATCGAAAAAGACCTAAAGGAACGTATTAAAGAACTTACCTGTCTGTACGAGGTTTCATCAATTATTGTAAATAACGACTACAAAGAGTTGGACAAAACGCTATATTCCATAGCGCTCAGTGTCCGCCGTGCTTTGCAATTTGACGATGATACAATTGTTGAAATACATTCGAGCCCCTTTCACCTAATTTCTTCTGCGCTGCCACGAAAAAGTGTTTCAATAAAAAGTGACATTAAAGTGTTTAACGAGCCGAAAGGGTTTATTAAAATTCATTATCCCGCAAATAAATACACAAAAGAAGATTTTTTAATTGAAGAAATCACCTTACTCAAAACGGTTGCCGTTAACATTGGAGATTTGCTAGAAAGAGCAGCTATTCGCGACAATGAAGCAGTAGTAAAACGAAAAATGGAACACGCCGATCGTTTGAGTATTTTAGGCGAAATAACCGCCGGAATTGCTCACGAACTCAACACTCCCCTTGCAAACATCTTAGGTTTTGCAGAGCTTATAAAAAGTAAAAATAACCTAGATTCGCAAAGCGGAAAGGATATTGAAAAAATAATAAACAGCGCTATATATTCACGTGAAGTAGTAAAAAAATTAATGTTCTTTGCTTGTGAAATGCCACAGAATATGACTGAAGTGGACATTGTTCCTGTGGTAAGCGACGCAATGAACCTGCTCGACTCAACACTTACCAAAAATGAAGTGAAATACAAAATCCGACTTCCAAAAGAGGAGGTGCTGATGAAGGTAGATACTATACAACTTACACAAGTAATTTTCAATTTGGTGTTAAATGCGGTTTACTTTTCACCAAAAGAAGGATTAATTAAGTTACGATTGACCCAAACTCCAAAAAAAATAGTTCTTAAAATCTCTGATGAAGGACCTGGTATTACTCCCGAAAATATAGAAAAAGTTTTTCAGCCGTTTTTTACAACAAAAGGAGTTGGAAACGGTTCAGGATTAGGGCTAAGTGTTGTTCACGGTATCATAAAAGGGCATCGTGGCACTATTGAATACAAATCAAATAATCCAACAGGTGCAATTTTCACCATTACTTTTCCCAAACAACAATGACCATGCTTCAAAAGGAAAACATATTAATAGTGGACGACGACATCGGGATCTTAGAATTGATTCAGCGGCACTTGCATTCTATGGACTACCATACCTTCAAGGCAGTTTCGGTGAAAGAAGCCGTGGCCATTCTACGCGACACTGAAATAGATTTATTAATCACCGATTTAAAAATGCCAGAGGTAGATGGGTTTGAATTGATTCAGTTTGTTTCAGAACATTATCCAAATATCCCAAAGTTAGTTGTAACTGGCTATCCTTCAATTCAAGATGCGCTATCGGCAATTAAATCGCGTGTGGTGGATTATTTAGTAAAACCATTCACTAAAGCCGAATTAAAACAGGCAGTACAAAAATCCTTATCTTCTTCAACCAAGAAGAAATCAACTGATTCTGCTACAAGCCTGAAAAAATATGACGAAATAATTGGAGAAAGCAAACAAGTTAGAAACGTAATTCAAATAATAGATCGAGTTAAGGACAATAAAGCAACTGTATACATTAGCGGTGAAAGTGGCACCGGAAAAGAACTGGTTGCGCGATCCATTCATTATAACGGCAAATTTTCACGCGAACCTTTTATAGCTGTCAACTGTGGTGGAATTCCAGAAAACCTATTAGAATCCGAGCTTTTTGGATATATAAAAGGTGCGTTCACTGGAGCAGAAGACAGCCGTGAAGGATTTTTCCAAGCAGCCGAAGGAGGAACAATTTTCCTGGACGAAATTGGAAATGCTTCTTTAGGTGTTCAATCCCGTTTATTACGAGTGCTTCAGGAAAAAGAAGTAGTAAAAGTAGGTGCGCGAAAAAGTGAAAAAATAGACCTACGTGTAATCGCCGCAACCAATAGCGATTTGAAAGAAATGGTTGCAAAAGAGACCTTCCGAGAAGACCTTTATTACCGCCTAACCGTGGTAGAAATTCACGTGCCACCACTTCGGGAAAGAAAAGAAGATATTCCGTTACTTGCCGATAAATTCTTATTTAAATACGGCAACGAATACAAAGGACGGTACGTAACCATTGATACGGAGGCAAAAGAACTAATAACTCGCTACGATTGGCCGGGAAACATTCGCGAACTAGAAAATGTAATTCAACGCGCAGTAATAATGTGCGATCGTACTATTGGCATTAAAGACCTTCCAGAATCGTTAAAATATCAAATCGACTTTCCTAAAGAAGGACTACTTCCTCTAAAAGAGCTAGAGCGGCAATACATACAAAAAGTGTTGGCAGCCACAAACAATAACCAAACTAAGGCAGCCGAAATTCTTCAAATTGACAGGAAAACATTAAGGGCAAAGATCCGGGAGATTTAAAATCTTTGTGTTAGAACTACTTTGCTCAAAAAAACTTCAGTAAAATAGAAGTTTTAAACAGCTTTAAGTTTTCAGAATTTAAGATAGGTAGATAATTATAAGAAAAAGGGAAATAAACCCGATAACACCGTAAAAAACTTTATTTACATTATGCTTTAAGCGTTCTGTTTTATAGAGGCCGTACAGTCCAACGGGAGGCAAAAGGAACAATAATGTATCTACAATTGTAGTATTGTTATACCATTTGTCCAGACTTTTATATTTCATGGTTTTTTAAATTAAAGAATTCATTTTATTAATTACGGATAGTCGCGTAAACTATGCACATAAGCACGTGCTTTCGAATATACAAAAAATTAGAAAGCAGCTTCAAACATAGTTTCAACTTTTCAATTTTCTAATGAACGTATCAATTTTACGACATTAGATTCAATCTAGCTCCTTCTTTGTAAACCTACAATTAGATATTAAATTGAAAATTCCTGTTCTCGTTAATTCCTATTACTGCTAATATATCAATATTTAATCAAGGATTAACATTCAAATTAACCAAACGAAAAACTGGGTAATTTCTCCCCAGTAGAGAAATAATTCCCCAATTCATTTAATTTTGTTAATTTTTCTTAAAATTTATATACACCTGACTATCTGTTTTTTAAGAATTATTTCTAAAAAATTAAAAATATCGGCACATAGGTTGTACTTAGGGTTATCGACCATTAAAGGCTAATGGAATAAACCCCATTAATAAACGGAATATCCAAATAGGTTATTTCTAAAATCAAAAGCAGATGATAAACGAACAAACAGTGGAAAAACCAAAACCTGTGAAAAAAGGAATGTTAGACAACGTATTGGAACAATTTGATCACGCAGCCGATCAAATTGAACTAAATCCAAACGTCCGGAAAATACTTAGAATTACAAACACTGAAATAATCATCAACTTCCCTGTTCGTATGGACAATGGCGATGTGGAGATTTTTACTGGCTATCGAGTACAGCACAACAACGCGCTTGGTCCTTATAAAGGTGGACTTCGTTTTCACCCTACAGTAGATATTAATGCTGCAAGGGCGTTAGCAATGTGGATGACTTGGAAAACATCATTAGCTGGCCTTCCATATGGTGGTGCCAAAGGTGGAATTCAAATTGATCCTTCAAAATACTCATCAAGCGAATTAGAGCGTATTACACGTAGATTTACTTACGCACTTGGTGAAAACATTGGTCCAGAACACGACATTCCAGCCCCAGACGTAAATACCAATGCACAAACAATGGCTTGGATTGCAGACACTTATATGAGTACAAAAAGTACTTCCGAACGTTCTAAAAACATGCACGTTGTAACAGGAAAACCAGTAGGCAGCGGTGGACTAGAAGGTCGTGATCGCGCAACAGGATTTGGAGTGTTTTTAACAATTAAGTTTTGGGCAGAAAAAAACAAAGTTAATCTAAACGGAAAGAAATTTATCGTTCAAGGATTCGGAAACGTAGGCTATTGGTCGGCACACTTTCTCGAAAACGAAGGTGCAAAAATGGTAGGTGTTCAAGATGCTTTTGGAAGTATCCAAAATAACGACGGAATTAAAGTTGAAGATTTATTCAATTATAGCAAATCAAACAGTGGCAGCATTGTAGATTTTCCTGAAGCTTCAGCTATGGACGGATCGGATTTCTTTGGCATTGATTGCGACATTTGTATTCCAGCTGCTTTAGGCAACCAGATAACTCCAAAAAATGCAAACTCCATAAAAGCAACTTTAATAGCAGAAGGCGCAAATGGCCCGACTGATGTTGAAGGCGAAAAAATATTATTGGAACGTGGCATTACCATTATTCCAGACATTATGTGTAATTCTGGAGGAGTGATTGGCAGTTATTTTGAATGGCTTCAAAACCGTAATGGTGAATTATGGCAACTCGATGAAATCTTAGAAAAAATAGAGAAAAAACTTCGCACTACTTTTAATAAGGTTACAGACTATGCAGACGACAAAAAAGTGGATTTACGTACCGCCGCATTCGCATTAGCGATAGAGCGTATAGAAAAAGCATATATTCTTAGAGGAATTTTCCCATAATAATTAGATATTCCAGAAAAAGCAAGGGCATCTGCATCTATTTTAAATTAAATGAAGATGCCCTGTCTTTTTCGATAATCCCCCGCAATTATGAAATATGGAAATTTGATATTGGAAAAAAAAGAATACGTCTTTTTAAAACGCTTGTTGAATGTTTCCAACTACTACAAAGACCAAAACACAATAAATTCCTTAAGAATATTAAGTGAAGAGCTTAATAACGCCCTCATTTTTGACCATGATGAAATGCCCGATGATGTAATTAGGTTTAACAGCGTTATTACTGTTCAATCTGGTGCTTGGGAAACAGAGTTTCAGTTAGTAATCCCTACAGACCGGGATATTTCTGCAAATAAAATTTCTATCTTAGCACCAATGGGTTCGGCTGTGATGGGCTATGCACTAGGGGATTCAGTAAAATGGAACTTTCCAAATGGCGTCAAAGAGTTAAAAATTACAAGTGTAAAGCAAGCTGAAAAACCTATAGATATTGACGTACTCTTGTAAGTAAGGGTTAAAACTCTCCTAATAGGAAAACCAAAGCTGTATTGTAATATAGCTTACAAAAACAATGAAAATGCAAATTTACGATCACGATTCTCCTGAAGCTATTACGTATAAAAATAATTCAATTGAGCTTGAAAACTGGCTCGAACACTTAACCTATATCGACAAGGAAATTACAAGCCTATTGAATATAGCAATAACCGATCGTGTTAATACCGATGATCTGACGCCGCTACTTTCAGAATTGGAAAACCAAAAGAAAGAAAACTCAATTACAATTGACAAGTTTAATGAATACAGAAACAACCTTCCAAAGGCTGCAGAATGTGAAGACGTATCGTGCGATATGTTTTACGTAAACGAACACGATAAATACCGAAAATCATATCGAGCGCATTTAGAAAACTATCGAAAGATAAAAGAAGCCTATTTTGATATTCTAAGCAAATAATCTTTAAAGTTACTGTTTTTAAAAAAGGGCTTTAGAATAATGTTCTAGCCATATTACCGACCAAAAAACTTATGAGCGAAAATCATCAGCCAAAAATAATTGGAATCCTCAAAACCCCAAATGATCCCAGGGTTTGTTTATTACCAAAGGAAGTAAAACGCCTTACAAAAGAGTTGAAATATATTGTCCATTTTGAACCTGGCTTAGGCGATTCACTTCAAATTGAAGACAATCAATATATCGAAGCAGGCGCAAGTTGTGTTTCGAGAGAAGATATCTTTAAAACTTCAGATTTAATCACTTCTGTAAATCACACTTTCAACGGAGAGACGCTAAAGCAAGGCAGTCACTTTATCGGGATTTTTAATCCGCTCTTTCATTCTTCAAAATTAAATATTTACAAAGAACACGCAGCTTCAGTTTATAGCTTAGATTTATTGCCACGTACAACCTTAGCTCAATCTATGGATGTGCTTTCTTCCATGGCATCTTTGTCTGGATATAGAGCTGTAATTAAGTCAGCAGATTTTTTTAACGGAATTTTCCCAATGTTTACAACGGCTGCGGGAACCTTGACTCCCGCAAAGGTGTTGATTTTAGGTGCTGGTGTGGCAGGTTTACAAGCTATCGCCACCGCACGGCGTTTAGGCGCAGTAGTGGAAGCTTTTGACGTACGAACCTCAGCAGGCGAGGAAGTAAGAAGTCTTGGCGCTACCTTTGTTGAAGTAGAAGGGCACACAGAATCAGCAAGCGCTGGTGGATATGCGGTTGAACAAACCGAAGAATATAAACAAAAGCAGAAAGAACTTATTCATCAACATATTCTTTCAGCCAATGTGGTTATAAGCACCGCTAATATTCCAGGCAGAAAAGCTCCATTACTTATTGAAACTAGATCGGTAGAAGCCATGCAAGCAGGAAGCGTAATCATTGATCTTGCCGCAGAACAAGGCGGAAATTGCGAACTATCCAAAAACAACCAAGTAATAAACCACAAAGGCGTAACCATCTTAGGAAATTCAAATCTTGCAGCCGAAATTTCTAACGCAGCTTCTCGCCTTCTTTCTAACAACTACTTCTCCTTTTTAAAATATATGGACAAAGCGAATAAAGAAAATGATCCGTTACTTACGCCAAGTCAAGTTTTAAGTAAAGGCGAATGGACGCATCCACATTTTAAATAATCTCAAACCAAATAATTTATGGATTTCATCAATCAACATATCCAAGAAATTTACTTTGTAATTTTCTGTATTTTCATTGGCATAGAAGTAATCTCCAATGTTCCTTCCATTTTGCACACCCCTTTAATGTCGGGTGCAAATGCAATTAGCGGGGTGATTTTGGTAGGTGCTGTCTATATGATGCTGCAAATTCCAGGTGATGATTACCTCAATTTAACTTTGGGCGGAATCGCTATCTTTTTGGGGACTTTAAATATTTCTGGTGGTTTTTTTGTCACTGGGCGTATGCTTAAAATGTTTAGTCCCAAAAAATAATTTACGGTTAAAGATGCAGTTCTTTTCTATATAATTAAACTATGAAAAGTGTCGCTTTAATTTCAATTTAGCAAATTTCAACCAACCCAATTAAATCAACCAACCGCTTGCCAATAGCAAGTTTAGAAAACACCCTCCGATGGAAGCAATTATCGAAATAGGATATTTATTAGCAACTCTTTCTTTTATTTTAGGACTCAAGTTTATGAGTTCTCCTAAAAATGCCAAAACAGGAAACCTCATCGCCGCAATAGGGATGGTAATGGCAGTCGTGCTAACTTTTGTAGCAGGTTATACCGAAACGGTTCCGTATACAAACTTAATCATAATGCTTGCGGCAATCGCAATAGGAACGATTGTAGGAAAACGACTTTCCGATAAAGTTGAAATGACCGGGATGCCGCAATTAGTTTCATTGTTTAATGCTACAGGTGGTGGATGCGCCATGCTTTTGGGTTTAGTAGAAGCGAATCCAATGCACCTACAAGAAACCGAATTGACTTCACAAATTCTACTCATAGCTGGTTTAATAACCGGAGCAATAGCCTTTACTGGCAGTATCATTGCCGAGCGTAAACTAGCAGGAAAAGTAAAAGATTATCGAACCATGGGTGTTGTTTTTTCGGCTAGAATTCTTCTATTGTTAATGATTCTGTTACCGGTAATCTACTTTTTCGGGTTACTTCCTATTGGTTTTGCACCTTTTGTTTTTGCCCTAGCAGGTTTAGCGATGATTTATGGAGTTCTATTTGTTCTTCCCATTGGTGGTGCAGATATGCCCGTGGTTATATCATTATTAAACAGTATTACAGGTATAGCAACAGCTTTCACAGGGCTCGTTTACGGAAACAAAGTAATGATTGCTGGTGGGATTTTTGTTGGAGCGGCAGGTATTTTCTTAACCTTACTTATGTGTACAGCGATGAACCGTTCCTTGATGAAGGTTTTGGCTGGAAAATTCAAAAAGAGTACTGGCGCCGTTTCTGAAGAAGATCAAGAAATTAAAGAAATAAGCGTATCTGAAACCGCACTAGCCCTTTCGTTTGCGCAAAAGGTTGCCGTTATTCCAGGGTATGGTCTTGCAGTTGCTCAGGCGCAACACACCTGCGCCCAAATGCAGCAATTATTAGAAAAACGAGATTGTACGGTCGATTATATAATTCACCCTGTTGCTGGCCGTATGCCTGGACATATGAATGTGCTTTTAGCTGAAGCCAATGTTGATTATTCTCGTTTAAAGGAAATGGATGAAGGAAATGAGGTAATGTCGCAATACGATGTAGTTTTAGTTATCGGTGCCAATGACGTGGTAAATCCAGCAGCCGAAAACAATCCTGACAGCCCAGTTTATGGAATGCCAATAATTCGATCGCACGAGGCCAAGCAAGTAATTGTAATGAAGCGAGGAATGAGCAAGGGTTATGCAGGTGTGGTGAACGACCTATTCGAAATGGACAATTGTAGCCTTCTTTTTGGAGATGCTAAGATTTCACTTCAAGAAATTATCAACCAGTTGAAGCTTATCTAAATAATTATCTTCTGTGTGCTCTGTGTCTTTGTGGTGAAAAAATCACCAAAGAGTTACAGAGTTTACAGAATTTTAGTTATTCTCCTTCAGAACTTAAAGTGAAATAATTGCTAAGAGGGAGCTAACAGAAATAAAAATCCAAAGTGAAATACCTAGAATCATCGGCTTCCAACCGGCAGATTTTATTTTGTCAATAGAAAGTCCAGCTCCAATCAAGAAAAGCGTTAACACCAACAACGATTTTGAAATGCTCGTAATTCCGTGAGTAATTATTTCAGGAATTGGCAAATAACTATTCAATACTATTGCGAGAACAAAAAGGAAGATAAAATACGGAATTTTCACGCTTTTCCCTTTTCCTTTAAATAGAAATACTGAAAGCAACGAAAGTGGAATTATCCAAAGCGCACGTGCTAATTTTACCGTAGTTGCCACTTTCAAAGCTTCCTCTCCAAAAGTAAATGCCGCACCTACAACCGAACTTGTGTCATGAATGGCAATGGCGCACCAAAGTCCGAATTCGTGCTGGCTCAAATTAAACAAATGTCCTAACGGCGGAAAAACCAGAAGAGCAATAGAGTTTAATAGAAAAATTACTCCCAAGGAAATTGAAATATCCTTTTCCGAAGCTTTTATCACTGGAGCAACAGCAGCAATTGCACTTCCTCCACAAATAGCAGTTCCAGAACTTATAAGATGACTGCCCTTGCGATCCATTTTCAACATTTTTCCTAAGAAATAACCTAGAATTAAAGTGATGGCAATTGAAAAAATGGTTAATAAAAATCCGTCTTTTCCAGCATTTACAGTTTCGGATAGATTCATTCCAAAGCCCAGTCCTACCACGGCAATTTTCAGAAGCCAACTAACAGCCTTGCTGTTTAGTTGCATAAAAGGATTGCCCAAAAAGTAAGAAAATAGAAATCCTCCAACTAAAGCCACCGGACTGCTTATGTACCCTAAAATACAGAGTGCCATAATGATTACAAAAAGGACTTTTGTAAGGGTAGGTTTATCAATTGTAATTTTTTTCATTTCAAAAACCGGTGAAATTTACAGTATTGCATTCCGAAGTTTTGGGTACTAATTACAAACATAATTATTTATAAAGTTTGCTGCTCTTTGTTTCCCTTGAAGACAACTGTTCTATACGGAAATGGAATTTCTATACCTTCTTTGTCAAAACGTTTTTTAATACTTTCCAATAAGTCGCATCGCATACTAAACGAATCAGAATAATTATGAGCCCAAGCCCACGCACGTATGGTTACCGAGGATTCATTAAGCGAAGTAAGCGCAACTCTAACCTTTGGCTTTCCGTCAAGGATTTCTGTAGCGGTTCGATTGTCTAGGAGCAACGGATGATTTTCACATTCCTCTCGCATAATTTTTTTTGCAAGATCTATGTCACTATCATAAGAAATCCCAATCTCAATACGTTCACAAATTTTTAAATCGTCTAAATCGTAATTAATTAATTTCTCCTTATTTATCATCGCATTGGGGATAACGATCATTTTATTCTCAAAGTTCCTCAGTACTGTATGCCTAAGCGTTATATCGACAACAGTTCCAACCATAGAATCAGATAGTTTTATTATATCCCCAATTTTAAAGGGTTTAAAAGAAATAATAAACACACCTCCCACTAAATTCGCCAAAGCTTCTTGCGATGCAACCCCAGCTATGAGCGCTATAACACCTGCACCTCCTAACGCAGTTTGCGCAACTCCTTTAAATGCTGGAATTGCCAAAAGAATAAATAACAGTCCTACTAGATAAACGGCAAAAACTGCCACGTACCGCATGAACTTTAAAACCGTTGGATCTTCGTTTAATAAAGCTTTTTGTTCGGCCCTAACTCGAAACCAAATATTAACCGAGGAAGCCAATAAAATAGTAACAATTGAAACAACACCGATATAAAGAATGAGGCGGAAATTATTTTGAAGCTCTCCATAAAACTCATTAAAAAACAAAGACAGTATTATCATCGTTGCTAAAACGAGCCAAATAGAATTGATAATTCGCTTAACAAGTTTAAGTGAAGTAGGCCGTAAGCCACGAAATTTTTTCTGATCTTCTTTTAAAATCCATTTATAGGCAACGTTTGTTAAAAACCATAATAGTACGACTCCACAAATTACCAAGAAAGCATAAAGCAACTCAGATTTATATGTTTCAAAAAATTCAATCATGATGTATAATTAGGTTCCAAAAATCAAGTATTACCGTTAAACTCAATCACCCTATTTCCTATATTTAACGTACTATTTTTTTTACAGAACACCTAGTGTCCAAATTATTCTGGCGCACTAAAACTATCAAGTAAAAAGGACGTACAAAGATAAATAGCAATTGTACAAGGCAGCTACTTTAAATGAATAATTTACTTAGTTAAAACATATTACGATGTATTCTAATAAAAATAATGTAAGAGACTCATTTTTGATTATTTTCCAATTGAAAATTATATATATTTATCGTTCAATTTAACCTTCTAAACCAAAACATTAATGTTTATAAAACGAATACTCTTACTTACTGCATTAATAATTGGAAATTCGGTATTTGGACAATTTGAAAATTCTTTAGCTTTTGAAAAATCGGACACCGTCTTATTTAATTTTCAAAGACCATCTTTATTAGCGAACAAAAACGGATTTGCTACCAATGAATACACTGAACAATTTATATCACTAAAGCAAAAAGACACCACTGATTTTACTACGCCAGATAAAAAGTCCTTTTTTGAAACCGATGCGGCACAAATTGGTTTTGTTCCTTTAGTTTTTTTTGGAGCCAGTGCTGCTACTTGGGGAAGCAGAAAGGAAATAAGGGAATTACGCAACAGGTATATCCCCACTTTTGAGAATAAGTACGATGATTACATACAATACGCACCAGCGGCAGCGGTCTACACTTTAAAACTAGCTGGAGTTAAGGGAAGAAATAATATAGGCAGAACTACTATTTCATACGCTACAAGCGCAGCAATTATGGCGATTTTAGTAAATTCAATTAAACACACTGCAAAAGTAGAACGTCCTGACAACAGCACAAACAATTCGTTTCCTTCAGGACACACCTCCAATGCTTTTATGAATGCCGCTTTTTTAGACAAGGAATATGGTTTTGTAAATCCAGCTTACAGTATCGCCGGGTATTCCGCAGGCACCTTTACGGCATTGGGAAGAAACCTTAACAATCGCCATTGGATTTCTGATGTTTTGGCCGGAATGGGAATAGGAATACTCTCGACGGAATTAGGATATTTTATAGTGGACAGGTTTTATAAAAACGACGGAGATCACGAACATGTGCCGTATAAAAAAGATCCGCTTTCAAAACCATCGTTTTTAAGCCTTAAGGTTGGCTCGGCAAATTCTATAAGCAATTTGGTCGACAATTTTGGAATTGGTGTAAAATCTAAAGCCGGACTTGAAATAGGTTTGGAAGGAGCATATTATTTTTCTCACAATTGGGGAATTGGAGCTGAATTCTCGGTTGCTAGTTTCCCTATTTCTACTGAAGATATTTTTCAATATGACGACGATCTCGGATCATTCAACGCCTCTATAGTTACTCAGTCTATGGGCGTAATGAATGTAATGCTTGGACCCAATTACACCGCTTTTCTTAGCGACCACTGGCTTTTACAAGCAAAACTAAATGCCGGTGTAGCCATTGGTGCTTCCGGAAAAGTATCCTTGGCATTAACCGAGGTAGATGAAGACGATAATGTGGTAGAAAACGAATTGGAGCTTTTGTCTTACAAACCAAAAAACGCTTTTAAAACCACAGCAGGTATCGCTATAACAAGGATGGTTACCAAACGAATTGGATTAAGCGGCTACTTTGATTACACCTATTCCAAACCTGATTTTATATACACTGAAATTATGTATGACGATTCCGACCCAGATGATCCAAACCCATCTTCGAGTATCGAAACCAATGATTTTAGTTATTGGGCTATTGGAGCAAAGGTGATTGCGTTTTTTTAATGCCTTTCTAGGTAGGTGAAAAACAATCTAGATTCATTATTTTTTAATTGTTAGATTCGAGCTATCGCGGTTTTTAACTTTGTCAAAGTTAGGATTGCTCAAAAGTTAGAATATTTGGATTCACCTTAATCCGCAACCTCAGTTTTTTCTAGTTTCATACCCTTAGCATCCTCTGAAATTGTAACTATAAACCCATATCCAGTGGTTTTATAATTATAAACAATCTTCTGAAGTTGGTTTGCATTTCTAGAAATTTGTAATTCACTTATAAAATCGTTTTTCTTTTTGTTTCCGTCTTGTTGTGTCTCATTATTTGAACCTTTTGGATTGGGAAAAGCAAACGCTTTCGGAATGTTAAAAAGTTGCTGTGCCATAAAAAACGCTTCGTGCCATTTGTCTGTTGGCAAAATTAGAGTTTCGGTTTTTGTAGGTTTACTTGCCGTGCCGCCATTGGTTTCAGAATATTCCACGCTGGGAAAATCCTTTTTTAATTCTTCTGAATAATTCTTTGCAACAGCAGTTTCTCCAGGAGGAAAAAATTTCGACATAAAACCATTAAAGGCAAATCCTTTTTGATTATTGTACTCAACTTCGTCCATTGCGCCATCAATTCCACCCACATTCATAGTGGTTTTTCCTTCGGCATTAATAATTTTAACCTTCGTTCCAAGCGGCATTACAACCAACTTTTCACTTTGCAAATTTGGATATTCGCGCAAGGTTAATCCGCTAACAGCCGTAACGTACATATATTCCTGAACTGTTTGTTGCGGAATGGTATCGGCAGCGACAGTTTGGTTTTCTTCGTTGTTTTTGACTTCATTTTTGCAGGAAAAAAGAATAGTGAAACCTGCAAGGGCAATAATGGAGATAGCTACGGTCTTCATAATTTGGAGTTTTAAATTAGTTTAAAGATAAGTAGCTTTTTTACATAATTAAAATTCAAGTTTGAGTTGTACGTCAATTGATTCTTTTAGAACCTCCTTTTTCTTTGAAATTTCATTATTTAGGTTCGAAATAGAAATTCCCAATAACCGTACCGACTCCTTCATTTTTTCCTGATATAACAATTCTTTAACGACCTCCAAAATCAATTCCTTTGAAGCGATAAAAAGTGGGACAGTTTTGCTACGGGTTTGAATACTAAAGTCGCTATACCGAATTTTTAAGGTTACGGTTTTTCCTGCCAGCTTTCGTTTGAGCAAGCGATCCTCTACTTCCATTGCGATTTCTTCTAAACGCTGCATCATAAAAATTTCAGAAGAAATATTCTCCGAGAAAGTGTGTTCGGCGGCCAATGATTTCTGTATACGCGAAGGTTTTACTTTACTATTGTGGATTCCACGCACCACATTGTAATAATGGATTCCACTTTTTCCGAAGTTCTCAGTTAAAAATTCCAAAGTCTGACTTTTTAAATCCTTACCCGTGTAAATTCCTAAACGATACATTTTCTCCTTTGTAACTTTTCCTACACCAAAGAATTTTTTAACATCTAGCGTTTCTAAAAAGGGAATAACTTCTTCTGGTGAAAGGGTTTTCTGTCCGTTCGGCTTATTGATGTCACTCGCAATTTTCGCTACAAACTTATTGATCGAAATTCCGGCAGAAGCGTTCAATCCAGTTTTATCTTTAATTTTCTTCCGAATTTCCGCTGCGATCATAGTGGCGCTGGGATTTCCTTTTTTGTTTTCGGTAACATCCAGATAGGCTTCATCAAGCGAAAGGGGCTCAACCAAATCTGTGTATTCAAAAAATATCTTTCGTATTTCATTTGAAATCTCACGATAACGGTCAAAACGTGGCGGCACAAAAATTAAATCTGGGCAATTCCGTTTGGCTGCCACACCACTCATTGCGCTTCGAACTCCAAATTTTCTTGCTTCGTAACTTGCAGCAGCCACCACACCACGCTTTTCACTACCTCCTACGGCTAAAGGCTTTCCAACCAATTCGGGGTTATCCAATTGTTCCACAGACGCGTAAAATGCGTCCATGTCTATATGGATTATTTTTCGGATTTGGTGCGCTTCCAACATGTTGTAAAAATACTATCTTGGAGACTCTCAAACCCTAAAGGTTTCAAAAACCTTTTAGGTTAAACCCTTCCTTAGATGTTTTCCCAACTTCCAGTACAATTTTCAAAACCTTGTAGGTATCTTTATACTATGAAAACAGCAATTATTTTAGGCGCAACAGGCTTAACTGGAAGTATTTTATTATACAGATTAATCGAAGATGATTCTTTTGATAAAATCAAACTCTTTTCTCGCAGTTCGGCAGGAAAAAACAGTCCCAAAGTCGAAGAACATTTAATCGATTTATTCCAGTTGGAAAAACACTCCAAGGACTTTACAGCCGATGTGGTATTCTGTTGTATCGGAACAACAAAAGCCAAAACTCCCGATGATGAAACCTACAGAAAGATTGACTACGGCATTCCAGTTTCAGCGGCAAAACTCGCTAAAGAAAATGGCATAAAATCGTTTATCGTTATCTCAGCCTTGGACGCTAATGAAAACAGCCGCATTTTCTACAATAGAACCAAAGGCGAAATGGAGCGCGATGTATTAAAACAGCGTATTGAAAAAACATACATTCTTCAACCCGCATTAATAGATGGTGACCGAAACGAATCTAGATTTGGCGAAAAAATAGCCGGCATAGTTATGAAAGCTTTCGGGTTTTTAATTCCGAAAAAATATAAAGTGATAAAAGCCGAAATCATTGCTCAAGCGATGTTAATTTTGGCGAAAGAAGGATATTCTGAAAAATGTATTACTTCAGATAAAATAAAAGAAATTGCCGCATAAAACCTACAAAGTTTTTATAGCCTTGCAGGGTAAACAACTTTCAAAATGCAAGAAATAGAACGTAAATTTTTAGTGACTTCTGAAGATTTCAAGAATGAAGCTTTTAAACAGGCTCGTATTGTACAAGGATTTTTGAATTCGAATCCCGAACGCATTGTCCGAATTCGCATCCACGGCGAACAAGGCTTTATTACGGTTAAAGGTAAGCCGAATGCCACTGGTGTTTCTCGGTTTGAATGGGAGCGACAAATCTCACTGGCAGAAGCTGAAGAACTACTAAAACTCTGTGAACCTGGAACGATAGACAAAAACCGTTTTGAAGTTAGAAACGGAGATCATATATTTGAAATTGATGAGTTTTTGGGTGAAAATGAAGGCTTGATTGTAGCCGAAATTGAACTAAAATCGGAAGATGAAGCTTTTTTAAAACCTACTTGGTTGGGAAGGGAAGTTACGGGTGAAGTGAAATATTATAATTCAAATTTGAGTAAGAATCCGTTTCAAAAATGGCAATGAAAAAGTAGCAATTGGCAGTTGCAGTTGGCAATATTACTGTGATAGAAGCTGAATCATTTTTTGAATTGTTTCTTTGTCTGATGTAGCAATAATTCCTTCCTCAAAAAACGCATCGCTGTGCATTGCAACTTTTGGCTTTTGCGAAAGCACTTGCTTTTTGATAGTTGCGGACATATGAATACTACTAAAACCGGCTTTCTTAAACTTTAAAACATTTTCAATATTCACTCCACTTCCAGGCATAATTTCTATTTTACCTTTTGAATAACCTTTAAGATTCTTTAATAGAGAAATCCCTTGAACCGCAGTTGATTTTTGACCTGAGGAAAGCAATCTGTTTACTTTTAAATCCATCAACTTTTGGAGTTCTTGTAACGGATATTCAACCCAATCAAACGCTCGGTGAAAGGTGAACTCCATTCCTTCGGAAGCATTTACTAGTCGTTTTATTCTTTCAAAATCGATTTCATTCTCATTATTTAAAATTCCGCTTACAATTCCAGCACAGCCTATTTTTTTCAAAAGGCAAGATCTTTCAACATTACATCAATTTCTTCTTCAGAATAAGTAAAATTGCCACTCCTCGGACGAATTAATACGTGAACAGGAATATCTAAATCGTCGATTACTTTTTCTATTAATCCGTGAGAGGGAGTTAAGCCACCAACAGAAAGTTCTGTACACAATTCAATGCGGTGCGCACCTGCATCTTGAGCTGCTTTGGCACTTGCAAAACTATTGGCGCAAATTTCAATATTCATTTAATGAACCATTTAGGTGAAGTGCATCTAAACTAGTTCAATTTCAGTGAAGAACAATAAAATATGGACCAAAAAATAACTGCCCCAGCAAAAAATCGCCAGGGCAGCTAACCAAACAACTAATCAACCAAATGAACAAATTTTTATCTCCATCCGCCACCAAGGGCTTCGTATAAATCTACTATAGCTTGTAAGCGGTTGTTTTTTGCAGCAACTAAATCTAGACTGGAGTTTAGCGCGCGCTCTTGTGATGTTAACACTTCTAAATAGGTAGCTAAACCATTGTCCAATAATTCTTCTGAATAGTCCGTCGCCAAATTATAAGCGTCGTTTTCGCTTTCTTTAACTGTTATTTTTTCTGTTGCAGCTTCTATTGAATACATGGCATCGGAAACTTCTTTTCCAGCAATGAGCAAAGCATATTTAAAGTTTAATAAAGCTTGTTCTTGTCTTGCTTGTGAAACCTCGTATTGAGTTTTTATTTTTCTACTATTAAAAATAGGTTGCGTTAAACCGCCCATAACACTCGCAAAAAGTGAATTCACATTAAAAAGTTTATCGAGTTCTAAACTTTGTAATCCGCCACTAGCATTTAGCGTTAATGAAGGGTAAAAGCTACTACGTGCAACATTGGTAAGTTCAAAAGCATTTATTAAACTATACTCTGCGGCAATTACATCGGGCCTGTTGCTCAACAATTGCGTTGGAATACCAGTTTCTAAAGGAATATCGATACTTTGAGCATCTAGCGTTCCTCTTTTAATTTGCTGCAGTGCGCTCCCTAATAAAATCGACAATGTGTTTTCAACAAGGCGAGATTGTTTTTTTAAATCGATTAAAATAGCCTTTGCTGTATACAATTGCGCTTCAGTTTGTTTTACTCCTGCTTCATTTCCAATACCCGCATCCTTTAACGCTATGGTTGTTTCTAAACCTTCGGTACGAGTTCTAATGGTTTCTTCGGTTACGCGAATTTGTTCGTCGATTCCTAAAAGCTGAAAATAGGTAGCTGCAATATTGGCAACTAATCTACTTTTTACGGCCTGATGCGCTGCAACGCTTTGCAAATAAGTAGCATCGGAAGCACGTTTTGTACTTCTAATTTTGCCCCAAATATCGGCTTCCCACGAAAGGCCTCCAGCGACTTCAAATTGGTTTGCAGATGAAGCTTGTCCTGCAAACTGTCCGTTATCTGAAAATTGTTGGTGTGCCGCACTTGCATTTAGGTTTAGGGTTGGAAAATATCCCGCTTTTCCTTGTTTCACATACGCTTCGGCAATAGCTATTTGTTGTAAGGCTATGCGAATATCCATATTGTTATTTAACCCTTCTTCAATGTAATCTTGAAGAATAGGATCTGTAAAAATTTCTTTCCAAGAGACCGTTGCCATAGATAAACTGTCTTGTGGCAATTGGTCTGTTCGAAATCTTTCTGATTCAACAACAACTTGTGGTCTACTGTAATCCTTCGCAACAAAACAGGATTGAAGCGTAAGAAATACAAGAGATACTAAACTAATTTTTATAAATTTCATATCCTGAATTCTTTAGTTTTCCTCCTTCACTTCTACTTCAAAAGTGTCTGGGGTTTTATTCATTTTATCTTGCAACCATTGGAAGAAGATATACAGAATAGGGATTACAAAAACCCCGAAAATAGTTCCAATCAATAATCCACCAACAGCACCTGTTCCGATAGCTTTGTTACCACGAGCTCCAATTCCAGTTGCGAATACCAATGGCAATAATCCAATGATAAAGGCAAATGATGTCATCAAAATAGGTCGTAGTCTCGATTTAGCTCCTTCAAAAGCGGCATCCATCCTGGAGAATCCATGTCTTCGTCGTTGTAAAGCAAATTCTACAATTAGAATTGCATTTTTAGCCAGAAGCCCGACGAGCATGATAAGTGCAATTTGGAAGAAAACGTTGTTCTCTAAGCCCGCAAACTTTGTAACCATATAGGCGCCAAATACTCCAATAGGTACGGAAAGTATCACTGAAAATGGAATTAAATAACTTTCATATTGCGCAGCTAGAATGAAGTAAACAAACAATAACACTAAAACGAAAATAAAAGTTGTTTGGTTACCTGCAGAAATCTCTTCACGCGTAAGTCCAGAGAAAGCTACTGTATATTCTTGCGGCAATGCGGTTTCACTTACTTCTTGAACTGCTCTAATAGCATCTCCCGAAGAATATCCTGGTGCTGCAGCCCCGTTAACACTTGCCGAGTTAAACAAGTTAAAACGAGTAACCGATTGTGGCCCATACACCCTTTTAAGGCTTATAAACTCAGTAATTGGTGCCATTTCATTTTGTGCATTTCGAACAAACATCTGATTTAAGCTACCAACAGAAGCTCTATCTTCTGGTAAGGATTGTACAAAAACACGATATTGTTTTCCGTATTTAGAGAAATCGGCTGTATAGATACTTCCTATATACCCTTGTAACGTTGTAAGGAGCGAGCTAATAGTTATACCAGCTTCTTTAGTTTTGGCTACATCAATATCAATTTCGTATTGTGGATATTCTGTATTGAACGAAGATCGAGCATACATAATTTCTGGACGTTTAGACAATTCGCCCAAGTAGCTTTGCGTCACTTCACTCAAATCGTTAAAACTACCTCCAGCTCTATCCAATACTTTCATTTCAAAACCAGATGAAGCACCAAATCCGGGTACACTTGGAGGCTGAAAAAAGAGGATTTTAGCATCTGGAATAGTGGCAGCAATTCCGAAGAGCTGACCAATTAGCGCTTCAACAGATTTACTTTCATCTTTTCTATCGTCCCAATTGTCTAGTTTAATAAAGCTAATTCCGAAGTTACTTCCAGAACCATTAATAATACTGAAGCCATTTACTAGTGAAAAATCACTAACACCAGGTAGGTTTTTAATTTTTTCACCAAGTTCTGTAGATACCGCAACGGTTCTATCTAACGACGCTCCAGGTGGTAATTCGATATCGGCGAAAATCAACCCTCTATCTTCATCGGGAACAAACCCTGTTGGAGTGGTATTTGAAGCCCAAACAATTCCTACAATACAAGCTACTAAAAACACAACACTCATCCATTTGTGTCTGTAAAGAAAGCCTAATGAGCGTACATATTTTTTAGTAGTTACATCAAATGCCGTGTTGAACTTACTGAAAAACCTTCCCATTAAACTCTTCTTCTTAACTTCCTCATCGTGCGATTTTAGGAAAATAGCACATAAAGCGGGACTTAGTGTAAGTGCGTTAACAGCTGAAATTACAATTGCGACTATTAATGTTACCCCGAACTGTTCGTAAAAAACCCCTGTTGGCCCTGTAATAAAGGTTACAGGAATAAATACTGCAGCCATTACAAGTGTAATAGAAATAATAGCGCCTGAAATCTCGTCCATTGCAGAGTGAGTTGCTTTTAATGCGGTTTTGGCGCCTTCTTCAAGTTTGGCGTGAACCGCTTCGACCACAACAATGGCATCATCTACCACAATTCCAATGGCTAGAACAAGTGCAAATAGCGTTAGAAGGTTTATAGAATACCCAAATAGATTAAGGAAAAAGAAAGTTCCAACAATTGAAACAGGAACCGCAATTGCAGGAATTAAAGTAGATCTAAAATCTTGTAGAAATATAAATACTACAATAAATACCAATATAAAGGCTTCAATAAGGGTATGAACCACTTTACTGATAGAAGCTTCAAGAAATTCGTTTGAATCGAAATTCACGATATAAGTTATTCCTTGCGGGAAGTCTTTCTTTAATTCTCCAAAAGTTTTGTGCACCGTTCGGATAATTTCCTGAGCGTTTGACCCTGATGTTTGGTAAATAGCCATACTTACTCCAGGATTTCCGTTTGTAAATGAAATGGAACCATAGTTTTGCGCATCCAATTCTACATCTGCTACATCTTTAAGCGTTAAGAATTTTCCATTTCCTAAGCTTTTAATAACGATATCTTCGTATTGTGATGCATCTTTAAATCGACCACTATACGTTAGTACATATTCAAAAGATTCAGCATTGTTTTGTCCCAAAGACCCGGCTGCGGCTTCTCTACTTTGTTCTCTAATTGCAGCAGTAATATCTGCAGGTTCGAGCTTATAAGCAGCAAGTTTTTCAGGTTTTAACCATATACGCATTGCGTAGTCCTTACCTCCAAAAACGTTAACACCTCCAACGCCGTCAATCCTTTTTAATTCGGGAAGAACGTTTATGTTCAAATAATTCTGAATGTATGTTCCGTCGTAGTCTTCATTTTCTGAATACATAGTTAAGAACATCAATGCACTAGTTTGTTGCTTTTGAGTAATTACTCCCGATTGTGTAACCTCTGAAGGCAACAATGCACTAGCCCGTGCAACACGGTTTTGAACGTTTACAGCAGCAATATCTGGGTCTACGGTTTGGTCAAAAAACACGGTAATACTCGCACTACCGTTGTTACTGGCTGTAGAAGTAATATAAGTCATTCCCTCTACTCCATTAATTTGCTCTTCAATAGGTACAATTACACTTTCAAGAACTGTAGCGGCATTTGCACCTGGATAATTGGCAGAAACCTGAACTGTTGGTGGCGCAATTTCGGGATATTGTGTAGTGGGCAGTGTTGCAATTCCAAGCACTCCCAGTATTAATATGATGATGGAAACAACGCTCGATAATACGGGTCGTTCGATGAACTTTTTGATCATAATTTCTTCTTATTTGAATACTTTTTGTAATCCTTTTGCAATGCTGTCGAATTCTGTTGGTTGCGCAATAATAGGAGACTGATCTCTTAACTTCCCTACTCCTTTTGCAACAATTTTATCGCCCGGAGCAATTCCGTCTTTTACTATTATTATATTATCAACACGATCAAGAATATTTATAGAACTTGATGTAGCCAAAGTATCTCCTTGCACCTTATAAACATACGTAAGACCCTGTCTTTCAAAAGTTGACATTGCTGGAACAACAGTAGCATCAGTATATAATTTCGGGATTTGAATTGTCCCGCTATAACCACTTGAAAGTATATGTCCTGGATTATCAAAAATCGCTCTAAATGAAACTGTTCCTGTAGATGGATTCACTTGCGAATTAATTGTTTCAATTGTCCCCTCTTGCTCAAAAAGACTTCCATTGGCTAGGACCAAACGAACTTTAGGCATGTTTTTAATTTTCTCATCCATAGTTTCACCTTTGGCGTTACTTATAAAATCGAGAAAGTCTTTCTCATTTAGCGAAAAGAAAGCGTAAATTTTGTCTATATCGGCAACGGTAGTGAGCGGTAATGGTGAAGTAGGACTTATCAATGTTCCTTCTCTAAAGTTAATTGCACCTACAAATCCGTCAACAGGACTTTTAATTGTTGCATACCCAATATTTGCGGCAATAGCGTTATAACTACTTTGTGCTTGCGCTAGTTTAGCCTTTGCGGTTTCTAATTGAACACTGCTAATAATATTCTTTTCAACTAGTGGTTTTAATTTGTTAACCTCAACCTGAGCGGCATTTACATTTGCTTGAGCAGCCGCCGCATCCTGACTCAAAGTTTGCGTCTCTAATCTAAATAAGGTTTGTCCTTTTTTAACTTTTTGACCCGCGTCTACCAATACATCAGTAATAAAACCAGAAGCCTTTGCACGAACTTCACTATTTATTATACCTTCCAAACTAGTTGGATAGGTTGTGTAGGCGGTTACTGTTTGTGAAGGTATGGTAATAACAGGAAAAGGCAATGCCTGCGGCCCTCTCTGTGCTTGACTTTTATCATCGCCACAACTTACAAATAATAGGCTAATGCACACCAAACCGGAAAGCAAATAGGTGAATTGTATTTTTTTCATATGAATATGTAATTAGTCGTTTTTATGGTTTTCAATTAGTTTCTGTCTCAGGTTTTCCATCAGGCTTGTAGCTTGATTTAAGTAACTTAGATACTCATGATGGAAGCCCAAATCAAACCTTTCATCAGAATCTTCAGGAAAGTTTTTATTGGTTTCGGCTTTGTAATTTATGATTTCTAGATGAATATCTCGTTCATCATTCCAATTATTTATCATTTCATCCATAGATTGTATCCACGCATTCGGACTTAAAATAAAGTATTTTTTACGGTCGCCAGTCTTGGTGTAATATGTAATTCTATGTGATGCTTGTAAGGTTGTAAGATGAGTGAAAATTGTGCTTTTACTAGCTTGAAGCTCAGAAACCAAGTTTTCAAAAGTCTCCCCTTTTTTTCCCTTTAGAATTAGACTAGACAGAATACGAGCAGCCAAAGGAGCCAATTGCTCCTTATGCTCTAAGTGCACACCCATTTTTTCTATTAGTTTATCCTTTTTATTCAAAGCAATGAAATTTTAAGAGTGCAAATATAGCTTTGGTTCGCAAAAAACCGAACTGAACAGGTGATAAAATTTTGTTAATTTTTAATTAGCTGAAAGTCAGATTGTTATGTTTCAAATTAACAGTGATTAATATATTTATTATTGAAACACGTATATCTACGCATTTTACCAAGAACGAAACAAGAACTTAATACCTTCGCATCAAACATTTAAAAAACACATTATGATGAAACAAACCTATTTTCTATTATTACTCTTTGCATCCCCTTTACTAACCTTTGCCCAATCGGGAGTTTTGGACTCAACGTTTGGTACTGATGGCGTGGTTACCACTGCTGTTCATTCAAATTACAATATGGCAGAATCCACAATTGTTCAGGCCGATGGAAAAATTTTAGTGGCAGGAACCGCTGGTACTCCATCATCCTATCAAATGGCTGTTGCCAGATATAATGAAGATGGAACTTTGGACACTTCTTTCGGAACGGAAGGGACATTGCGTTTTCCTGTTGGCTCTGTAAAATCATATGTTATGGATATGGCACAACAGCCTGATGGCAAAATTCTTTTGGGAGGACGTACTTGGGACAACGTTTCGGGCGATTTTGCCATAGTTCGCCTTAATGAAGATGGTAGCTTTGACAACACCTTTGGCACAAACGGTATTTTTCGCATTGAAACACCAGAAGCCGAAGCCTCTGAAGCTATGGCTCTTTTGGATGATGGAAAAATTTTAATGGTCGGTTATAGAGATGATAATTTAGCCGTGGCAAAAATCACTACTGATGGTAGTATGGACACCACTTTTGGCGTGAATGGCTGGGCGGTTCTTACTTACGACGGCGCTACTAGTTACGCAGACGATCTTGCCCTTCAAGATGATGGAAAGATTGTAATCTCTGGATTTGCGTTGAATGGTAGCGAAAATCGCTTTCATGTTGCCGCTGCAAGACTTAATGCAGATGGTTCAACAGACAATTCGTTTGGAACAGATGGCAAAGTGATTTTTAATGTAGGCGACTGGAACGACTTTGGTGAAGGTATCGCAATACAAAGCGATGGAAAAATATTGATCGGTGGGCATAAATGGATTGCCAATCTTGACCAGAGACACGATTTATTTGTTGCAAGACTGAATACCGATGGAAGCCTTGATGCTTCTTATGGAACTTCTGGAGTCGCTACAGCTCGATTGGTTGATGGTGCAAACTATGCCAACGACTTGGTATTGCAGGCAGACGACAAGCCTATTTTGATGGGTTATACTATATTTCACGGCATAATTGATATGGCTATGGTGAGATTTGACACCGATGGAAACCTAGATTCAACATTTAATGGCGACGGCATGGTGAGTTTTGATAATATGGGTCGTGAAGATTACGGGTATGCAATTGCGCTTCAGGCCGATGACAAGATTATATTGGCAGGATATTCATACGGTGGCGGTGGCTCTGAATTTGAGATTGCGCGTTTCCTAAATGAAGATACGGTGGGAACTGATGATTTCAAAAATGCTGACTTCCGTCTTTATCCAAACCCTGTTCGCGAGCAATTGACAATTGAAATGAACGATGCTTCATCTAAATACCAATTGGAAATTTATGATATGTTGGGCAAGAAAGTAATTTCTTCGGAAATTCATAAAGTAGGGCAAGTTGATGTTTCAAATTTAGCTTCAGGCACTTATTTGGTGAAGTTGAATTCGAATTCACAATCGACTACGGTTCGTTTTGTGAAACAATAAAAAGAACCTAGGACGGTAGGACTTAGGACATAAAACAGCGTAGTTTTTAGGAATGATTTTTCCTAAGAAATTGATGAGTCCTCAAGATTACAAACTATAAAAAAGAGGTTTTTCCGTTACGGGATAGCCTCTTTTTTAATAAAGCTGATTGCTGCGGAAAGGTTTGAAGGGAATTTGGCTAAAGCCGATGTCCATTTTTGTTAGTTCCACGAGCTAAAGCACTGGGTTATTTAAAGAACAACCTTGAATAACCACGGTGCTTTAGCCCGTGGGTAAAATGCTGAATGCAGATCCGGCTTTAGCCAAATTCCTTCCATATAAACACTTTGTTAAAAATCTATCTTTTTTAAATGCGCAAATTAACTAGGCGTAAGTCAAGTTAGATAAAGTTCATGATTTCGGGCGCACCCGAGTGAAGGAGTTACGCTCTATTGCCGTTTGAATTTTCATTGAATTTCCCCGAGCTAAAGCACTGGGTTATTTAAATACAATCTTGAATAACCACGGTGCTTTAGCCCGTGGGTAAAATGCTGAATGCAGATCCGGCTTTAGCCAAATTCCTTCCATATAAACACTTTGTTAAAAATCTATCTTTTTTTAATGCGCAAATTAACTAGGCGTAAGTCAAGTTAGATAAAGTTCATGATTTCGGGCGCACCCGAGTGAAGGAGTTATGTTCTATTGCCGTTTGTCTTTTTATTCAATTTGTCCAATCTCAATTCTTTCTTTTAACGTATTCCCATCACTATCCACTACCGTTAAAATATAGCTTCCAGGTTTTGGAGAAACCGCCAACTCGTGAAAGGTTTGGGTGCTGCCGATATATTGCGAATCCAAATACCAATAAACTGTAGTTTCTGGAAAACGATGAGCGATTTTAAAAATGACATCGTTTATATTTTCATCGAAATTCTTCGGAAGAAGTACCGCTTCATTCCGCTTCGGATACATAAAAGCCATCAGGTTTTCTCCTTCGCGCAAACAATCTGGAGCAAAAGAAGGAAGGGATTTATATTCTGGATGAAGCGCGGCGTAATAATATTCTATGACAGGAGGTAAGACAAACCAATTCTTTTGAACCATTTCTGAAAGCGGATAACAGGAAGAATTGACGCGATAATTTTCCGAAGCATTCAAGAAAATCGTTTGATGATACGGGCAGGCGTCTGTCCGAGTTCCATTTATAGGAATCCATTCTTTTTTTGTTTCCTCACAAAATAATCCAGCCAAATGGCCACTTTTAGCGCAGATTTCAACTTCAGCCAGTTCATCATAAGGAATTCCGAACCAACCACTTTTAGGTAAAATATTCAAAATATCAAATAATATCGGGGAAGCTGCTTGAATCCCTGTCAATCCCGGTCGCCCTTCCCCTGATGCATTTCCTGCCCATACGCCAATTGCATATTTTGGAGTAACCCCAACGGCCCAAGAATCTTTAAATCCGTGACTTGTTCCTGTTTTCCAGGCAATGGGTTGGCTACTGGTAAAGAATTCCCAGTTTTCTTCTCCATTTGGCCGATTCACTTTCTGCATTGCATCAAAGGTTTCATAAATAGCACCCGCATTCCAAACCGAAGGTTTTTGCTGAACTTTTCCAAAGGGAATGTCAGCGTGATTTTTCACATAAACAGGTTCCACAAATTCGTTTTCCCTGTATTCACTTGAAGAAGTATTGAAAAAATTAAGGGTTGAAGCCATTCCCGCATACGCTTTGGTGATATCCCACAAACTGCTTTCTCCGCCACCCAGGATCATCGCGAGCCCGTAATAATCGGCAGGTTTGTCAATCGCTTTTTGATTGGTCTTTTTCAGAATATTGTAAAATCGTTGAAATCCAAATTCGCGAAGCATCCTAACGGCTGGAATATTTAATGACCGTGACAATGCCACACTTGCGGGTACGGCGCCATTATATTTCTTGTCGAAGTTTTCTGGGGAATATCCATTCACCGAAGTTGGAATATCCACAACTAAAACATTTGGAAGGATTTCTCCCGCATCAAGCATCGACGCAAAGAGGAAAGGTTTTAAAATACTCCCGGTATTCCTGGGTTTTTCAATGATATCCACAAAATTATGATGGTCGGCGGTAGTTGGAGAATTGCCTACATAAGCCAGAATCACTCGTGTATTCACGTCCATCACCAAAACTGCGAGATTGTGTATCTGATTTTGAGCCAATATGTAATGATGCTCTTTTACAATATAATTCACTTTATTTTGAAGTGAAAAATCAATCGTTGTCTTAATCCGTTGGCCGTGGTGTTCCTTTCGAATTTTTTCGGTTAAATGAGGGGCGAATTCAGGTAACCCATGCGGTTTTCCCGGTAGATTTTCTTCCAAAGCGAGTTCGAAAGTAGTTTCATCAATGACATTCTTCTGAAAAAGTTTCAATAAAAGCGCATCTCTTTTTTGTTTTAGAATAGTTTCGTTTTTTCCTGGAAATATCAAAGAAGGCGCATTGGGAAGGACAGCTAGCGCTGCAGATTGCCCCCAGCTCAATTCACTGGTGGGAATTCCAAAATACCGCCAAGAGGCAGTTTCCAACCCTACCACATTTCCACCAAAAGGTGCGTAGGACGAATATAAATTCAAAATTGACTTTTTGCTATAGCCCGCCTCCAAACGGGTAGCTTGAAAGATTTCGATTAGTTTTTCAAAATACGTTCGACCTTTATTTTGTCGGGAAAGGCGAATAACTTGTTGGGTAATTGTACTTCCTCCACGGCGGGAATCTGTGGTGAGATTATTCCAAAGCGCTTTTGAAATTGAAACTGGATTAAACCCAGGATGCCAATAAAAATGCTCGTCCTCAAAGTAGAGCACACATTTTTCAAAGCGTTCGGGCACCGAATCCATTTGCGGAAACCGCCATTGCCCATCATCCGCAATCCGTGCACCCAGCATTTGTCCGTTGCTGCTTTCTGCAACGGTTGCGGTGGGAACATTGAATAATGGCGAAGGGAGACAGAAAAGCCAAAATAAAAATACAATCAACGCAATGCCGAGTTTTATTTTGTGGGTTTTGAGGAAGGGAATAATCTTTTTCATTTTCTGGAGTAACCACTAATGTCACGAACTTGCACGAATAAATATTGGAATAAGACCTACAAGGAGCCCCGCAGAAAAAGCGGGGAACACCTTGCAGGAATTTCGTTCAAAGATTTCCCATTTGGAAAACCTTGCAAATTTTAAAATCCTTTTTTCTGCCCTTAATTGCTCAAACTCATAACTTGAAATACTCATAACTGGACCTTCACCCACATTCCCTTATTCCGTGCATAATAATTATTATCATACATCCCTTCAACCTGGGTTCCCGGCAAATAATAAGTACCTAGATAAGATGCATTCAATTTAACCGTAAAAGTCCGCGTTTCATTTATATCCAAATCGAAGAAGAAATTTACCCTGTCATCGCGGATATCGGTATACCTAGCTTTTCCTGTCGCACCGCCGCCGAATTCCGTAAAACTGGTGTTTACAATTTCCCAACCACTTGGAAAAATTTTCGCTAACGCTACATTATTTATGCTGCTATTGGAAGTATTGGTGATGCTGACTTTTGCAATTATTTCTGTTCCCTGACGTAGATTGGAAACGTCCAAAGCTTTTCCAGTCCCATCCAAATACTGCGATTTAATAGAAAGGTTTCGCTGTTCGGCCAGTTCATCTCCTAAAGGAAGTTTACCTCTTTGTGAAAGCGTAACGTAAACTAAATTCCCTTTTTTATTGGTAACGGTAACGGAATTTCCGCCCATTACAAAGGAAAGATCGCGTTGTGCAATGGCACGATCGGTTTTGACCTCTTTGGTTTTTCCATTTTTGGTGAAGGTGAGCTCCATTTCTTTCCCTCCGCTCTTTTCAACCATTTTTGCTAGAGACATCAATGCATAAGCAGTTTCTTGGGTGCTGTACCAACGTTTTGATGATAAATCCTTGGCTAGTGATAATGCTAAATCTCGCTGTTTGGAATCCCCTAAAAGCACCATAGTTTCCAAGGCCATTGCTTTATTTCTAAAAGGGGAGCCGTAAGTGTAATAGTCATATTTCTGTGGAACGAAATTGATATTTGCCGTTTGTGCAATCTGTTCCGCAACGTTTTTCTTGCCCGCCAAGGCGTAAGCCGCTGCCAATCTCCATTTGGCATCATTGCTGAGTTCCTTGCTCTCGCGAAGTCGGTTCATCGCGGCCAGTTCTGGTTTTCCGGCCAAGGCTAAAGTGTAAAGCCTATAAGCCTGTACCAAACTAGAATTGTAAACCGCATAAGAATTTCGCCATTGTCGCGCCGTGTTTTGCTGATAAAGCAACCAATTGCTCATAAAACTAATTGGCAAAGCATATCCTTTTTGTTGGGCCTCCAGCATAAAATGACCCGCGTAATTGGTCGTCCATTCATCCGCTTCTCGTTCGCCTGGCCAATAAGCAAGTCCGCCATTGGTGGTTTGGAATCTTCCCATTCTTTCGATTGCCGCTTTTACGTTTTTCTCCATTTGCTGCTTTTTGTCGAAGGTGATATCAAAAACATCTGCCAAATACAACTGTGGAAAAGCTGCCGAAGTGGTCTGCTCCAAACAGCCATAGGGATAATGGATCAAGAATTCCATCCGTCTGCTAAAATCCATTGGAGGTAAAGTGGAAAACTCTAATGTAGCGGAATTGCTGCCCGGCACACCGAAAGTTTCAAAATCGATGGTTTGGGAAGAGTTGGCTTCTAGAGTATAATTTGTGGATTTCTGCGAAATCGGGTTGGGGTTTTCTACGTCGATTTCAACTTTATAAGAAGCACTTTCACCATTTCCGGAAGCCAAAACCTCAATTGTTTGAAATTCCTGGGTTGGTAAAACTTGGAATTCGAAATTAACAATCTGTTCTCCTGGAGAACTAAACGAAACAGTTTTTGAAGTTCCATTTATAGGTTTTAGGGCATCTCCTGTTTTTACAGTGATGGAAACATTTTTCACTTTATTTTCCATTGCGAAAACAGTGACAGGAAGGGTAACAGTTTCGCCTGGAGATAATTTCCGCGGAAGCGAAGCCAACACCATCAATGGTTTGCGAACGGGTGTTGTTTTTTCTGCATTGCCATAAGCGCCTTTTGAGTTATCGCCCGCAATGACCATTGTTCGTACAGAACCTACATAATTAGGCATCATTATTTGATGGGTTGTCGTTTTCCCAGCCGCGAGTTCAAACGGACCGAGATATTTCACCACAGGTTTAAATCGGTCAGCCTTTCGGTTTTTAGCCCCCAAAGCTTCATCGCCACCCCCGATTGCGTAAATATTATCCACACTGCCGGAATAGGCGCCAATTACATAATCAAACATATCAAAGGTCTTAACCCCGAGTGCCTCGCGACTGTAAAAAGCTTCGTGAATATCGGGGGTTTTAAAGCGGGTTAAATCCAACAAACCATCATCCACCACTGCAATGGTGTAGGTCATTGGCTTTTTATTCTCCTCTGAAACTTTTACGGTGAAATTTTCCTCGGGTTTTAATACTTCAGGCATCGTAATCTTTGGATGAAGAATGGTGGAAGGATCTTCTACCGAGAGGGGAATCACCCCGTAAAGCCGCATCGGCAAATCATTTTTGGTTTGGCTGTGGGGTTGGAGTAAGGAAATGTTCACATAAATATTCGGTGCCATTTCCTTGTTGATTTTAATGGTAGCCTGAGTTTCACCTTTTTTGGTTTCAATCCACTGCGTTTCCAAAACTTCGGTACCGTTTTCAACACTCACCAAAGCTCTGCCTTCACTTCCGGAAGGGAACGTAATGGAAGCTTTTTCGCCTACTGTATATTTTTCCTTATCTGATGAAAACACCAGCATTTTAGCACTTTCAGCATCGCCATCGCTCGGACGTTGCCACCAGTTTTTATAGAAATAAGCAACTCTTCCTGTGGCGTGTCCGGATTGTTTGTCGATTACCCTTATTAAATATCTGCCTCCTTCCTCATCGGGAATATTTACGTTGAACTTTCCTTTTCCGCTGCCATCGGTTTTTACAGTAAAACCTTGAACGGGACGGTGCACAGTGGAATTTTCATAACTCGATAGATTATCGGCGCCGCGATTCCACCACCAGCGCCATTCAATCTGAAAAATCTTTACTTCCAGTTCGCGATTGCCTGCTGGATTTCCTTGCGCATCAACGGTTACAACATCAAAAGAAGTGTTTTCATCTGTATAGTACGACCCGTATTCACGAGCTTCAGGCGATTTCAATCCTACGAAATAGGAAAATGGCGCCAATTCCTTGGTGAAAACGTCTATGGAAAAATCGCCGCCGCCCTCATATACCTTCGTCAAGAAAGTGGCTTTTAGCATTCCCGGTGTGTTCTTACCTACTTCCAGATTCTTACTAAAAGCGACACTTCCTTCAGAAGAAAGTTTGGTGTCCAAAACAGGAATTTCCACTTCATCAAATGTTCTTATTGGATCTGTAAAATTGAATTTAGGATATTTCGGAAATGAAGAATTACTGGCCCGAAGTGTAGCAGTCATATCAATATTAAGATCTCTCGCTGGCGAACCGTGAAGCCACAATGCACTTGCCGTTCCCTTAACTGGCTTGGTAGCATCGAGGATTTCATCCTCAAAATCGAGTTTGATTTTTAATCGGTTGGGTTTTATTGTAGCCACTTTTAAGGTATGGCTAAATTGGGCACCACCAACAGTTATGGTTGCGTTCCAATTTCCCGTGGGGGCCGATTCGTCGGTTTTTATTGGGAAATAGTAGAAGTTGTCCGAAACCCCTCCGCCTTCGGCACCTCCCCTTGAAGAAGGAGAGGAACTTTTGGTTGTATTATTTAAAACCGTACGTTGAACAAGTTTTCCTCGTGCATCCGTTACTGAGAGTGTTACGGGATGATTTTTTGGAAGTGGATTGGCATTGTCGTTCAAGACAAATGTAAGGTGGATGCTGTCGCCAGGACGATAAACTCCACGTTCGGTATAAGTGAAACCCTTTAACCCTCTTTGAAGTTCTTTCCCAGAAACATCAAAATTGCTCATTGACAAAGCGTTGCCGTCTTCCAATTTCACATAAGCGAAATTATTTCCTTTTTGGGCTACGGCGAAGGCGACGTTTTTACTACTATCATAAAGTACACTTCCATCGCTGTTTGTGGTTACGGTTTCAATAAGTTGCTTTTGATAATTGAAAAGTTTGATTTTTACACCGCTTTCAGGTTTTGCGGAGATTAGATTTGTAGCAAAAAATTGGTAGGCACGGTTGTTTCCTTTCTTAACGATCAATCCCAAATCTGAACCTAGAATATTAGCGGTTACAACTCGTTCGTCATTATAATAGGCAGGATGACAGGGATTGTCTTGCTGTTCCCAATTATAAGTGTAGTTTCTCCAGCGATAAATTTCGTTGTCCCAATAACGTTGTTCACGGATTTCTTCATCTTCGGAAGAATCTACTGCGTAATAAGGATCTTCATCGTAGTATTCATCTTCGCTTCCATCAATGTTTTTTTCTTCGGAAATAGGTTCATCGCAATCATAAGTAGTATAATCCTTTTTGAAGCTGAGCTCTAATTGATAAATAGCGCCTGGATCGGATTTAAAATATTCGGAAAGATTAATGGCATAAGCCTTCCAGCTTCCATTATCTCCTAAGCCATCAGATTTTAAATCAATTGTTTTTTTGGCGATCCTTCGACCCACACGACGGATATCATAAGTGTCGTTGTCGTTCAGATTGTAACTTTGAAGAAATTGAAGTACGTTATTCTCATAAATCTTAATAACACGAACATCCACTTTGGAAAGATTAACGGCTTCAAAATAAATGGGCGTAGCAGAAGAATTTGGTAGAATCACCCCATTTGAAATCATCCGAATGGCGGGTTTTAATTGCTCAAAAGAAACTAATTCTGAAAAATCCTTTTTCAATTTATATCCTTCGGTATTTTTTATTCCATTGAAAACAGTAACTTTTACATTGCCTATAACTCGATTTGGTGGATAAACATTTAAAACATTTCCATCTACTTCATATCTTAAATTTTGTGAGTTTTCAATATTGACCAATCCTGAAAAATCCTGATTTACCATTAACGGATCAGAAAAATTGATACTTAGCAAAGCTTGAGGCGCCAACGTACTACTGACATTCAAAATTGTGAAATTATTCTGTCCTGGGATTTTAAAAGTGTTTTCTCCTCGATTTTCTGCACCGATTGCTTTGCCGTCCCACTTAATTAGAATCTCAGAATCCTCCATTTTACGGGAAATACTATCAATCTTAAAACTGAAATATTGACCATCAGCTATTTCCGCAGGCCATTTCAGTTTTAAATTCTGTCCGTTTTGGGAAGCAGAAACAAGTTGTTTTGCTTTGTCTATGGAAATAAAGTCTGAGGCTTCTACAGACGCTTCTAAATACTGCCATTCCTTGCTATACGATTGAAGCTTAACCAGGTTTACCTTAAAATTTGGCTTAATAGTTCTAAAACTGAAAGTATAGGTTTTGTATTCCTTTGAAATGTCGTCGTATAGCTTGTTCAGTTTTACCGTAACCGAATATTCAGTATCGGGTTTTAAGTTTTTGGATGGCACAAAAATTAAAGTGTTGCCGTTTTCGATTACAAGTTTACCGTCAACCTTGGGAGAGATTTGTAAATATTCGTTTACAGAAAGTTCTTGAGACATTTCAAACTGCTCTAGCGGTCGCGCCAACCCTACTTTAATATCTGTGGTTATAGATTTATTTCCGAAAGTATTATAGGAAATATACTCTTTGAATTTAAAGAGATTATCGGTTTCGGAATGTTTGTCTTTGTCTTTACAGGAAAAAATCAGAAGAACCAAAGAGAGAATTAAAAGGCGATGAAAAATTTTCATTACGGGCGAGTTTAGGAAGATTTAAAAGTAAAGGAAAAATGGATGCCTTGCAATTTGTGTTCCGAAAATTGCAAACTAAAATAAAGGTTAAGCTAAAGCCCTAGATGGCTGAGTATACTTTTATACCCCTGGCTGAAGCCGAGGGGTTATTCGTAGAATTACCTATGATTAACAATTCTGTCATCGAATAACCCCCAGCTTCAGCTGAGGGTTAGAATGCAGTAGAATGAAATGGGCTTTAGCCCAACCTTTAACCTTCTAATCTTTCAAACCCAAACCTTTTAATAAACTCATTATATTCCTGCTGATATGTCTTCTTTTGATGATGAGTTTCCTGATTTTCAATATACTTTCGAACTTTCCCAACCACCGACTCCGAAACGGAAACCGCGAAATACTCCTCTTGCCATTTGAATTTTAATCTTTCATTACCCAGAATATTTTCTTTATTAATCCAATGGGAGGATTCGCCTTTGAGCAATTGTGCGATTTGTTGGATTGTTTGATTTTTTCCAAGGGAGAAAAGGCAATGACAATGTTCTTTATGTCCATTTATCCTATCGATGAAGATTTCTTTTTCCTTTGCATTCCGACGGATATGTTGCCATACTTTTTGCCGAACCTCCAAGGCGGAAAGATATGGATGTCGATTTTTTGTATTCCAAACTAGATGGATATAGATTTTGACGTATGACATAATACAATGAGATTAGATTCCCAATAAATATAGGTGAAATTCAACTTTTAACCAATTTCTCTTTATAAGGTTATATGCGATGGGTGATTTAGGCTAAAGCCCTATTGAAGCGTTGGACTTTAGTCACCCCGGGCTAAAGCCACGGGGTTATTTGTACAACTTACGACGATTGATTACTTCTAACAGAGAATAACCCCCGCATTAACTGGGGACATAGATAGTCAATAAAGTGAATTGGAAGCAATCGTGAATTAAATATTTAGAAGAAACTAATGATTTAGGCTAAAGCCCTATTGAAGGGTTGAACTTTAGTGACCCCGGGCTAAAGCCACGAGATTATTCGTAGAACTAATGGCGATTGATTAAGTCTATCATCGAATAACCCGCGTATTAACTGGGGACATAGAAGGCCTATAAAGTGACTTAGAAGCAACTGTGAATTAAATATTTAGAAGAAAATAATGATTTAGGCTAAAGCCCTATTGAAGAGTTGTACTTTGGTCACCTCGAGCTAAAGCCACGGGGTTATTGGTAGAGCTAACGGCAATTGATTTAGTCTGTCATCGAATAACCCCCGCATTAACTGGGGACATAGATAGTCAATAAAGTGAATTGGAAGAAATTGTGAATTAAATATTTAGAAGAAAATAATGATTTAGGCTAAAGCCCATTGAAAGGCTGAGCTTCAGTGACCCCGGGCTAAAGCCGCGAGATTATTCGTAGAACTAACGGCGATTGATTAAGTCTGCCATCGAATAACTCCCTGCTTTAGCTGGGGGCCAAGAAAACCTGCAAACTGAGTGGGCTTTAGCCCAACTCTACTCATCCTCTTTATAAATCCCAACCACTAATTCTCCTTCCGAATTCATTGAAGCTCGATACATTCCCGCAGTATTAAATTCCATTGCCACGTTTCCGTCCTTATCAATAGCCACAATGCCGCCATCGCCACCTAGTGCTGGAACTTTTTTCTGAATAACTTCCCTTGCAGCATCTTGTAGCGTCATTCCTTTATATTCCATCAAAGCAGAAATGTCATAAGCCACCACGGAACGGATAAAAAACTCACCCCAACCAGTTGATGAAACCGCGGCAGTTGCGTTGTTTGCATAAGTTCCCGCTCCAATAATTGGCGCATCACCAATTCTATTCCATCGCTTATTTGTCATTCCGCCAGTTGAGGTTCCAGCGGCGAGATTTCCGTGTTTATCGAGAGCGGCGCAACCAACTGTTCCGAACTTTGAGTCTTTTATAAATGAATCTTCAAAAGAGATTGATTTTTCATTTTTACTTTGCTCCTTCCTCAGAACTCTCTTTAATGACTCATATCTATCACGAGTATAGAAATACGAAGTATCCATCATTTTGTAACCTAGTCTTCTTGCAAATTCTTCCGCACCTTCACCATAAAGCATTACGTGTTCACTTTTTTGCATTACGTCCCTGGCTAAATCTATTGGGTTTTTAATGCGCTTAACACCTGCAACTGCACCTGCATTCAGCGTTGCTCCATCCATAATGGAAGCATCGAGCTCATTTCTTTCTTCGTGTGTAAAAACAGCTCCTTTTCCTGCGTTAAAAAGTGGAGAATCTTCCAATACATTAATTGTATGTGTAACGGCTTCCAAAGAAGTTCCACCATTTTTTAAGATTTCGTGACCGACGGAAATGGCTTCTTTTAGCTTTGCCTTATAAGCAGCTTCAAGTGAGTCACTCATATTTTCTTTTAGAATAGTCCCTGCACCACCGTGAATTACAATTCCGAAGTTTTCTTCACTTTTAAGGGACTTTTCAGAAGTATTAGTGATTTCAGAAGTAGAGGCTTTGTCGTTTTTACATCCAAAGAGCAGAAGGATTGCAAAAATGTATGTTGCAATTTTTATCATAGCCATTCGTTTTTCATTTTAATCATTTTCCCGTATTTTTACTAATCTGATAAATATACAAACAATGGCAATCAAAAAACCTTTCAACCTAAATAAGTGGATCGAAGAAAACCGAGATAAACTAAAGCCACCCGTAGGCAATAAAAACCTATATGTAGATTCTGGCGATTATATCGTGATGATTGTCGCTGGTCCGAATGCTCGAAAGGATTACCATTACAACGAAACCGAAGAGCTTTTTTATCAGCTGGAAGGAAATATTCAAGTTGCAATTCAAGAAAATGGAGAAAAAAAGGTGATGGAATTAGGGCCAGGCGATATGTACTTACATCCTGGAAAAGTGCCACATTCTCCAGGAAGAAGTGAAGGCTCAATTGGTTTGGTTATTGAAAGAAAGCGAACAGACCTTGACGGAAAGGACGGCCTTTTATGGTTTTGCGACAATTGCAACAATAAACTATATGAAGTTTATTTTCCACTTAGTGATATAGAAAAAGACTTTCTGAAACATTTTAAACATTTCTATAACAGTAAAGAACTACGCACGTGCGATACATGTGGAACAATAATGGAAACCGACCCACGTTTTACAGTAGACTAATCCTTCCCTGACCCCTCTTGACAAGGGGAGGAAGCTATGTTTCTTACTCATTTTAGAGTAAAAGAAGGTTACGGCCTATTCATTTTTCATTCTTACCTTCATTCTGTACCTTTGCAGAATTATTAAAGGGAGGGAATATCCCATTTCTTTATTCACAAAAAATTTCATTTAAATATATATTTATGCAAGCAACTACGACTTCCTTCGGAATAGAAGAAGCATTGGAACAATTAGGAGTTAAAAAAACAAACTTAGGAACTTCCACTGGAAGCGAATGGTTTTCAAATGGAGAAGAAATTTCTTCCTATTCACCAGTAGATGGCGAATTGATTGGAAAAGTAACTGCTACTTCAAAAGAAGATTACGAAAAAGTAATGCAAACGGCTACTTCAGCTTTTAAAACCTGGAGAGTAAAGCCCGCACCGCAACGTGGTGAAATAGTTCGCCAATTTGGAGAGGAATTAAGAAGACTTAAAGAACCATTAGGAAAACTTGTTTCTTACGAAATGGGAAAAAGTTACCAAGAAGGTTTAGGCGAAGTACAGGAAATGATCGATATCTGCGATTTTGCAGTAGGTCTTTCACGTCAACTACACGGATTAACAATGCACAGTGAGCGTCCAGGACATAGAATGTACGAACAATATCACCCACTTGGAGTTGTTGGAATTATTTCAGCATTTAACTTCCCAGTGGCTGTTTGGGCTTGGAACACAGCATTGGCTTGGGTTTGTGGAGATGTTTGTGTTTGGAAACCTTCAGAAAAAACTCCATTAACCGGAATTGCTTGTCAAAATATTGCTGCAAAAGTTTTTGCTGATAACGATTTACCTGAAGGGATTTCTTGTTTAATAAATGGGGACTACAAAGTAGGTGAGCTAATGACCAATGATGGTAGAACCGCTTTAGTTTCTGCTACAGGATCTATCAGAATGGGGAAAATCGTTGCTCAAGCAGTTGCAAAAAGATTAGGAAAATCACTTCTTGAACTTGGAGGAAACAATGCAATTATCGTAACTCCAGATGCCGATATTAAAATGACAGTAATCGGTGCTGTTTTTGGTGCTGTTGGAACTGCGGGTCAGCGTTGTACTTCAACCAGAAGATTGATAATCCACGAAAGTATTTACGACAAAGTAAAAGATGCTGTTGTTGTTGCATATAAGCAATTGAAGATTGGAAACCCGTTGGATGAAAAAAATCACGTTGGGCCACTTATCGATAAAGACGCAGTAAAAAACTACCAAAATGCACTTGAAAAAGTTGTAGAAGAAGGTGGAAAAATTATTGTTGAAGGCGGTGTTCTTGAAGGTGAAGGTTATGAAAGCGGATGCTACGTTAAGCCAGCAATCGCTGAAGCCGAAAACAGTTATGAAATTGTTCAACACGAAACATTTGCTCCTGTATTATATATGATGAAGTATAGTGGAGATGTTGAAAACGCTATTGAACTTCAAAACGGAGTTGTACAAGGACTTTCTTCCGCAATTATGACCAACAATTTACGTGAAGCTGAACGTTTCCTTTCGGTTCAAGGATCTGATTGTGGAATTGCAAACGTAAACATCGGTACTTCTGGCGCTGAAATTGGAGGTGCTTTTGGAGGTGAAAAAGAAACAGGTGGCGGACGCGAAAGCGGAAGTGATGCTTGGAAAGTTTATATGAGAAGACAAACAAATACTATCAACTATACTACCGAGTTGCCATTGGCACAGGGAATCAAGTTTGATTTAGATTAATATTCTCTAAATATAAAACTAAACCCCAAAGATACTGTGTTCAAATCCTAATCATTTTTCAATTATTTAATTAATATCTTTGTTTTGCAAAAAGAAGGCTTCGTCCAATTCGTTGTACCGAAGTCTATCTACTGGGCGGAGTTTGACTCCGCCTTTTTTGTGGCAAAAAGAAGGCCCGTCCTTCATCGTTACCCGAAGTTTATCTTAACTGATAATCCACAATATATGGTTCATTTTTTTTCCACAATGTATATATCAAGATCAACAATTTGCGCATTACCGCTACGACTCCATGTTTTTTTACCGTACGGTTGTCATTTACGCGTTCATAGAAATCTCTCAAATTAATGTTATGGGTGGCGGCAGCCACGGCTGGCATATATAGAGCAGATCTGATGCGTGCATTACCTTTTTTTGATATCCTGGCCTTCCCTTTGTACTTCCCGGATTCCTTGTCCACTACGTCCAGCCCCGCGTAGCTGACCAACTGGCGGATATTGGTGAAGAGCAAAAAGCCGTTTACCTCGGATATCACTTTAATTATCGTGATGAACCCCAGTCCCTTTACCGTTTCAATGTTTTGGATCTTCTTATAGAGCTGATCATCTGCTTTTATTTGCTTTTTCAGTTCTTTCTCGATGATATCCAACTGTTTTTTATAAAAGGAGATCATCTGTTTTTTAAGTGTTATTACTTTTTTATAGGTCTTATGTGCGTGATCCATTGCGTGAAGCTGGGACTTGGCGGCCGTGATCTCTTTCTTGAGACTGGTGTGCTCTCTTGATAGGTCTCTTATGACCCTGAACTCCTTGCTTGGAGGCGTCCATAAGTCTGATGCACCCAGTGTCTTTTCCATCCCAAAAGCAGCAATCATTTTTGAGTCGACCTTGTCCGTCTTTGTTTTCAGATTGTTGCTCTTGGCAAAGTAAGCTAGCTTTTGCGCCAACTGTACACTTACTTTCTGGTCGTTCTCATAGAGAAAGTAGGCCAGGTTCTCATAATATACACCCGTGGCCTCCATCACATAAATAGGCTGTGGAGCCACGTCCTTTTCACGTTTTTCACACCACGAAAGGAACTCTTCCATGCCCTTGGGGCTGTTTTTAAATGACTTGGTCCCTTTGATGGCAATATGCTCATGTTGATCCTTCACTTGATAACAGGCAAAGAAACTTTCCATTCCTATATCAATACCTACTACTTGTTTCACTACTTTTGGTTGTACCATTATTCTTGTGTTAGGTTATAAAGAATAAGGATTTTTCCCACCGTCTTTCCTCTTAGCTGATACGAAATCCAAGCATATAGCCGTGGTTTCTCAATACTGTTGTGACTCTTGGAAAAATACAGGAAAAGGTTGTTATCTTTGGGTGGACATACAAGATTATGTTGTCTAGGTTTTAAAGCCAACCCTTCCCTGTTCTTATTCAGTAAATTTAAAAGCCTAAAATAATTGTATTTTTGGATACGTATTCAGAAATCAAACATAAGAGGTTTTTAAAACCCTTGGGGTTTTTTCATTTAAAATCAAAATGCTAATTCCACCAACAGCGGACAATGGTCACTGTGTTTAGCCTCTGGCAAAATAACAGCACGATTTAAATTATCTTTTAAAGGTTCCGAAACCAGATTGTAATCTATTCTCCATCCTTTGTTGTTGTTTCTTGAATTGGCACGATAGCTCCACCACGTATATTGATGCGGTTCTTTGTTGAAATGCCTAAAACTGTCGATAAAGCCGCTTTTCATAAACCCATCCAACCATTCTCTTTCTACAGGTAAAAATCCTGAAACATTAGCATTTCTAATAGGGTCGTGAATGTCAATAGCTTGGTGACAAATGTTATAATCACCACAAATCACGAGATTTGGAATTTTTACTTTCAACGTGTCAATATATTCCTGAAAATCGTCCATATAGGAAAACTTGAACTCAAGCCGATTTATATTCGTACCACTTGGCATATACAGACTCATTACTGAAAAATTTTCGAAATCTGCTCGAATGTTTCTTCCTTCAAAATCCATATAATCGATGCCAGTACCGTATTCCACATGATCAGGTTCAATTTTTGAAAGAATTGCAACGCCACTGTAGCCTTTTTTCTGTGCACTATACCAATAATGATATGGATATCCTGCTTTTTCAATTTCCTCAATATCAACCTGTTCAAAATTGGCTTTTATTTCCTGAAGACAAATTATATCTGGGTTAGCAGCTTTGAGCCATTCTATAAATCCCTTTCGCATTGCTGCTCGAATTCCATTTACATTATATGAGATTATTTTTATATCGTTCTGTTGCAAATCGACTTTTTTTAATTGATTTAATAAAAGACGACAAGTTAAAAATCTAAACCGCTATATACAACTTGTACCTTAATTCTTTATTGGTTTATTTACATTTGAAAGAATTCTATTTTGGTGGGAAAAAGAGTGTTTATTCACACTAATCAATACACAAAAGTTTTTCACAAAATAAAATAGGAAGTGTTAAGTTGTATAGTTGATGAAGTACCGACTGCTTGTTTTCTTCTTTTTTTTCACCGCTATTGGGTTTGCGCAGGATGTGACTTCAAATTATCGAGTGAAAAAAGTAGCCGTACGCGATACTGTAGTGTTAGACAGTTCTGGAATTAACCCACAACGGTTCATAATACTCGACAAAAATGGAAACGCCCCCAACCCTTTTAGTTATCGTATCGATTTTAAAAAAGGAGTTGTCATTTTCTCAGAAGAGTTACAGCAACAACAGGACTCAATTACAATTGAATATTTGCAATACCCTTCTTTTTTAACCCGCGATTATTTTACGCTCGATTCAAAAATCATTGTTGAAAACACCGGGAGAATGGACAAGTTGTATTCGCTTCAAGAATCTACAAACGTCAATACCTTCACTCCGTTTGACGGCTTAAACACTTCTGGAAGCATCTCGCGAGGCATCACTATTGGGAATAACCAAAATGCGGTGGTCAACAGTGAACTGGATCTTCAAATTACTGGAAAATTGAGCGATAAAGTTTCTATTCGTGCCTCAATTCAAGACGCGAACATTCCCGCACAGGAAAGTGGATATTCGCAGAGTTTAAATGAATTTGATCAGATTTTTATTGAACTTTTTGGCGACACTTGGAATATCCGGGCAGGCGATATCGATCTGGAAAATAAAGGAAGTTATTTTGGACGGTTCACTAAAAAAGTACAGGGTATTTCGTTGAGCGGAACGTTTAATAATGCAGATGGTTCAAAAATTTCTGCTTTTGCCTCTGGAGCTTTGGTTAAAGGCGTTTTTGCAAAGAGTGAATTTGTGGGGCAAGAAGGAAACCAAGGCCCTTACAAACTCGTTGGCCCGAATGGCGAACTTTACATCCTGGTTGTATCGGGAAGTGAGCGGGTTTACGTCAACGGACTTTTACTGAAACGTGGTGAAAACGAAGACTATGAAATTGATTACAATGCGGGCGAGATTAGGTTCAACCCAACATATCCCATAACAGCCAATATGCGTATTTCTGTGGAATACCAATTTACAGATCGCAGTTACACACGTTTTATTGGTTACGGCGGAGGAAATTATTCAAGCGGGAAATTAGATTTGGGCGTCTATGTATATTCTGAAAGTGATGCCAAAAACCAACCTTTGCAACAAAGTTTAACAGAAGAACAAGTAGCCATTCTAAAAGCAGCAGGAGACGATAAGGATGCCATGATGGCTCCTTCGGCTGTTCCCGATGTGTATTCTGAAAATAAAATTCTCTATAAAAAGATTATTATCAACGGGCAAGAAGTTTTTGCTTATTCAAACAATCCTGATGATGAACTTTTTAACGTACGCTTCACTTTATTAGGCAACAATAGCGGTAATTATGTCATCAGTAACCAAAGTGCGATTAACCGAATTTATGAATACGTACCGCCAATAAATGGAGTTAAGCAAGGAAATTACGAACCAGTTATCAGGTTGAATGCGCCAGAAAAAATTCAAGTTGGTGGTTTGAATGGAAGTTACCATCCTTCTGAAAAAACAAAAATAGATTTTGAAATTGCAGGAAGTAATAACGATCGTAATCTTTTTAGCGATTTAGATAATAATGATAACGATGGCTTTGCTGGCCGATTGGCTATTAAACAGCGAGTTTTAACAACCACCGACACCTTAAAAATAGAAGCATTAGGAGCTTTGGATTATGTTCAAAAGGATTTTAGAACTATTGAAAGGCTCTATAACGTTGAGTTCAACCGAGATTGGAACTTGACTAATCCATTGGGAAACCAAAGTTTTATAGTTTCTGGAGTTGAGGTTTCGCATCCCAAAATTGGTGGCGGACGCTATGAGTTTCAGAATTTAAATTTTTCTGAAAACTTTAATGGCTCACGACATTTAATAGCTTCAGAACTAAAACTTAAAAAACTCAAATTCATCACCTATGGAAGTTTGCTGAATAGTAAAGCAGATTCCATTTCTTCAAAATTTTATCGTCTTAACAATACATCTTCTTATTCCTTCGAAAAATCTTGGCTTGGAGGAAAGATTGCACTAGAAGACAACCGCATTATGGATGTAGCCCGAGACAGTATTTCCATCGCGAGCCAGAAATTTAGTTCGTATGAAGTGTTTTCAGGAATTGGGGACAGTACGAATGTATTTGTAGAATTAGGATATCAATTTCGGGTGAACGATAGTGTTCGGAATAAAAAATTACAAAAGGTGAATTCATCCAATACCTTTTTCTTGAAGTCGCGATTAATTAATTCTGAAAACACGCAGTTATCGGCTTTTGCCAACTATCGGACTGTAAAATACGAACCGTTTTCAAGAAGAACAATAAGTATAGACTCCACAATTCAGGATGAGTTAGTGTCTAGAGAAACTGAAAAATCGCTCAATTCCCGAATTTTATACAATCAAATGTTTTTTGATGGGGGAGTCCGTTGGAATACGACTTTAGAATCAAACAACGGGGTAATTGCGCAACAGGAATACACCTATGTAAAAACCGATCCAGGGCAGGGAATTTATATGTGGATAGACTATAATAACAACGGAATTCAGGAGCTAGAAGAGTTTGAAGTGGCACAATTTCAAGATCAGGCGGAGTACATTCGCGTGTTATTACCAAATCAGGTGTTTTTGAAAATCCGTCAGAATAAGTTTAGTCAAATCCTGACCTTAAATCCGCAAGCGTGGTCGAATAAGGAAGGGTTCCGAAAACTGCTTTCACATTTTTACAATCAGACTTCCTACATTTTGGATCGAAAAGTGAAGCGGAAAAACGACGGTTTCAATATAAATCCGTTTAAGGATGGAGGCGATGATCAACTTGGCTTGACGCTGAATTTCAGAAATGCGCTATTCTTTAATCGGGGAAAACAATACTTTACAACCAGTTATACTTATATAGCTACTTCCGCCGACAATTTACTAACTATTGGTCTACAAAAGAATAATTTGGAGAGCCACCAGTTAAATTTCAGCCATAAATTCTGGGAAGCATGGTTGTTCAACTTCAAAGGAGCTAAAGGATTTAATGAAAGCCTATCTGAAAACTTTGAGAGCCGGAACTACTTTTTAGAATCGTATGAGTTAAATCCAAAAATTTCATATTTACTCAACCGACAAACCCGTTTTGATGTGTTTTTCAATTTTAAGAATAACGACAATCAACTTGGAGATCAAGAAAAGTTGAAGCAACAAACTCTTGGGTTTTCATTTGCGTATTCCAATGCGGAAAAGGTATCAATCAATGGAGAGTTTAATTATATCAACAACAAATTTTCGGGTAGTGCGTATTCTCCCGTTGCCTACCAAATGCTCGAAGGATTGCAGCCAGGCACTAACTTTACGTGGCGGGCGCTTTTACAAAAACGAATTACGAAATACCTAGACGCCAATCTATCGTATAATGGAAGAAAAAGTGAAACTACCAAAACTGTACACACAGGTAGTGTACAGTTGCGGGCATATTTTTAACTTGCTAAAGATGTAAAATTTCTTGTTATCGTCTTTTAAAGCTGCAAAACAGAAAATTCTGTGTAGTATCAAAGGGTGTTGTATGATCTTCGGTAAAGCATTTTATTTTTTCGAAGTCATTTTTTAAAAATTGCGACAAGGAATCTTCAGAATATTGTTGAATATCAAGCCCGCTACATTTTTTTGGCCCATTTTCCGAAAAAGTTCCCAAAACCAAATACCCATTCACATTGTTTCGAATTATTTCTAGATACTTCTCTTTCTGTTTAGGTGAAGTAAGAAAGTGAAAAGCAGCTCGGTCGTGCCAGAGATCAAATTTTTTTTGAGGTTTAAAATCTGAGATATCGCTAACTATCCAGTCAACCAATTCGGCCTTTTCTCCTAAACGCAATTTGGCTCTCTCGAGTGCCTTAGAAGAAATATCCAATACAGAAATGTTTGTGAATCCAGCATCAAGTAAAAAATCGACCAACTTACTATCGCCACCACCAACGTCAATAATGCTTGCATTATTTGGTAAATTGAAGGAAGTGATAAAATCCAATGATGTTTTTGGTAGATTTTGTGTCCAGCTAACTTCGCTAGGTGCTTTCGTTTCATAAACAGTTTCCCAGTGGTTCTTTTGGCTTGGTAGCATTTTTTGTTGAATTTAAAATGAATTATCAGACAAGAAAATCAATTCGATAAAATTAATCAAAAAACAAATGACTTTATAGGGCTTAAAGCGGTTGTTTTGGAGCTTACTAAGGTTACGGTATTTAAACTAATTCTAAATAGATTCAAACAGATAAGAATGTTTGGCAACATGCGGTTTGAAGTGTATTTTTGTACAACTATTCTCGAAATAAAATAATAATGGCAATACTAACCTCTTCAATTGCACGAAAAGTAGCGATGGCTCTTTCGGGCTTGTTTCTCGTCATTTTCTTGGCGCAACATTTCATCATTAATTTAACTTCGGTTATTGATCCTGAAACTTTTAATAGCTTGTCTCATTTTATGGGGCACAACTTCTTTGTTCAATTTCTTGCTCAACCGCTTTTAATTTTTGGAGTTATTTTCCATTTTATAATGGGCTTTGTTCTTGAAATAAGAAACCGTGGTGCCCGGAGCATAAAATATCAGTCTTTTAAAGGCAATGAAAACTCAACTTGGGCTTCGCGAAATATGATCATTAGTGGTGCTGTGATTTTAGCATTTTTAGGACTTCACTTCTATGACTTTTGGTTTCCAGAAATAGTACACAAATACATTGAGAGCCATCCAATCGACGAAACACGTTATTACACCGAGTTGCTTCAAAAATTTGAAAGTCCAATACGAACAGCTTTGTATAGCCTTTCATTTGTATTGTTAGCGCTTCACCTTTGGCACGGCTTTTCTTCGTCTTTCCAAAGTATGGGTTGGAACAATAAGTATTCTAAAGCATTACAAGGTTTCACGAAGTTTTACGCAATATTCATTCCTTTAGGATTCGTTTTTATTGCGATTTATTTACACCTTAATCAATAATCACCACGAAATTTAACGCTATGTCAATATTAGATTCAAAAATCCCAAAAGGACCCTTAGCAGATAAGTGGACAAAACATAAAAACGATGTAAACCTTGTTAACCCAGCCAACAAACGTAACATCGACGTAATTGTAGTTGGAACAGGTCTTGCAGGTGGTAGTGCCGCGGCAACTCTTGCGGAATTAGGCTATAACGTAAAAACATTTTGCTACCAAGATTCTCCTCGTCGCGCACACTCAATCGCAGCGCAAGGAGGTATTAACGCAGCAAAAAACTATCAAGGCGATGGTGACTCAAATTACCGTTTATTTTACGATACTGTAAAAGGTGGCGATTATCGCTCTCGTGAAGCAAACGTGTATCGCCTTGCCGAAGTATCGGCAAACATTATAGACCAATGCGTAGCACAAGGTGTTCCTTTTGCTCGTGAGTACGGAGGTATGTTAGACAACCGTTCTTTCGGTGGTGTATTAGTTTCACGTACTTTTTATGCGAAAGGCCAAACAGGACAACAACTATTACTTGGCGCATATTCAGCAATGAACCGCCAGATAAATAGAGGAAAAATTATTCCTTACAACCGTCACGAAATGCTAGATTTAGTAATCGTTGATGGAAAAGCAAGAGGTATCATTGCTCGCGATTTAGTTTCAGGTGAAATTGAAAGGCATTCCGCACACGCTGTGGTTATTGCATCGGGTGGATATGGCAATGTGTTTTTCCTTTCTACAAATGCAATGGGAAGCAACGCAACTGCTGCCTGGAAAGTCCATAAAAGAGGTGCTTACTTCGCAAACCCTTGTTATACACAAATTCACCCTACTTGTATTCCAGTCTCGGGAGAACACCAAAGTAAGCTAACTTTAATGTCTGAATCGTTACGAAATGATGGAAGAATTTGGGTTCCGAAGAAAAAAGAAGACGCAATAGCTATTCGTGAAGGAAAGAAAAAAGCAAAAGATCTTTCTGAAGAAGAACGCGATTATTACCTAGAAAGAAGATACCCTTCATTTGGTAACTTAGTACCTCGTGACGTTGCTTCCAGAGCCGCTAAAGAACGCTGCGACGCTGGGTTTGGTGTAAATAAAACAGGTCAAGCTGTATTCCTAGACTTTGCCAGCGCCATTGAACGTTATGGAAAAGAGCAAGCGGCAATGCACGGAAATTACAATCCATCTAAAGAAGAAATCACAAAACTTGGAAAAGAGGTTATCGAGAACAAATACGGAAACCTTTTCCAGATGTACGAGAAAATCGTAGATGAAAATCCATACGAAAGCCCCATGATGATTTACCCAGCTGTACACTATACAATGGGTGGTATTTGGGTAGATTACAACTTACAGTCAACAATCCCGGGTTGTTATGTTACAGGTGAAGCCAACTTTAGCGATCACGGTGCAAACCGACTAGGTGCTTCGGCTTTAATGCAAGGATTGGCAGATGGATATTTTGTGTTACCATACACCATTGGTGACTACTTATCTAAAGACATTAAGACTGGAAAAATACCAACAGACTCTAAAGAGTTTGTAGAAGCCGAAAACAAGGTTCGCGAGCAGTTAGAGAAGTTATTGAACAACAAAGGAACCCATTCTGTAGATCATTTCCATAAAAAATTGGGCCATATTATGTGGGACAAATGCGGAATGGCTCGTAATGCAAAAGATTTAGCGTCTGCAATGACAGAAATTAGAGCTTTACGTGAAGAATTTTGGCGAGACGTAAAAGTTCCTGGCGACATGAATGAAATGAACCCTGAGCTTGAAAAGGCAATGCGTGTTGCAGATTTCCTTGAATTGGGCGAACTGTTTGCAAAAGATGCACTACACAGAAACGAAAGCTGTGGCGGCCACTTCCGTGAAGAGTATCAAACAGAAGAAGGTGAAGCCTTACGCGACGACGAAAACTTTATGTACGTCGCCGCTTGGGAATACACTGGAGATCCAGCAACAGAAATACTTCACAAAGAAGAGTTGAAGTATGAGAATATTGAAGTTAAATCGAGATCATATAAATAGACTATGAAATGCCCACAACAATTTTCTAATAAAACGAAGATGAATATTTGGGGCATTCCATCTTCCGCTTTATCAAATATATTATAAAGATGAAACTTACACTCAAAATCTGGAGACAGAAAAATAACAAAGCAAAAGGAGAGTTAAAAACATATCCTATTGATGGTATAGAAGGTGACATGTCTTTCTTGGAGATGCTCGACGTTCTTAACGAAGAATTAATCAATAAAGGAGACGAACCTGTCGTTTTTGATCACGATTGCCGCGAAGGAATTTGTGGTTCCTGTTCACTTCAAATCAACGGTGAACCTCACGGACCAGATAGATTGGTTACCACTTGCCAACTACACATGCGAATGTTCAAAGATGGTGACACAATTACAATTGAACCATTTCGCGCAAATGCATTTCCTGTAATTAAGGATTTAATGGTAGATAGATCCTCGTTTGAAAGAATTCAGCAGGCAGGCGGTTATGTTTCTGTGAACACTTCAGGAAATACTATTGATGCAAATGCTATTCCAGTTAATAAACAAGACGCAGACGACTCATTTAACGCAGCAACTTGTATTGGTTGCGGTGCTTGTGTAGCAGCTTGTAAAAACGCCAGTGCAATGTTATTTACTGCCGCTAAAGTAAGTCAGTTTGCCTTATTACCACAAGGTAAAGTTGAAGCTACTGAACGTGTCTTGAATATGGTTGCGCAAATGGACAAAGAAGGTTTTGGAAACTGTACAAACACTGGAGCTTGCGAAATTGAATGTCCAAAAGGTATTTCATTAGAGAATATTGCCAGAATGAACCGCGAATACTTAAGCGCGAGTTTGAAAGGTTAATATTTCAGACTGTTAGTCTAAAATTTTGAAACCCTTGCATTTGATGCAGGGGTTTTTTGTTGGCAGGAAAATTGCAATTATAATATGAAATAACAGGTATTGATGAAATTGATTTCATTAAAAATACGTTATAGTATTGTATATCCGCTTTTTGCCATACAAGTAAAAAAGTCTGCGAGTATCTGCGAGATCAGCGGGAACCAAAAATCTGAGAATGCGAAAGATATCCCACAGATTACGGTGATTAACGCCGAATAAAAAAAGTATTTACTATTTGAGACTACATATAAAAGTTGTTATAATGTCACAATTCACAGCATTATGATGTGTTGCGGACAATCAATTATAGTATAATCAATGGTGATTCTCAAAGAAAAAAAATATTTAATTGTCCTTCTTATTTCGGTATTCTTCTACGCTGAAATGAGGGGGCAATCTCGTAATATAATCGGAACATATACTCCCCCGAAAGCTAAGACTGTAAAAAAGAAAAAGAGTAAAGCAAATCCTATTGCGAATTTGGCGAAGTCAATTACAGTCAACTCTCATTCAGACTCTGAAAAGGTATATGCCATTTATAGATGGATTGCCGCTAACATTCGTTACGACACGGAATTGCGCTTTAGCAAGAAACTTCAGAAAAAAATTTATATTTCTGAAGAAAACGTGGTTGAAAATGTTTTAGATCGGAGAATGGCACTGTGCGGAGGATATGCTTTTTTATTTCGGGATTTGTGTGAGAGCATAAATATTCCAGTAGCGGTGATTAACGGATTTACAAAAGCGATTGAGGGACAGCCTAAGAATTACAAACAACCCAACCACACATGGAATGCTGTAAAACTAAACGGAAAATGGCAATTGCTAGATATAACTTGTGCCATAAGTCATGGAAATGGTAAAGCTCCAGACGATTTTTGGATTCTAACACGCCCTGAAAATTTTATTTATTCTCATTATCCCGAAAATCCCCGATGGACACTTTTAAATAGTCGCATTTCATTCACAGACTTTAAGAAGCGCTAGATTGTAAACGGATTAATGGTTACTTAGTTGCGGTGCTATAACAATCCTAAAAACAAAAAACCTCCACATTGCTGTGAAGGTTTTCAAATTTTACACAAGATGTACTACTAAGCCTTAGCGTTTGGAACGATTGAAACGTAGCTCTTGTTATCCCTCTTTTTAGTGAATTTCACTACACCGTCCACTTGAGCGTGTAATGTGTGATCTTTTCCACCGTATACGTTTTCACCTGGGTGATGCGTATTTCCTCTTTGTCTTACAATGATATTTCCAGCAACAGCAGCTTGTCCACCAAAAATTTTAACGCCTAGACGTTTCGATTCTGATTCTCTACCGTTCTTAGAACTACCAACTCCTTTTTTGTGAGCCATTTTGTTTCGGTTTTAAATATTATACTTCAGTAAGATTATTTTTCAATCCCACCGTCTAATCTGTCTTGCAATTCCTTTAGCTCGTCCCACTTACCATCAGCAGCTAATTGTGCTTGTTTTGGCCAAGTATCGGTAACCAAATGAGCCAAATTTGAACTTGCATCAGAAAGAATTGTTGAAATAGCTTCTGGTTTTGCTTTTGCAACTTTAGCAAAAGTATCCAATCCAGCAGCCACCATAGCTTCAGCAGCTTTTGGTCCAACACCTTCAATCTTTTTAAGATCGTCTGCTTTAGCGGCTTTTTTAGGAGCTGCTTTTTTTGCAGGTGCCTTTTTAGCCTCTTCTTTTTTAGCAGGTGTAGCACCAGAGGCTACAATGCTTTCAATTACGATTTCAGAAAGGGCCTGACGGTGTCCGTTTTTAACACGGTATCCTTTACGGCGTTTCTTTTTGAAAACTATAACTTTGTCACCTTTAAGGTGCTTTACGACTTTTGCTCCTATTTGAGCGCCGTTTATAGCCGGGGCGCCAATGGTAATATTGTCTCCGTCACCAATAAGAAGTACATTGTCAAAAGACACTGATTTACCCTCTTCTACTGGTAAACGATTAACAAAAACCTTTTGGTCTTTCGCAACTTTTATTTGCTGCCCTGCTATCTCTACAATTGCGTACATAGCGAATCGTTTATAAATTAGTTAAACATTATACTCTTACCGTCAAGTAAAAGCGGGTGCAAATATAGTTTTTTTAAGCTAAACAACAAATGTTTTTGTTTAATTTACAGAGTGTTCCTGTTTCTATTCTTGGCGTTCCAAGACTTTTTGAAAAGTTGCATTAGCGAAAATGTTAAAATGAGTGTTGTAACAAGGCCCATTATAAAAACGGAAACAACAATCATTGCCGTACCCATTTGGGTTTCCATATTCCAGCTTTCCATAATAGACGTTGCAAATACACCGTCAATTTGATACATATAAAGCGCCATAAAAACGGTAAAAATTATCGACGCAATTCCACCAGTAAATAGTCCAGCCTCGAAACCTTTTTCATATTTAACTTCTGAAACCTTACTTTGATAGCTTTTTAGCGCGAAATAAATTCCCGCACCAAAAAATAACGCATTAACAACACTTAATACTGGATAGTGATGCAGACCGATTAATTTTAAAATCAGGAAATAGGCAATAAGCACAATAGCAATACCGATACCATAAGTGGAATAAATTTTCAACATAGTTTGAGGTTTTAGTTTCAAAAGTTACGACAATATCAGTGTAGAACGCAAATTAAGGGTAAATTTTATGACTAAATTATGACTTATTCGATAAGAAATTAACTCTGATACAGTACAAATGTCAATAAAATAATATTAATGGAGATAAATCTTGAAAAAATAGTGAAATTTCACGGTTTTACATTCTTCTACGACTTCAACGTTCTAAAGAACAAAAATATCTTAAAGCTTACAGCCTAAATTGAATATCTATGTTATAAACCCCATATTTCTTTGTATTTTTACCCGCTAAAACTTATGAAGTTCATAACCCGTAAACTTAAACAATGAAAAAAACATTTCTTACCGCTCTATTTGCCCTTGCCGTTTTGGCAGGCGTTCAGTCACAGCATGTAGAATTTGAAGAGTACGACCTTGACAATGGTCTACACGTTATTCTTCATGAAGACAAAACATCTCCTGTGGTAATTACATCCGTAATGTATCACGTAGGAGCCAAAAATGAAACTCCAGGACGTTCAGGATTTGCTCACTTTTTTGAACACCTTTTATTCGAAGGAACTGAAAATATTGATCGTGGTAAGTGGTTCGAGATTGTTTCCTCAAATGGTGGAACGAATAACGCAAACACTACCGATGACCGCACCTATTATTATGAAATTTTTCCTTCCAATAGTGTAGAAGTTGGATTATGGATGGAAAGCGAACGTATGTTGCACCCAGTTATTAACCAAATTGGGGTAGACACTCAAAACGAAGTTGTAAAAGAAGAAAAACGCCTTCGCGTAGACAATCAACCGTATGGTAATGTTCTAAAAGCTGTAAAAGAAAATCTTTTCAAAAATCACCCTTACAGATGGACTACCATCGGTGAAATGGAAGACCTAGATGCGGCTACTTTAGAAGAGTTCCAAGCCTTTAATAAAAAGTTTTATATTCCAAATAATGCGGTTTTGGTAGTTGCCGGTGATATAGACAAAAAACAGGTGAAAAAGATGATTAAGGATTACTTCGGACCTATTCCTAGCGGACCTGCAGTTGTTCAGCCTAACATAAAAGAAGATCCTATTACACAACAAATAAATGCTAAGTTCTACGATCCAAATATTCAACTGCCAATGGTTGTACACGCATATCGTACGCCATCAATGAAAGAGCGTGATGCATATGTATTAGACATGATTTCAACCATTCTTAGCGATGGAAAAAGTTCACGTTTATACAAAAAACTAGTAGACCAAGATAAAATAGCGATGGAAGTTGCTGCTCTAAACTTCAGCCAAGAAGATTATGGAAGCTACATAACCTTAGCATTACCGCTAAACAATACTCCATTAGAAACAATTACAAGAGAAATGGATGAAGAAATCGTAAAGTTACAAACCGAACTAATTTCTGAACGCGAGTATGAAAAATTACAGAATATCTACAAAAACAACTTTGTAACATCAAATGCAACAGTTGAAGGTATTGCAAATTCCTTAGCTAACTATTATACTTTTTACGGAGATACTAGTCTTATAAATAAAGAGTTGGAAATCTACAAGAATATTACCCGTGAAGAAATCAGAGAGGTTGCCAAAAAATACTTAAACCCGAACCAACGCCTTCGTTTAGAGTATTTGCCAAAAACCGATCAATAATCATAAAAGAATTTTATCAAAATGAAAAAATATATTTACCTATTTCTAGTAGGACTTTTAACTACAAGTCTTGCAACAGCGCAAATAGACCGAAGCAAACAACCTATTCCAGGTCCTGCTCCTACAGTCAATTTATCTGAACCTATAACTTTTAAGCTAGATAACGGTTTAACAGTTTTAGTTGTTGAAAACAATAAGCTACCTGCCGTTCGTGTACAGCTTCTTATAGATAATCCAATTCACGCATCTCGTCAAAAAGCTGGTGTTGAGTCTTTAGTTGCTGCAATGATGGGCAACGGAACTACCAGCATTTCAAAAGATGATTTTAATGAAGAAGTCGATTACCTAGGCGCTTATATCTCATTTGGCTCTGAAAGCGGCTATGCAAGTTCTCTTTCTGAATACTTCCCAAGAATTATGGAATTAATGGCAGATGCTATCAAAAATCCATTATTTACAGAAGAAGAATTTCAAAAAGAAAAAGATAAGTTGCTAGAAGGCATTAAAAGTCAAGAAAAGAGTGTTTCTCAAGTTGCCAGCAGAATAAGCCCTGCATTAATCTACGGTACAGAACACCCAAATGGTGAGTTTACAACCGAAGAAAAAGTTAAAAACCTTACTTTAAACGATGTAAAGTTTTTTTACGACAACTTTTTTAGACCAAACCATGCGTATTTAGCAGTAGTTGGTGACGTGTCAAGCAAAGAAGTTAAGCGCTTAGTAAAAAAGTACTTAAAAGACTGGAGTGCAGCACCTGTACCATCAGCTACTTATGCCGACCCACAAGACGTTCAGTACACACAAGTTAATTTTGTGGATATGCCAAACGCTGTACAATCAGAGATTACAGTTCAGAACTTAGTAAAACTAAAAATGAGCGATCCTGATTATTTTCCAGTACTAGTAGCTAACAGAATTTTAGGTGGTGGCTTCAATAGTTTATTAAACATGAATTTACGTGAAGCACACGGTTGGACTTATGGTGCGCGTTCAAATACAGGAGCAGATAAAAACATTACTCGCTTTACAGCTTCAACAAGCGTGAGAAATGCGGTAACTGATAGTGCTGTTGTCGAAATATTGAAAGAGATACGTTTTATTCGTGACAACCAAGTTACTACTCAGCAATTAGCTAATGCTAAAGCTAAATTCACTGGAGATTTCGTCCTAGCTTTAGAACGTCCTGCAACTATCGCAAATTCTGCTTTAAGAATAAAAACACAAAATCTCGGAAATGATTTTTACATCAACTACCTAAGAAAAATTAACGCAGTAACCGTAGCCGATGTACAACGTGTAGCTAAGAAATATTATAAGCCGGACAATCTTCGTATAGTAATTGTTGGAAAAGGATCTGAAGTTTTAGAAGGTCTTAAAACCCTTAAAGGTCCTAGCGGAAGACAAATTCCGATATTTTATTTTGATGAATATGCAAATCCCGTATCTGAACCAAATTACAACAAAGCCATTGAGGCAGGTGTAACCGCAGAAACTGTTTTGAACCAATACATCAATGCCATTGGAGGCGAAAAAGCTCTAAAAGCTGTTAATTCTGTAAGCTGGGTTGCACAAGCTGAAATGCAAGGCATGCAACTTGGTCTTGAAATGAAAAACACCACTAAAAATCAATCTTCTTTGGTTGTTTCTATGGGCGGAATGACATTGCAAAAAATGATTTTTGATGGCGAAAAAGGATATATGATGGCTCAAGGCCAACGTATTGATAACACTGACGAGCAAAACGCTGCCGCAAAAACCGCAGCAGTTCCTTTCCCAGAACTTTCAGCAAAAGGGGCAAAGTTAGAGCGTTTAGAACCTGTTGATGGAAAAGACGCTTACGTTGTTTCCTTCGAAGGAGGAAAAGAAGCTTATTATGACAAAGCTAGTGGATTGAAAGTTAAAGAAGTTACCACGCAAGAAGCAATGGGACAGACTATTTCTACTACTATTTCATACGAGAACTACACAGAAGTAGACGGAATTAAGTTTCCATTTACGATTAAGCAAACTGCAGGTCCACAAGAAATCGCTTTTGAGATCAGCAAAGTAAGCATCAATGAAGGAGTGTCAGATTCAGATTTTGAATAATCTATAACTGACCTTTAAAAGTCTTTGTATTTATAAAGAGGTTGCATTTTGCAGCCTCTTTTTTTGATTATTAATGATGAAGCCTCTTGTAATATATGGACTTCGAAAACATAGAAAATTTATAAAGCGTAGGACGTTTTAAAAGCTTTAGAGAAGGCAGAACAACATACCCAAAACAAGTTTAGATAACAGCTTAGTTTCACTCAGAACAGAAAACAAAAGATCCCAAATAGTGAATACTTGATGTGCTAACTATATGTTGCAGCTAACCCATAAATAAGGAAACAACACAAATAAAAAAAGCCGAATAATGATAACCATTACCCAGCTTTTTTAATTTAAACCTTACTCAGCTCTGTTAGCTAATTAAGGGTTCGTCGCAAGACTATTTTTTAATAAAGCGCTTTACTGTTCTTTGAGAATTGCTTTCAAAAATCACAATATAAACACCAGAATTTAAATGCGCAATAGTATAATTCACTTCCGTTTCCTGAATCATTCCGTTGTCTAAAACTCTACCGTTTATATCTGTCAAAACAAATTTAGACGGTACACTCGTTCTTAAATTGATTGAAGTTGCAGAAATACTTGGGTAAATAACTACTTCATTTTCAACTGAAACAAAACTTTCAGTAGATAGTACAAGATTTGTAAGAACAGGGTATCCATCATTTACATCTGGATTAATGCTCCAAATATCACCTTGATCCCCATTTAAAAGGTCTACCAATTCTTGAGACTTCATTTCGTTAGTAGTTCTTCCCACTACACTAATTGTTGGATCTGCTGGAAATGCTCCAATACCTTCTGCCATTCCACTACTTTCAGTATCAAAATAAGAATTTGCCACCGTAGTTTCCTGAATAATGTCGCCTATAAAACCACCTACAGTTCCACCCGCATTTGGGGCTGTAACCGTTCCTGTAGAATAGCTATTTTCAATCGCTCCATTAATTTCTGGCGAACCGTAAAAACCACCAACTCTTGTGCCTGTTGCAATAACATTAGCTCTTGAATATGAGTTTTTAACCACATTTGTAGAGTTAGGGTCTGGAGGAAAATTAAAAGTACAAAAGCCTACTAATCCACCAACAACATCATCTCCAGAAACCAAACCTTCTGAAAAGCTCTCTTCAATTAATGTGGTATCCCAAGCAGTTCCAACGAGACCACCTGTTTGGTTTCCACCGTAAACTTCACCTGAAAAAGAAGATTTCTTAATCTGAGAATCTATTAACAATCCACCAGCGATTCCACCAACAGACGCACCGTCAAAACCACCAGCAGAATACACTTCTGAATTGGTTACATGACAGTTTTCGACCAAACTATTGGTAGATAAATTTGCAGTTAAAACAGCAACAGTGCTTAGTCCATATACCACAGCTCCATCGACTTTAAGGTTTTTTACTTCGCAAGAAATTACGGCTCCAAACAAACCACTAAAATCGTTATCAGGACGATTTACAAATATATTTGAAATTGTATAATCATTTCCCTCAACGCTTCCTTTAAACGCTAGGTCAATTGAAGTTCCTACAGGCAACCAAAGGTGCGCTCCTAAATCAATATCTGAAGTAAGGTTGATTATTTTTCCTTCAAAATTGTTACCGGCTTCTACCAAAACACTCACTCCGGCAAAGCTTGCTGCATCCGATACGTCAAACGTATCTAGAGAATCATCATACCAAGAAGTATCGGCGTTATCGGTCCATTGCGTTACAGGCAAGTCCTGAGCATTTGTGGCAAACGCCACAAATAAAATTATTAAAAGGGATAATTTTTTAAACATAGAATTATTTTTAGGTTAAGGGCACGAACATACAAAAAAAACATAGGAAAGATTGGAGTTAAACCAGTTATTAACTACATATAATAGCAAACAATCTATTTTCGGAAACTTACTATCGAAAAATTCGAAAATTAAAAAAAGAGAGTTAAAAACGACTAAATTCCAATATTTGATGCGGATCTACGTTGGAAGTGATACTTGTATCAATAATCTCATCAAAACCTACCCCATTCCGTTAATACTCACTAAATTTGCCCTCTCAAATTTTTTCAGAACAAAATGTACAGAACACACAACAACGGCCAACTCCGCGCCGCAGATATCAACAAAGAAGTAACCCTTTCAGGATGGGTTCAAAAAACACGCGATAAAGGATTTATGATGTGGGTCGATCTTCGCGATCGCTACGGCATTACCCAACTTATTTTTGACGAGGAACGCAGTTCAAAAGAATTGATGGAGAAAGCTTCACAATTAGGGCGCGAATTTGTCATTAAGGTTAAAGGAACTGTTATTGAGCGACAGTCCAAAAACCCAAACATGCCAACTGGCGATGTTGAAATATTGGTTTCTGAACTAACAATTCTGAATGAATCAAAAACACCTCCATTCACCATTGAAGACGAAACCGACGGCGGCGAAGACCTTAGAATGAAATATCGCTACCTCGACATTCGCCGAAACCCCGTTCGTGAAAACCTCATCTTCCGTCATAAAGTAGCCATTGCTGTACGAAATTATCTTTCGGAAAAAGGATTCGTTGAAGTTGAAACTCCATATTTAATAAAATCTACACCTGAAGGCGCGCGCGATTTCGTAGTCCCTTCACGAATGAACGAAGGTCAGTTTTACGCCCTTCCGCAGTCGCCACAAACCTTCAAACAATTATTGATGGTGGGCGGAATGGATAAATACTTCCAAATAGTAAAATGTTTTAGGGATGAAGACCTCCGCGCAGACCGTCAGCCAGAATTCACGCAAATAGATTGTGAAATGGCATTTGTAGATCAGGAAGAAATCCTGAATGCGTTTGAAGGACTAACAAGACATTTACTAAAAGAAATTAACGGTGTTGAGGTTTCTGATTTCCCAAGAATGACCTACGACGAAGCCATGGCAAAATACGGAAACGACAAACCAGACATTCGTTTTGGAATGGAGTTTGGCGAATTGAACGAAGTTGCACAGCACAAAGATTTCGGTGTCTTCAACCAAGCCGAATTGGTTGTGGGAATTGCGGTTCCTGGCGGAAATGGGTTCACAAGAAAAGAAATAGACAAAATAATTGACTGGGTAAAACGCCCACAAGTTGGTGCTTTGGGAATGGTTTACTCACGTTGCAACGACGATGGAACGTATAAATCTTCTGTAGATAAGTTTTTCGATCAAGACGATTTGGCAAAATGGGCCGAAGCAACGGGTGCAAAACCTGGTGATTTAGTTTGCGTACTATCTGGAGATAAAAACAAAGTAAGAACGCAGTTAAGTGCATTAAGAATGCACTTGGCAGAAGAACTTAATTTAAGAGACCCAAAAGTATTCGCTCCGTTGTGGGTTATAGACTTCCCGCTGTTAGAATGGGATGAAGAAACCGAACGCTACTACGCAATGCACCATCCTTTTACCGCTCCTAAACCAGGGCAGCTCGAACTTTTAGCTACAAATCCTGGCGATGTAAAAGCCAATGCCTACGATTTAGTTTTAAACGGAAACGAAATCGGCGGAGGCTCAATCAGGATTCACGATAGAGAAACTCAAGCTAAAATGTTTGATTATTTAGGGTTTACACCTGAAGAAGCAAAAGAACAATTCGGCTTTTTGATGGATGCTTTCCAATACGGCGCACCTCCGCACGGCGGGCTTGCCTTTGGATTAGACAGATTAGTCGCTATTTTGGGCGGACAAGAAACCATCCGTGATTTCATTGCCTTCCCGAAAAACAATTCTGGTCGTGATGTAATGATCGATGCCCCTGCTCCCATTGATGCAAAACAATTGGAAGAGCTTCATTTGAACGTTGTGACTAAATCATAATTAACGCCCAGACCCCAAAGGTTTTCAAAACCTTTGGGGGTCTTTTTACACCCTATAAAATGAACTGGAATAATTTCTTAAAAGTGACGATTATCACATTTTGGGTGCTTTTAATGGTGCTTGGAGGACTTATCGGTTATATAAATTATATTCATTATGAGCGCATCGGAAAATACCCGATTAACACAGCAAAGTATCCGCATGATGTAGGTTATATAAACCCAAAAACCGCAGCGTTCTCAGAAGGCTTTGCACGTTGCGACACTACTTTGAAGCCACAAGGCTATTACCATTCGGAACGAAATATTTTTAAAGATGGCAAATATCAATTTAGAAAAACTATTTCAAAAAAATATGAGAACAACGGGTATACAGATTCAGGGTTTTTAAATCTTCGATTTCTCGTAAATTGTAATGGCGACGTGGGCAATGTTGAAATAAATGAATTGAATTCCGATTATCAACAGACCGATTTAAACAACGAATTAGTAGATCAATTAGTTAATTTGAGCATCGCCAAAGAAAACTGGACTCCAAAAGAAATTGGCGGAAAGACGTATGACAGCTATATGTATTTAATCTTTAAAATTGAAAATGGTGAAGTACTTGAAATATTGCCTTAGCACATTTTTTTTAGCCTTACTATTGAGTTGTGGCAATAAAACGGAGACACTTTCTGTAGAAGATAAAATAGCGCTGTCAAAAGAAATATATACAACTTCGGGTCGCTTCGGACAAGGCACCGCACAGCAATTGAGTATATTGGATAGTGTTTTAACCCTTGATCCATCCAACTGTAAAGCGATTCGCGCCAGAACTATTGCGTACCTAAAGCGCGGGTTAATGAAAGAATGGAAACCTTTGTTTGACCAAGCCGTGGAATGTGACCCGAAAGAATGGGTGCCTTGGCGTGGTTATCTTTATCTTCAATTTTATAGGGATTATGAAAAAGCCATCGCAGATTTTGACGCTTCGGATACGTTAACGCCAAACTTTACAGATGCCCCACAAGGCCACAGTGTAGATTATTGGCGCGGAATAGCTTATCTAGGATTGAAAGATTACGAAAATTCAATTAGATATTTTGATCGTTATATAAATGAAATAACCGAAGAAAATGGCGAAGACTGGGCAGAGCCAACAGCTTTTTTATACCGTGGAATCGCGCATTACGAAAACAAAAACCCAGAAGCCGCGCTAAAGAACTTTAATAAAATGATTCTTTACAACAAAAATAAAACAGCGGACGGGAGTTATTACAAAGCTTTAATCCTGTTTGAAGATAATAAATACGAAGAAGCCAAAAAAGAATTGGATTTAGCAATTGAAAACTATAACCTTGGTTATTTTAACAAGCACGACTATACCGAAAGTTTAAAACAAATTTACATTCAGGACCTCAATAATTTAGAAGCGGCTATAAATGCACAGTCACAAATAAACATAAAGTTATAATAGTTGTTTTTGGTAGTGAAACTATAAAATCATCATAACCAGAAATAACAAGTCAATAATTTAAGTAAAATGAAATATTTCTTAATAATTCTCTTCTTTGCAGTAGCAATAGCCTTGGGAGTCGGATTTTATATAAAAGTAGATGACGAAGCCACGGGAAAATTAATAATCGGCCTTTCCTTAATGGTCGGATTTTTAGTTTTGATGCCTTCATTTATCTACCACCGCTGGAAAGACAAAGATGTTAAAGACTATATGCTAAACAAGGAAAACATAATGAAAATGCACGAGTATCAAAAAAAGAAAAAGCTGTAGACTTGCTAGTTCAAGTTTCGTTTTTCAATAAAAAACCGCTTGAGTAGTTGTGAAGCTTCCTCGGCCATTATGCCTCCTGTCATCATCGTTTTAGGATGTAATTTGGTATCCATTGCAATACACCCCCGCCGTTCGTCTCTTGCCCCATACACAATTCTCGAAATTTGGCTCCAAAACAATGCTCCTGCACACATTTGGCACGGTTCAATAGTAACATAAAGCGTACAATCTATTAAATACTTTCCTCCTAAATAGTTTGCTGCCGAAGTAATAGCCTGCATTTCTGCGTGCGCAGTCACATCATTTAATGTTTCTGTAAGATTATGAGCGCGAGCAATAATTTGATTATTGACTACAACCACCGCACCAATAGGAACTTCACCTTTGTCATAAGCCACTTCGGCTTCTTGAAAGGCGCGTTTCATAAAATAAGTATCGTCAAAAGGGGTTATGATGCTCAAGATCTTTAGGATTTGAAGTTACAGATATCAGGTTTTAGTTCCTGAATTCATTTTCACACAAAGATATAATTCTCAACGTTCTCTCTGTGTTTTTTACGTCTAAGCGAATCATAAAAGTTGAAAAGTCCGATGTATTTAATTGAATGCATCTTCAACCGTCATATCACTTTATATTTCACTTGGAATTACAAAGTACAAATTAACGAATCCGTCAATTAACAAATTACCAATAGCTGTATCTTTACAACGTGCTAGAAAATTTATTAAATACGATTCGATCTCCAGAAGATCTTCGAGAAATTCCTGAAGACAAACTGCCTATATTAGCGCAGGAACTTCGTGAATTCATTATAAACATTGTGGCTACCAAGGAAGGTCATTTAGGCGCGAGCCTTGGCGTGGTAGAACTTACCATCGCCCTTCATTACGTTTTTGATACGCCCAAAGATTTACTAGTTTGGGACGTAGGGCATCAAGCCTACGGTCATAAAATACTAACCGGTCGCCAAGAAATATTTCACACTAATAGACAGTTAGGAGGAATTAGCGGCTTTCCAAAGCGCGATGAAAGCGAATTCGATACTTTTGGGGTTGGTCATAGCAGTACTGCTATTTCCGCAGCTTTGGGAATGGCAATTGCTTCAAAATTAAAAGGCGAAACCGAAAAACAACACATCGCCATCGTGGGAGACGCCTCCATTGCGAGTGGGATGGCTTTTGAAGCCTTAAATCACGCTGGAGTAACAGACACTAATCTACTGATTGTTCTCAACGACAACGCTATTGGAATCGACCCTAGTGTTGGTGCATTGAAAAACTACCTCACCAAAGTTAAAACAAATGGCGAACCCACTTCCGACAATATCTTTGAAGCACTTAATTTAGATTACACAGGCCCAATCGATGGTCACGACTTAAATTTGGTGATTTCTGAATTAAAACGTTTAAAAAATGTATCAGGACCAAAACTGCTTCACCTAATTACAAAAAAAGGAAAAGGTTTAAGGCAAGCTGAAGAAAACCAAGTGGTTTATCATGCGCCAGGGAAATTCAATGCACTTACGGGAGATCTTAATCCGAAAAATGAAAACGCACTTCCACCAAAGTTTCAGGATGTTTTTGGTAAAACTATTGTAGAGCTTGCTACAACTAATGAAAAGATAATTGGTATAACTCCAGCAATGCCAACGGGAAGTTCCTTAAAGTTTATGATGGATGAATTTCCAGACCGAGCTTTTGACGTTGGCATTGCAGAACAACACGCCGTGACTTTCGCTGCTGGATTGGCGACGCAGGGATTTACTGTTTTCTGCAATATTTATTCAACCTTTTTACAGCGTGCTTACGATCAAGTAATCCACGATGTTTGTTTACAGAAAATACCTGTAATATTTTGTTTAGACCGTGCGGGAATCGTAGGGGAAGATGGTGCTACGCACCACGGAATTTTCGATTTGGCATATTTAAATTGTATTCCGAATCTTATCATTTTTGCACCGCGTAATGCTGTAGAACTTCGCAATATTATGTACACTGCGGTACAAGGGTTAGAATTGCCTATTTTCATCCGATATCCAAGAGCACGGGGCAGTATTTTAGATTGGCAACGCACTTTTGAAAAAATTGAAATCGGTAAGGCTGAAATTTTAAAAGAAGGAACCGAAGCAGTTATTATATGTTTAGGACCTATATCAAAAAATGCTTTAGCTGCTATTTCACTTCTTTCAACCGAAAAGCAACAAACCATAGGTTGTATTGATATGCGATTTTTAAAGCCTTTAGATGAAACCATGCTTCATAAGGTTTTCAATAAATATAACAACGTTATAACCCTTGAAGACGGAACTGTAAAAGGTGGACTTGGAACCTCGGTTGTTTCTTTTGCAGCAGCACATAATTATACCGCTAAAATAGAAACTTTAGGAATTCAAGATGTTTTTCCAGAACACGGCACCGTAGACGAACTTATGGATATGGTTGGAATCTCGATTGAAAAGATAAAGCAACGACTATTAAAGTCATAAAAAAAGGAGGCTCATTACGAACCTCCTTTTTAAAATTCAATTTTAATTGAATTTAGTTTATAATCAATTTAGAAGTTTGAGAATATCCTCCACCTTCAACTTTAATAAGGTAGATTCCTGTATTTAAACTACTAACATCTAAATTTCTTGCTTGGTGCATTTCAACTTCAGTGTTGTAAACTACTCTTCCATTCATATCATAAATAGATATAGTTGCTTCTCCAACATCAAATCTTGACTGTACGTTAAGTTCTCCTTGTGAAGGGTTAGGATAGATGATAAAGCTGTTTTTAACACTTCCGTGATCTCCAACTCCAAGTCTACATTCAACAGGAACATCAAATGCTTCAGTTCCGTCTTGCTTGCTACTAGCACTTCCTTGACTAGCACTTAGACCAAGTCCTCTTTTGGCAAATGCATTCCAAATTAAACATTTGTTTGCACCACCATTTGCTATTTCATCAGCTTCCAAAATGGCATCACGACCATCAACAAAACCTGGACTGCAACGCTGTAGTTTTAATCCATCCATAACTAATTGAAGCGCCATATTGTTTCCGCCTTCACCTTCGTAAATATCTGGATCGAAACCGTATTCATCTATAAATGCCCAAGTTAAATCCCAAAGCATAGTTGCCCATACAGATCCTACACCGTGTGGCGCTCTTTGAGATTTAATATTGTCATATGTAAACTCATTTTTTTCAAAATCTGTACTGTATGGCCTTGCTCTTAAACCATTTCCACCAATACCTTGCCCCATTGCATAAGTACCAATTCCGCGAGGTGCTTCACCAGCATCGGTTGGCTTCATTGTAAGCATAAGGCCGAAGTAATCACTCCATCCTTCTCCCATTTGTTCTTCATTTTGAAGACATCCAGGTGCAAAACGACCACCAGTCAATCTAGAAGAAATTCCGTGCCCATATTCGTGTGCGACAATTCCGTTATCTAAATCTCCATCTCTTTGGTTGTTGTCTATTCCAGAACCATCATCTACCAATGTAGCGTTAATAGTGTCGCCATTTTGAAGTGAAGTAATTATATTTTCTCCATCTAACTTATAAATCATTACAGCAGGAATAGTTATATCTGTACCCGTCCCACCCATTACAATAGGATCTCCCGAAACATTATTTACCATAACTACAGCAATTGCACCAGCGTCTTGTGCTCTTTGAGCTTTTACAACGAAATCACAACTTCCTCTTCTAATTACAGCAATTTTACCCGCAATACTAGCGCCATTTGTAAGGTCATCACAAGCATCGTGAGGATCTTCTGAATCTCCAGCGTTATCATCTTCAACTAACACCAAATCGGCAGTGATTGGAATAGTTGGAAGTGGTGGTGCAAATTGAGAATCTAAAGAATAGTATGAACCAGCTAAGGGACCATCATTAATGGTAAAATATGATCCTAAAACTTCTCCTGGCGCAGTCCAAAGATACATTTGCATTCTTGGCGGCACACCATCAGTACCCGTGGCAAAATTAGCATTGTTTATTCCGCTTCCATCTTGAGCTTCGGCTAATACACCATCTCCTTGATTTCCACCTCTTGCATAGTTATTTACTTGAAAATTACCGCTAGCTTCATCAAAACCATACTGATAGAAAACATCGTGCATGATGTTATTCATATAGAAAAGATTGGTGATTGCTCCGTTGGTAAAATTGAATGGATTTTCAGGTAAATCAAATGGGAAATCAAATTGCATTGTAGGACCTCCTTCGGCTTGTTGCCCTCCACTATTGTTTCCGTTATGATCTTCTCTTGCTAGTACGTTGTTTCCACGTGTAGTGGTATATTCTGCACCTGCAATTCCGTTGGTATCGTGCCATCCATAAGGAGAAGCTAAAGCATCTGACGGATCAGAAATTAATTGATCTCTACCTTCACTAGGCCCAATTAATGGAATAGGAAAAACTCTATAGCTTGGCGTTGCTACAGCAGTACTTATCATTTGGCTTTGAGACTTGGTTACACTTGGAAAAAGTATACTTTCTCCTGCAGCGTGTGAATGAGCTCCGTCGCCAAGGTCACAACTAACAACCCAATCATCGGTAGCTAAAATATCTCCTGATAAGGCATCAACTCTCACGCTATAATAGTGACTTCCGTCTAGTAAGTAAATGTTTAAATCCCAAGCCAGTTTCAAGGCTTTGCCTTCATCAATATTTTGATAAACCAATTGAACAGGAATATTTTCTAAAGAAATATCACCCTTTGAAAAAACGTACGAATTATCATCTAAGGTTTCTAGCAAGCTCAGGCCTTTTGGTGAATCAATCCCTAATGCATTTGTGGCTTTTGAAATAGCTGCCAATGCCGAAATAGAAGGCGAAGTGCTATTTGCTTTTGCTGAAATATTCTCAATAAAAGACACCTTTGCACTTACAACTCCCCCATTTTTAATAACAAAAGGAGAAACAGAATTATAAACCTTAATGCCTTGGTAGTTTTGTTCAACATACACGTTGTATGCATCTAAACTTTTAGAATAACTTTGAGTTGCAATTGAAACATCAGCTACATCACCTTGTTTTAGAGACGAATCGGCTTGATATTTTTGTAAATACGAATTTACAGTTGCTGTAAAATCCTGCCCAAAGGAATGATTTACAACAAAGAAAATAAACAGATAAATAATTTTTTTCATGTAGTTTGTTTTTATTTTTATTGAATTCATAATCAAAAGGGAAAGACTCCACAAATATTGAGTGTTGACCTTTTAGAATTTAAGATTTCCCAAAAATATCATAAAACCTAAGATATTGCCTCTTCAATTGTGTTTTTAACATTTAAAAGCCTCACAGTTAAAGATTACCCTTAACCTTTTGAAATATTTGCACAGCACTTCCATCCGTTAGTCGTGAAATATACCCACAACTTTCCATTAAATATTTATATACCGAATCTTGCTTAGTTATTGTTGGCGAGACCGTTCGCAAAAGAAGCAGGTCATAGGGACGAGCAACATCATTATGATAGTTTTCAAAAGCACTTGTAAATGTATCGAGCAAGGTGTATAAAATATTATACCCCGCTATTTCCTTCTCTCGAACCTCATCGCTTCGATAAATTTTTTCGACACTAATTTTTATAATATCAGAAATCTGAGCTTTATACTGGCTGCTATCTAAAAGTGCTTCGGAAAATGTGCCGTTTAAAATTGCTTCTTCATTCTTTAAAAATATTGAAGTCGCTTCGGTAACCAACGTATTAATTGCCAACGCCCGAAGGTAAGCAAGTCTGTTTTGTGGTGTTTTTAATTTATAATATACTTCTGTTTTTAAATTTCCGCGAACTAAATTTATCAAATATTCTAGTGCCATTTCCTCTTCAATCAATCCAAGGTTTATACCATCTTCAAAATCGATGATTGTGTAGCAAATGTCATCTGCGGCTTCAACTAAGTACGCAAGTGGATGTCGCACATAGCCATTTGCATCAGGCCTCTTTATTAATCCTAACGCATCGGCCACTTCATTGAAAAAGGCACTTTCACTCTGAAAAACCCCAAACTTCTTATCACATACATTATCGGTTGGCTTTTTAGGAAGCGATTGTTTAGGATACTTCATAAAAGCCCCTAGCGTGGCGTAAGTTAGCCTAAGTCCGCCTTGCACACCATCTTTAGATTCGGTTAAAATTTTGAATCCATTGGCGTTTCCTTCAAAATCGATTAAATCTTGATATTCCTTTTCACTTAGATAATCGCGGAAACGTTTTCCGCTACCGTTCAAAAAATAATCGCCTATTGCTTTTTCACCACTATGTCCAAATGGTGGATTACCAATGTCATGCGCCAAAGCAGCTGCTGCAACAATACCTCCAAAATCGTTAAAACGGTAACCACATTCGGTTGCTAACTTCGGATATTTCTCTAAAATTGCTTTTCCGACCGCTCTTCCTAAGGAACGACCAACAACAGAAACCTCTAAACTGTGCGTAAGACGAGTATGCACAAAAGAAGTTTTTGATAGCGGAATAACCTGTGTTTTATCTTGAAGACTCCTGAAAGCTGAAGAAAAAATCACTCTATCGTAATCTACTTCAAACCCTAGGCGGGTTTCGTTTTCATCGGCGCGTAATCGCTGCTTACTATCACCTTGTTTTCGTAAGGACAGTAGCTGTTCCCATTGCATCATAACCAAAAAATTTTTGGAAGGCAAGATACTATTTTATAAAAGTAATTTAATGTTGCGATTATATTTTATGTAAGGAAATTGGAAACCATTTAAAGCAAAAAAACTCCTTACGGAGCTTTTTTAAAATACTTATGAAGGATAGGGTTTCTAAAAATTAGTCCTTTTTATTCAGCAAATAGCGATAGTCTTCAAAATCCAATCCTCCACTATAAATTTGGATGGAGCGTTTAATAAGGTGTTGAGCAGTTTCTACACTATAACCAAGACCAATAGCATATCTTTCAATTAGAAATCGTTCGTGGTCATCTATTTCATGATCGGCAAAAATCATTTCAAAAAGATCGTGCATCCTTTCCAAACGTCTTTCAGAATCGTTAGGTGGATTTATAGGGTATTTGCCTGGATTTTTTAAAACCTCTGCATACTCATCTTCTTCTATGTCAAGTTTACGAGCGAAACGTTTTAACAATTTTTCTTCTTCTGCATTAATTGTACCATCAACCGATGCTATATTCGCTATAGATGCGAAATGACCTAAATTTCGGGAATGCTCCCCACTTTCGAATAAATCTGTAAACGACATAATTTTAATTTTATATTGCAAATATAAAATGATTTGTAAGCAAAGGACAGAATTCGGTTTAAGTTTTTTATGAAATTCATTAAAAAATTTCACCTAAACTTTTCTTAATTACAAGGTAGACTATATAGCCTTCTATAATTTTAAAGGGATACAATAATAAAAATGAAACAGCCACTACTTGTATTTAACGAAAAAGGAATATACTGCAAACAAGCAGATGTATATATAGATGCTTGGAAACCAGTAGATAAGTGCATTATAACACACGGTCACGCAGACCACAGTCGTTGGGGGCACAAACAATATATTACTCACACTAATAATGTTCCGATTATTAAACATCGGTTGGGTGAAATTTCTGTCGCAGGAAAAGCCTGGAATGAAATCTTTACCATCAACGGCGTTAAATTTTCACTGCATCCTGCTGGGCATATTATTGCTTCATCGCAAGTTCGAGTTGAATACAAAGGTGAAATTTGGGTATTTACAGGCGATTTTAAAACGGAAGACGATGGTTTGGCAGAAGTTTATGAACCTGTAAAATGCCATACATTTATCACTGAATGCACCTTTGGCTTACCAGCATTTAAATGGACACCGCAAGCAGAAGTTTTTAAAGATATTAACGATTGGTGGGCTACAAATAGACAAGAAGGTAAAACTTCGGTGCTCTTCGGATATAGTTTAGGAAAAGCACAGCGTTTACTGAAACATTTAGATACTTCCATTGGCAAAATATACACCCACGGAGCAGTAGAAAATATGACTGAGGTAGTGCGTTCAAATTACAATCTTCCAGAAACTACATTAATAACTCGGGACACTACAAAAGAAGAAATAAAAGGCAATATAGTTGTGGCCCCGCCGAGCACCCACGGCAGTACTTGGATTCGGAAAATGGTGCCCTATGTAACCGCTTCTGCCAGTGGGTGGATGACATTTCGTGGAGCACGGAGAAGACGAGCGATTGACAGAGGTTTTGTTTTAAGCGATCACGCAGATTGGGAAGGATTGCTTGCTGCAATTGATGCTACTGGCTGCGAGAAAATAATCGCAACGCACGGATATACAGATATTTTTGCGCGCTATTTAAGGGAAGAATTGGGCTATGACGCCCGAACTGAAAAAACCCAATACGAAGAAGAAAATTCAGAAACTGTCGCTTCGGCGCCGTTCAGCGACCAAAAAATTGAGAATGAAGAATAATATTTCAATACATATAAAATTACCCCTATGGGGGCACTGGGGACTATGAAAGATTTCGCCCAACTCATAAAAAAGCTCGACAGCACCAATAAAACCAATGAAAAGGTTTCGGCGCTAACTGCCTATTTTCAAAATGCAGATGATAAAGATAAACTGTGGACCATCGCAATACTCTCACATAGACGCCCAAAACGCCCTGTAAATACTACTTTACTCAGACTTTGGGCTACTGAAATTAGCGGTATTCCGCTTTGGCTTTTTGAAGAGAGTTATCATATAGTTGGCGATCTGGCAGAAACAATAGCTTTAATTCTGCCAACTTCCGAAACACATTCAGAGAAATCGCTTTCACAATTTGTTTCAGAAATTATCGAATTACGAACCCTTACTGAAGCAGAAAAGAAACAATATTTACACGACAATTGGTTGGCTTTAAACTATTTTGAAAGGTTTGTCTTTAATAAAATCCTAACAGGTAGTTTTAGAATAGGTGTAAGCCAAAAACTGATGACGCGAGCCCTAGCAAAAGCCACAGATATTGATGAAGATATTCTAGCCTATAAATTAATGGGCAATTGGACGCCTGAAACCACTACCTATAAAAAATTAATACTCGAACACAACGACGAAGATTACCTGAGCAAACCCTATCCATTTTATTTGGCCTATGCCGTGGAAGATAATTTTCAAGAGAATTTAGGATCAATTTTAGATTGGAGTTTTGAGCATAAATGGGACGGAATTCGCAGCCAAGTAATTATTAGAAATGATGAGGTTTTTGTGTGGTCGCGAGGTGAAGAATTAGTCACAGACAAATATCCCGAGTTTCAATGTTTTCTTTCCGAAATTCCAAACGGAACTGTAATCGATGGTGAAATTTTACCTTTTGTAGAAGGGCAAATCGGCAATTTCAACGCGCTGCAAACTCGTATAGGTAGGAAGAATATTTCAAAAGCACTTTTAAAAAAAACGCCTGTAATTTTGAATGCGTACGATTTGCTAGAATGGCAGGGCAAGGATATTCGGCAGATGCCATTTTCAGCAAGAAGAAAGATTTTAGATAAATTAATACAAAGTTGTAATTGTACCGAAATAGGCCTGTTTTTAAGCGAAACCATGAATTTTGAAACTTGGGAAGCAGCAGCAGCAGAACGAGAACTTTCGCGAGAAAAACGCAGTGAAGGCTTAATGCTAAAACGAAAAGATTCGCCTTATCTAGTTGGAAGAAAGAAAGGAGATTGGTGGAAATGGAAAATCGACCCATTTACTATCGATGCAGTTTTAACCTATGCTATGCGTGGTCACGGAAGACGCGCCAATCTTTACACAGATTACACTTTTGCCCTTTGGGATGAAGGTGAATTGGTAACTTTTGCAAAAGCATATTCAGGCTTAACTGATGCAGAATTTAGACAGGTTGATAATTGGATTAAACGCAACACTTTAGAGCGTTTTGGCCCCGTTCGTAGCGTAACTCCGCATCATGTTTTTGAAATAGCTTTTGAAGGAATTGCCGAAAGCAGCCGCCACAAAAGTGGAATCGCAACCCGTTTTCCGCGGATTCTGCGTTGGCGAAAAGATAAGCCGATTGCCGAAGCAAATACACTTTCGGATTTAAAGGCACTTATTCCGAAGTAATTCTGACTTGTCAGAATTGCTGAAGGAATCTGCCCAATAAAATGCACGATTATAGAATTTATTTCAATTAAATATTTTAACTTAAGAAGTAAAGATTGCTTCGCTACGCTTGCAATGCCTGGATATACTTACATAACCACAAATAAAAATAAGACCGTCCTATATGTGGGAGCCACCGATGATATTAGGAGGCGCCTGATGGAAAATAAAACGAAGATTTATAAAAATGCATTCACGGCAAAATACAACTGCAATATATTGGTCTATTTTGAGGAATATGAAGATGTCAACGATGCTTTTTTAAGGGAAAAACAATTGAAAGCGGGTAACAGAAAAAGAAAGGAAGCTTTGATTAATGAAATGAATCCAGGATGGAATGATTTATCTATTAATTGGAAGGACGAAAATTTTGAATTGCGATGAAAAAAACAAAGGATAGTGGCTCAAACCAATGGCAAGGACTTGTCGACGAAGAGATTGCTTCGCTTTGCTCGCAATGGTTTAAATCCAAAGGTTGGAATCCCTTCCCATTCCAACAAAAAACCTGGAAAGCCTTCCTCGATGGCAAACACGGCTTATTAAATGCTCCAACGGGAAGTGGGAAAACCTACGCTCTCTGGGTGCCAATTGTTCTTCAGTATTTAAAAAACAATCCTGAGTATAAAACGAAACACACAAAAGGAATTAAAGCCATTTGGATTACCCCATTACGTGCACTTTCTGTTGAAATTCAACAAGCAGCACAACACTTTGCAGACGATCTGGAAACAGGTTTAACTGTTGGAATTCGTACTGGCGACACTTCACAAAGCGAACGCGCAAAACAGAAACGCCAAATGCCCGATTTATTGATCACAACGCCAGAAAGCTTGATGCTTCTATTGGCTTCAAAAGGTTATGAAAAAACCTTCAAAACATTAACTGCAATTGTGGTTGACGAATGGCACGAACTTTTAGGTAGCAAACGTGGAGTGCAAATGGAATTGGCGCTTTCACGTTTAAAAACAGTTTCATCAGAAATAAGAATTTGGGGAATCTCAGCAACCATAGGTAATTTGGAGGAAGCAATGGATGTACTTTTGGGAACAGATTCCCGCCTTCGCGAGAATTCAGTTTTGGTAAAGGCCAATCAAAAGTCGAAAATAGAAGTCCGTTCTATCATTCCAAAAAAAATGGAAACATTTCCGTGGCGTGGGCATTTGGGATTGCATCTTTTAGAGGAAATAATCCCGATCATAAAAGCCAGCAGAACGACCTTAATTTTTACAAACACCCGTGGACAATGCGAAATCTGGTTTCAAAAAATATTGGAAAAACATCCCGAATTTGCTGGCGAAATCGCGATGCACCACGGCAGCATTGGCAAAGACACCCGGCTTTGGGTGGAACAGGCCATCCGCAACGAATCGTTGACGGCTGTTGTGGCGACCTCCAGTTTGGATTTGGGCGTTGATTTTGCACCGGTGGAAACGGTAATCCAAATTGGTGGGCCTAAGGGCGTTGCGAAATTTCTGCAACGAGCGGGCCGCAGCAACCACCGTCCGGGCGAGCCCTCGGTGATTTATTTTTTACCTACCCACGCTTTAGAATTACTGGAAGCTTCAGCTTTAAAACGCGCTGTAAAAGATGAAGTGGTTGAAGACAGAATTCCGTATTTGCTCAGTTTTGATGTGTTAATCCAGCATTTAGTAACGCTTGCCGTGAGTAATGGATTTTTCCCGAAGGAAATTTTCCCCGAAATTAAAAGTACTTTCTGCTTCCAAGAAATTACAGAAGACCAATGGAATTGGTGTTTAAACTTCATTACTATAGGAAGTCAAAGTCTGCAAGCTTACGATGAATACCAAAAAGTTAAAGTCACGCCTGAAGGCCTTTTTAAAGTTGAAAGCAGACAAATTGCAATGATGCATCGGTTAAGTATCGGCACAATTGTAAGTGATTCAATGATGCTCGTGAAATATGTTTCTGGCGGATTTATTGGCACTATTGAAGAATGGTTTATCAGTAAAATGAAACCAGGAGATACTTTCGTATTTGCCGGAAGAACGCTAGAGTTGGTTCGTATTAGGCAAATGCAAGCGCAGGTTAGAAAAAGCAGTAAACGAACTGCAAATATTGTAAGTTTTATGGGGGGAAGATTACCGCTTTCATCACAAATGAGTAAAATTTTACGCGAAGAAATGCAAAGCGCACGGCTTCCGGTAGGAGCAACTGTAGCTCCTAAGCGCAAAACACCAGAAATAGAGGCCTTGAGCCATATCTTTGAGCGACAGGAGCGCGAAAGTATTGTGCCAAATGAAAGCGAATTTTTAATTGAAACCTTTAAAACCCGCGAAGGGTTTCATTCACTTTTTTATCCGTTTGAAGGGCGTTTTGTTCACGAAGCAATGAGCAGCCTTTTGGCGTATCGCATCAGTTTATTATCGCCAATTACTTTTTCATTGGCCTATAACGACTATGGGTTTGAATTGTTGAGCGATCAGTTTTTAGACATTCAAACCATACTCGACAACAACCTTTTTTCGGAAGAATATTTGTATGACGATCTGCAAAAGAGCTTAAATTCTACCGAATTGGCACGTAGAAAATTTCGCGATATCGCAGTGATTAGTGGCATGGTTTTTCAGGGTTATCCCAATAAAGCTATCAAAACAAAGCATTTGCAAAGCAACAGTCAGTTATTGTTTGATGTGTTTCGAGATTACGAAGCAGACAACCTTTTGTATCTTCAAGCCTATCGTGAAACCTTTGAGCACCAGCTGGAAGAAGGACGATTACGGCGCGCTTTGGAGCGGATTAATTCGCAAAAAACAATTTGGAAACAGTGCGAAAAAGCAACACCTTTCAGCTTTCCAATAATTACCGACAGACTACGCGAAAAGCTTTCTTCAGAAAAATTAGCAGACAGAATAAAACGAATGACACTTCAATTAATGAAATGATTCACGACTTACATATTAATAACCATAACTTCAAGCTTCACCCTAGCGGAGCTATTTATTGGGAAGAAAAAAAGATGCTTTTAATAGCAGATGTGCATTTGGGAAAAGTGGCGCATTTCAGAAAATACGGCGCGGCAGTTCCAGTAGATGCAGCTTTTAAAAACCTTGAAAAGCTTACCGAGACCAGCAATTATTTTCAACCTGAAATTATTTGTTTTTTGGGCGATTTATTTCATAGCAAATTAAACGATGAATGGCACGATTTTGAAAAGTGGGTAGAATATATCCAAGCTGAAATAATTTTAATCTCAGGAAATCACGATATAATTCCGAAGTATTTATACCAAGATTTAGACATAAAGGTTTTTGATGAATTAACACTCGAAGGCTTTTACTTAACCCATCATCCAACAGAAATTAAAGGATTGTTCAACTTTTCTGGCCACATACATCCCGGAATAAAAATGCGAGGTTTGGGAAGACAATCTTTGCGATTACCTTGTTTTTACAAAACCCTTAACAGCTTAATTCTCCCTGCTTTTGGTAACTTTACGGGGAAACATATTTTAACGCCTTCTAAAAAAGATGAAGTCTTTGCTATTGTTGAAGGTGAGGTTATCTGCGTTTCACAAAAATAATTTATTATGAAAAAAACACTCCAAATTTCCAATATTGTTTTATTTGTTGCTATGGTTTTTGTCAACTATTTGTCAAACACTGGAGCTATGAACAATACAACCGTAGGCGAAATATCCAAGGCATCAACCAATCTTTTTACCCCAGCAGGATATGCTTTTTCTATTTGGGGATTTATTTATTTACTGTTATTCGGATTTATAATTTATCAAAGTCGAAGTCTTTTTAAAAAAGTGCGGGACGACGACTTTATTCTTAAAACGGGTTGGTGGTTTGCACTTTCGTGCTTTGCAAATATTATGTGGTTAACTTTCTGGCTTTACGGCTATATGGAATATTCAGTTCTCGCAATTTTTGTGTTGCTATTTTCACTTTTAAAAATTGTAATGAACAACCGGATGGAACTTTGGGATGCGCCAATTTCAGTAATTGCCTTTCTTTGGTGGCCTTTTGTATTTTACAGCGGTTGGGTTACAGTTGCGAGCATTGCAAACGTGGCTGCATATTTAACAAGTATTGAGTGGAACGCCTGGGGTTATAGCGAAGTTTTCTGGACAATAACGATGATTGTAATAGCTGGAATAATAAATTTAACCGTTACTTGGAAACGCAATATGCGAGAATTTGCATTGGTTGGCGTTTGGGCTTTAAGCGCAATTGCAGTCGCCAATTCGGAAGTGAGCCAAACCGTGGCCTATGCAGCAATTGCGGTGGCCGCCGTTTTGCTTGTAAGCAGTAGTTACCACGGGTTTAAAAATAGAGCTACAAGTCCCAATATTAAATTAAAGGAACATCTCAATTCTAAAAAGTAATTTTGGAATTTGGGATTTGAATTCTTTGGGATTTCTCTTTTAAACCATTCCCTTAATATCGTTACCCCAAGTTGGGTACGCAAAAATCATGGCTTTTAGATTTTCTGTGGTTAGCTTTCCGCACATCGCCAACACAAATAGATTTATCATTTCTCCGGCTTCCGAAGCAATTATGTGCGCCCCAAGAATTAGGTTTCGGTCTTTATCTACAATGGTTTTGTACGCATACACATTTTCGTTAATACGTTTGGCATTAAACCATTTAGGAACACTTTTATATTCAATTGTAATATTATAACCTTCTTTTTTTGCTTCGTCTTCTGTTAATCCAATCGACGCAACTTGAGGGATTGTGAAAACCACTGAAGGCACAGGCGGAAAATCCATTTTCGTAGTATTTCCTTTTCGAATATTTAACGAAACAATTCGGGCTTCTTGTGAAGATGTTGGCGTTAAAGGAAGTGATCCACTCGCAGAAACATCGCCACAAGCGTAAACGTTTTTATTTGTGGTATTTTGAAGAAACTCATTTACCGAGATACCATTATCTTCAAAAGCCACATTTCCATTTTCAAGATCAAGTTCGTCGATAGAAGGCACGCGACCTGCAGTATTGAAAACCATTCGCGTATCTACAGAATCTGTTTTGCCATTTATTTGAAAAGAAACCCGATAGTTTTTCTGAAGTTTTTCAACTTCAGAAACTTTTGCATTAAAGATAAATGTTATCCCAAGTTCATCCGAAGCTTTTGTGAGGTGCGAAACAATATCAGCTTCAAACGGGCTGAGCGGTCTATCACCAAACTCAATAACGGTTACCTTTGCGCCACAACAGGCAGCAATATGTGCGAACTCCATCCCGATATAACCCGCGCCTACAAATACAATGCTCTCGGGTAATTCTTCTAGATTTAGAAAATCGTCACTAATTCTTAAATGTTCTCTGCCAGGAATTTTAAGCTCCATCGGTTTTTGGCCCGTTGCGATAACTATTTTTTTCGCTTTTACCGTTTTTCCTTCTACCGAAAGCGTGTTTTCATCAAGGAACTTTGGCGATTGATGATACATTTCAATTCCTGCTTCTTTCAAATCTCTCTCAGTTGCGGCAGGCACGGCATCGGTAAAAGTAGATTTAAATTGCTGCAGTACCGCCCAATCTATTTTTGGTACTGAAACAATTCCTTTTTCCTTTAAGTTCTCAGAAAGATGCAAAGCTTCTGTAACTCCTACTAACACTTTTTTCGGGTCGCAACCTCTATTAGCACATGTCCCGCCAAATTCGCGGTTATCGGCAATTGCTACTTTCATTCCCTCCGCAGCACAATCGTATGCCACACTTTTACCGGCTGTTCCGGTTCCTATTACAAAAACATCGTATTCTTTAATTGCCATTCTTTGAGTTTTCTTAGACCCCAGAGATTTTAAAAACTTTGGGATTTATTGTTTTTATTCAATTTCAACTAAAATTACAGATTCAACCAAGAGGTGTGTGTTAGCAAAATGATAAAGTTGTTATTAAAAACCTACGAGGTCTTTGAGACCTTCTAGGTTTGGATTAAATTTGCAGCCTAATGCATAAAAAAATTGTTACTTCACTCTATTCGCAGTCTTTGCAAGCGCAAAAACTAGGCGAATCTATTGCCGTTTCGGTTCCACGAAACGACCAAAAAAAATCGATGGCCGAAGCAAGTCGAAGCCATGATATTACTGTTTCAGGTCTTGTAGGCTCATCAGTTTCAATGGTTTTGGCCGAAACGTTTACAACTGGCGATCTGCCGTATTTACTTATTTTAAATGATAAAGAAGAAGCAGCCTACCATTTAAACGACTTGGAAAATCTGCTGGGCGATAAAAATGTTCTTTTTTATCCTGGAAGCTACAGACGACCGTATCAAATTGAGGAAACTGATAACGCCAACGTTTTGCTTCGAAGCGAGGTTTTAAACAGAATAAATTCACGAAAAAAACCTGCCTTTATCGTTACCTATCCCGAAGCACTTTTTGAAAAAGTAGTTACTCGAAAAGAACTAGAGCGCAACACCTTAAAAATTGCTGTAGACGATAAACTTTCAATCGACTTTGTAAATGAAATTTTGTTTGAATACCGCTTTAAACGGACCGATTTTGTTACCGAACCAGGCGAATTTTCTGTGCGAGGAGGAATTTTAGATGTTTTTAGTTTTAGCAATGACGAACCGTACCGAATCGAATTTTTTGGCGACGATGTAGATAGCATTCGAACCTTCGATGTGGAAACACAACTTTCGTTGGAAAAGGTTAAAAAAGTTTCAATAATTCCGAATGTTGAAAATAAAACGGTTGATGAAAATCGCGAGAGCTTTCTAAAATATATTGCTTCAAAAACTGTGGTTTTTCTAAAAAACGAAGAACTTTTCAGCAGTGCAATCGACAATCTTTTCAAAAAAGCTACTGATGCCTATAATGCAATCGATTCAGAAATAAAGCGTGCGAAGCCTTCAGAATTGTTTGCTACTTCAGAATTGTTGAAACAGCAACTCGAAGATTTTAAAACCGTTCATTTAAAAAACAGTTCGATTTCGAATCTAGGTTCGGTTTCAATTTCGTTTGCAACCAAACCTCAGCCTTCATTCAACAAACAATTCAATTTACTGATTGAAAATTTGAATGACAACACCGAAAAAGGATATAAAAACTACATTTTTTGTAGCAGTGAACAACAAGCAAAACGCTTTCACGATATTTTTGAAGATGCCGACCAACAAGTAGCACAATTTGAAACAATTGTTTTTCCGCTTTTTCAAGGATTTATTGACGATGATTTAAAATTAGCTTGCTATACCGATCATCAAATTTTTGAGCGATATCATAAATTCCAACTTAAAAATGGTTACGCTAAAAAGCAGGCCATTACTTTAAAGGAAATTACAAACCTAGAAGTGGGCGATTATGTAACCCACATAGATCACGGTATTGGAAGATTTGGAGGCTTACAAAAAATTGAAGTGGAAGGAAAAATGCAGGAAGCCATTAAACTTTTTTATGGCGAACGCGATATTTTGTACCTCAGCATTCACTCGCTGCATAAAATTTCAAAATACAACGGGAAAGACGGCAAAGAGCCTAAAATTTATAAGTTAGGTAGCGATGCTTGGAAAAAATTAAAACAAAAAACCAAAACACGCGTAAAGGAAATAGCTTTCAATTTAATAGAACTTTACGCAAAACGCCGCACATTAAAAGGTTTTGCATTCGACCCTGATAGTTACTTGCAAGCCGAATTGGAATCGTCGTTTATTTACGAAGACACGCCAGACCAAAGCGCAGCAACCGAAGACGTAAAAAAAGATATGGAAAACGAGCGCCCAATGGACCGCTTGGTATGTGGCGACGTAGGTTTCGGAAAAACGGAGGTTGCCATTCGCGCCGCTTTTAAAGCGGTAGACAACGGAAAGCAAGTTGCAGTTTTAGTGCCAACCACAATCTTGGCATTTCAGCATTTTAAAACGTTCAAAGAACGACTGTCCGAAATGCCCGTAAAAGTAGATTACCTGAACCGCTTTCGTACAGCAAAAGAGCGAAAAACAGTTTTGGAAGGTTTAAAAGATGGGCGGCTGGACATTGTTATTGGCACGCATCAATTGGTTAGCAAATCGGTTGAGTTTAAAGATTTAGGATTACTGGTTATTGACGAAGAACAAAAATTTGGTGTCGCAGTTAAGGACAAACTAAAAACCATCAAAGAAAACGTGGATACCCTAACCCTAACAGCAACGCCTATTCCACGTACATTGCAGTTTAGCTTAATGGCGGCTCGCGATCTTTCGGTAATTACTACCCCACCACCAAACCGCTATCCTGTTGAGACGCACGTAATTCGTTTTAGTGAAGAAAGTATTCGCGATGCGGTGCAATATGAAATTTCTCGTGGCGGCCAGATTTTCTTTGTTCACAATAGAATTGAAAATATAAAAGAAGTTGCCGGAATGATTCAAAGATTGGTTCCGGATGCTAAAATTGGTATTGGTCACGGGCAAATGGACGGTAAGAAACTAGAGGATTTAATGCTTCGGTTTATGAACAATGAATTCGACGTTTTGGTTTCTACAACCATCATAGAAAGTGGTTTGGATGTGCCAAATGCGAATACAATATTTATTAATAACGCCAATAATTTCGGACTTTCAGACCTTCATCAAATGCGCGGCCGTGTAGGTAGAAGCAATAAAAAAGCATTTTGTTATTTCATCACCCCCGAATATTCCGCAATGACCGATGATGCCCGAAAACGCATTACTGCCCTAGAGCAATTTTCAGAGTTGGGAAGCGGAATTAATATCGCAATGAAAGATCTTGAAATTCGTGGAGCAGGAGATTTATTGGGCGGTGAGCAAAGCGGCTTTATAAATGAAATTGGTTTTGAAACTTACCAAAAAATTCTTGCCGAAGCCATTGAGGAACTGAAAGAAAAAGAATTCAAAAATCTTTACGAAAAAACTGAAGGTCCGAAAAAAGACTTCGTGAAAGAAATGACCATAGACACAGATTTTGAACTGCTATTTCCTGATGAATATGTAAATAACATAACTGAAAGACTAAATCTGTACACAAAGCTTAATGAATTAAAAAACGAAGCCGAACTTCAAAAATTCGAAAAAGAAATGCTTGACCGTTTCGGAGAAATGCCGAAACAAGCAGAAGATTTATTGAATAGTGTACGAATTAAGTGGCTAGCTATTTCTATGGGCCTAGAACGATTAATAATGAAGCAGAAAAAAATGGTAGGATATTTTGTAGCCGATCAACAAAGTGCTTTTTATCAAAGCGCCGCTTTTACGAACGTGCTTCAATATGTACAGACCCATCCTCAAAAAGTAACAATGAAAGAAAAGCAAACCCGTAACGGCTTACGACTTATTTTAACTTTTGAAGGGATTTCTTCGGTTAATAAAGCGCTTCGGGCTTTGGAACCATTTTCTGACTAAAGCTTTAGACCTAATAGGTCGGAAAACCTGGGAAGCTCAATGTTTACTAGAATGTCGGGTAAATGTCGGGTGAAATTCCTTTGAAAATATTGGCTTATATTTACTACCATCGTACTATTGCTTCATAAATTATCGTGTAAATGAAACAACCAGAACTCGGTCGAAAAATTTTAGAACTGCGAAAACAAAAAGGCCTTACGCAAGAAGAACTTGTAGCGCAATGCAATATTAACGTACGCACTATTCAACGCATAGAATCCGGCGAAGTAACACCGCGGAGTTTTACCTTAAAAACTATTTTAAATGTTTTAGGTGAAGATTTAGAAAACCTGAAAAGTCATAACACTTCAAACGGTAACAAACTCAATCTAAATAATGTTAAGTTTTCAGCGTTACATATAAAAGTCGCTTGGATATGCGGACTTATTTATTTTCTATCAGGATTTGTGGAATATGCCGTTGACTACGCCCGATTTTACGATGACGAACTAATAATTCCAAAAGCAGCCTACATCAGCATGAAGTTTATTGTAATGATTTCCTGCATCTACTTTTTATGGGGGTTTGTTTTAAGCGGTAAAATATTCAATAATTATCTTTTAAAAATTGGGTCCTTCTTTCTAATTGGCACTACTATTTTATTTTATAGCTACGATATGGTTTCGCTATATTTTGAACCTTTTTATATAGACTACGTTATTTCGGTTCAATCTATTTTCTTCGGAATTGGCAGTATAATTTTTGGTTTAGCCTTGATGCGATTAAACGATCCTCTTGGGAAAATTCCAGAGATAGCGGGAGGTTTTAAAGTGGTTAGTGGAATATTGTTTGCATTAGTTTTTATGGGCTGGCTGGGACTTATGTTTTTAATTCCGACAGTAATTTTGCATATTATCTTACTCTATAAAATTGGGGAGTTAATTAATCGCGAAAAAACCAACGACACCTCTAAAGCTTGAAGGTCAAATAGGAGTATGTAGAGATTCCCACCTTCGAGGGAATTAAAAATGATAAAAGGCATTCTCAAAATGCTGCAAACTTTCGGTCTTTTGGTTTTTTAAAATTGCAATAACATCAAAGCGAACTTCAACATCTAGATCGTTTGAAACAATATATTCATTGGCAGCTTTCACCAAATTTTTAATTTTTCCAGGAGTAACAAAACTCTGCGGATCACCAAAAAAGTCGCTGTTACGAGTCTTCACCTCTACAATAACTACCGTGTCCTCCTCCTTTTGGGCGATAATGTCAATTTCAGCTTTGTCAAAAAAGAAATTACGACGCAGAATTTTATAGCCCTTTTTCAATAAGTATTGCGCGGCTATTTCTTCTCCTATTTTTCCTAATTCATTATGACTTCCCATAATATTTATAAATCAAAAAACTGATTAGCAAAAAATCCAAATCTCATAAATTGAAATTTGGATTTTATACTGAAAGTAAGTTATTATGTTTTGAATTATTGAATATTTAAAAGTGATTTTCTAAGTTCTTGATATTCATCTTTATCTTTTTCAGTCCAAAATTCTGTTTGGGTAAACCAGTTAGAATCTGGCCAAATAAGAAAGCTTGCAATTGAATTTGAATACCAATTAACATAGTCTTCAGTAGAACTTAGTTGCTTGATTGAACTTAGTTTCCATTTCGGAACCATATAAGACCAAAATGTCCAGGCAACGATGGTTGATATGGAAATAACGAGAAAGCTTAGTTCGAAAAAATAGATCGCCGAGGCATAAATCCCTAAGATTGGAATACTAATAGCATAATGTCCTTTGGTTATTAAATTTCTTTTGTCTGTGTTCATAGCCTAAGTGTCTTTAAATTAATATTCACAAACTCAAATATATCATTTTTCTTTAACATTAAAGCATTCAAATTTTCAGAAATCCAGCTTAGAGCTTTCTAAAATTCCAAAATTACCTTATCATTCTCAGAGATCAATTTCACTTCCCTTCCCAAAATCAACCCTCGATTGTCAAGAATATGTCCCGCTGGGAAGTTCAATATTACGGGATAATTGTATTCTTTCACTAAGTCCAGAATAGTTTCTTCAGCGGTTTTTCCGAAGTACACTTTATTGTCTTTCATTTGCGTCATTCCGCCAATAATTATGGCCTTCAGGTTTTTTAAATAGCCGCTTCGCTTTAAATTCATCATCATTCTGTCAATGTGATAAAGCATTTCATCCAAGTCTTCGATAAAAAGAATTTTCCCTTCGGTTTTCATTTCCGAAGGACTTCCCACAAGTGAGTAAAGAACCGACAAGTTTCCACCAATAATTTCGCCTTTTATAAAACCTAGCCGAGTGTTCTCCTGCAAGGTGTCGCCGCAGGCCTCCTTGTAGGCATCCACCGAGAACGAAATTAAATAATCTTCCCCAAATATTACTTTCCGAATAGATTCCCTCGATTTTTCCGTCTTATTCTCAATTTCCAAACACATCTGTGCGTGTAACGTTTCAACTCCGAGATTGTGAATATGAGAATGCAAAACTGTTACATCGCTATACCCAATAATCCATTTTGGGTTCTTTGTAAAGCTTGAAAAATCCAACTTATCAATAATCCTGACCGTTCCATAGCCGCCACGGGCACACCAAATAGCGTTTATATTTGGATCGTCCATCATTTCCTGAAAATCCGCTGCGCGTAATTCATCACTGCCAGCAAATTGATTTTCTTCTGCCCCTATTGTTTTTCCTAAAACCGATTTCAACCCCCAACTTTTAAGCAATTCAAGTGCTGGTTTCAATTCTTCCTTAGTAATTTTTCTTGCAGTGGAAACTATGGCGACCGTATCGCCTTTTTGAAGTGTATTTGGTGTTATCATGAATCTAATTAAAACCACAAATTACTACATTTATATGTACTTTTGCACTTTCAAAAAAAATTATGGAACAAAACCCAAATAGGTATACAATTACCGCAGCCTTACCATATACAAACGGCCCCGTTCATATTGGCCACTTAGCAGGCGTTTACGTGCCAGCCGATATCTACGCACGCTTCCAAAGACTTCAAAATAAAGATGTTGCTTTTATTTGCGGAAGTGACGAACACGGTGTACCCATTACCATAAAAGCGAAAAAAGAAGGCATTACGCCGCAACAAGTAGTTGATAAATACCACGGAATTATCAAAAAATCTTTTGAAGATTTCGGGATTTCCTTTGATAACTATTCGCGCACTTCTGCTGAAATTCATCATAAAACAGCATCCGAATTTTTCAAGAAACTCTACGACGAAGGCAAATTTACTGAAGAAGTTACCGAGCAATTATACGACGAAGAAGCCAATCAGTTTCTTGCCGATAGATACATTACAGGAACTTGCCCAAAATGCGGCAATGAAGAAGCTTATGGCGACCAATGCGAAAAATGTGGCTCCAGCTTAAACGCTACCGATTTAATCAATCCGAAAAGTGCTATTTCTGGGAATGTGCCAGTTTTAAAAGAAACAAAACACTGGTTTTTGCCATTGAATGAATATGAAGATTTTTTAAAACAGTGGATTCTTGTAGATCATAAAAAAGATTGGAAGACCAATGTTTACGGGCAGTGTAAAAGTTGGATAGACGACGGTTTGCGGCCGCGTGCCGTTACCCGCGATTTGGATTGGGGAATTCCTGTGCCAGTAGAAGGGGCCGACGGAAAAGTACTTTATGTTTGGTTTGATGCGCCAATCGGCTATATTTCTTCAACAAAGGAATGGGCGGAACGCGAAGGCAAAAATTGGGAAGATTATTGGAAAGATGATAAAACCAAAATGCTTCACTTTATTGGAAAAGACAACATCGTTTTTCATTGCATCATTTTTCCTGCAATGCTGAAAGCGGAAGGCAGTTATATTCTACCGGAAAACGTTCCCGCAAATGAATTTCTAAATCTTGAAGGCAATAAAATATCGACTAGTAAAAACTGGGCGGTATGGCTTCACGAATATTTAGAAGATTTCCCGAACCAGCAAGATGTGTTGCGATACACTTTAACCGCAAACGCACCTGAAACCAAGGATAACGATTTTACTTGGGCAGATTTTCAAGCTAGAAACAATAGTGAATTGGTTGCAATTTTTGGGAATTTCATTAACCGAGTGATGGTTCTAACCGATAAATATTACGAAGGAAGGGTCCCAGAACCAGCAACTTTTTCTGAAATTGATGAGCAAACATTAAATGAGTTAAAAGCATATCCCGCCGTAATTGCAAGTTCGTTGGAGCGTTACCGTTTTCGCGAAGCACAAGCGGAAATGATGAATTTAGCTCGATTAGGAAATAAATATTTGGCCGACGAAGAGCCGTGGAAAACCATTAAAACAGATGCAGAACGCACCAAAACAGTAATGTATGTTGCCTTGCAAATTGCTTCTGCATTGGCGGTTTTAAGCGAACCGTTTTTACCGTTTACTTCAGAAAAGTTGAAAAACATGCTCAATGTCACCCTGAGCGCAGTCCAAGGACCCGTTAAATGGAACGACGTTTCTACAAAATCTGAACTCATAAAACCCGGTCACAAAATTGGAAAGGCAGAACTTCTTTTCAGCAAAATAGAAGACGACCAAGTGGAAGCGCAGCTAAATAAATTGAAACAGACGAAAATGGATAATACAAAAGATAAAGAGGAGAATACTTCTGAAACAGTAGCATTGACGCCACAGAAAGAAACAATTCAATTTGATGATTTTATGAAACTCGATATGCGAGTGGGAACAATCATCGAAGCTGAAAAAATGCCAAAAGCAGATAAACTTTTGATACTAAAAGTTGATACAGGAATTGACGTGCGCACTATTGTTTCTGGAATTGCTCAAAGTTTTAATGCCGAAGACATCATTGGTAAAAAAGTGACTGTTTTGGTAAACCTTGCGCCACGTGCCCTTCGCGGTGTTGAAAGCCAAGGAATGATTTTAATGACCGAAGACGCCGACGGGAAATTGGTTTTTATGAATCCTGATACAAGTGGCGTACTAAACGGAGCAACGATTAGTTAAGTAACTTTTAAACTATACTAAATCCTTCGATGTACCCGAAATATCTGGTCTCTCGAAGGATTTGATTTTTTCTGAAATGACAGCGATTTTAAATTTTATCACTTCCCAAACACAACTTCCTAAAAAAAATGTTGAAAACACCATCAAGCTTTTAAACGAAGATTGCACCATTCCCTTCATTTCCCGTTATCGAAAGGAGTTAACAGGCAATCTCGATGAGGTTCAAATTGGCGATATCGTAAAGTTTAAAGAACAGTTTGAAGTTCTCGAAAAACGCAAAATCGCCATTCTAAAATCGTTGGAAGAGCAGGAAGTTTTATCTGCGGAACTTCAGAAAAAAATTGAAGAAACGACAGATTTAATCGCTTTGGAAGATTTGTACTTGCCTTACAAAAAGAAGCGAAAAACCAAAGCTGATACCGCGCGTGAAAACGGTTTAGAGCCGTTGGCGAAAATTATAATGAGCCAATCCCGAAATCTTAGGAGTTCCGATATTTCGTCACTAGCTTCAAAATATGTGAAAGGCGAAGTGAATTCGGAAGAAGAAGCCTTGGAAGGTGCTCGCCACATCATAGCCGAATGGATTAACGAACGCACGGACATTCGGAACACGTTGCGTCGGGAATTGGAACGCTCCGCTGTTATCGCTACCAAAGTCGTTAAGAAGATGGAAGACGATGAAATGGCTCAAAAATTCCGAGATTACTTTGAATGGAACGAGCCATTAAACCGAATTCCGTCGCATAGGCTGCTCGCAATTCTTCGCGCTACTTCCGAAGGATTTATTCGCCAAAAAGTTGAAATTGACGATGAAAAGGCAATTTATAAAATTGAAAATCGTGTTATAAAATCGAATGATGCGGCTTCAAAACAAATAAAACTAGCCATTGAAGATAGTTACAAACGACTATTATTTCCGGCACTTTCAAATGAAGCATTGTCTGCCGTTAAGGAAATAGCAGACGAAACCGCGATTAACGTTTTTGCTAAAAATTTAAAGCAATTATTGCTCGGCTCACCTTTAGGAGAAAAACGAGTTTTGGCAATCGACCCTGGATTTAGAACGGGTTGTAAAGTTGTATGTTTAGACGCACAAGGTGGATTACAGCACAATGAAACCATTTATCCGCACGCTCCAAAAAACGACACAAAAGGAGCAATGAAAAAAATAAGTTCGCTTGCCGATGCTCATAAAATTGAAGCCATTGCAATAGGAAACGGAACTGCTTCACGTGAAACGGAACAATTTATAAAACGAATTCATTTTAAAAATCCGATACAGGTTTTTGTGGTGAGTGAGGCTGGCGCGTCTATATATTCGGCTTCCAAAATAGCTCGTGATGAATTTCCTAATTACGATGTCACGGTTCGTGGCGCAGTTTCCATCGGTCGGCGATTGCAGGATCCACTTGCTGAACTTGTGAAAATTGATGCAAAATCTATCGGAGTAGGCCAGTATCAGCACGATGTAGATCAAACGAAATTAAAAAGTTCATTGGATACTACTGTGGAATTATGTGTAAATTCGGTAGGCGTAAATATAAATACAGCTAGTGTCCCGCTATTAAGTTATGTTTCGGGAATTGGCCCAAAATTAGCTGAAAACATAGTGAATTATCGTGAAGAAAACGGACCTTTTACTTCGCGTAAGGAAATAATGAAAGTTCCGCGATTGGGTGGAAAAGCTTATGAACAAGCAGCGGGATTTCTTCGCATTAAAAACGGGAAAAATCCACTAGATGATTCTTCGGTGCACCCAGAAAGTTATTCAGTAGTTTCAAAAATGGCAAAGAATGTAAATGTGAACGTTTCAGAATTAATAGGAAACAAAACCTTGCTTCAGAAAATAAACCTAGAAAATTACATTACTGAAAGAGTTGGACTTCCCACTTTAAAAGATATTATTAAAGAACTGAAAAAACCAGGACTTGACATACGTGAAGAAGCCAAAGTTTTCACCTTCAATCAAAACATAAAAAACATTACCGATTTACAAGAAGGACAATTGCTGCCTGGAATTGTAAACAACATCACTAATTTTGGTTGTTTTGTGGATATTGGAATTAAGGAAAGCGGTTTGATTCACGTTTCAAACCTTTCCGATTCTTTTGTAAAAGATGTGAATGAACACGTGCATCTGCATCAACAAATTATCGTAAAAGTGCTAGATGTGGATGTTGATAGAAAACGGATTCAGCTAAAACTGCACCAACTTCAAGGAAAGTAGACTAGAGTTATCACGAAATAATTTCATAAATTTATGGGGTTCATCAACATATAGACCGCAGATTACGCTGATGCAACGGATAATCACTTGAAAACATCCGTGAAAATCCGCAAAACCCGTGTTATCCGCGTTCCATAAAAATTAAAAACCTAAATGCTGATCCATTCCGAAATAACCGAAAAAATCATCAAAGGATATTATCAAGTTTATAATACCCT
>NZ_FNNS01000016.1 GCF_900106795.1 Aequorivita viscosa | reverse complement strand
ACTCTCGCAAAGGCGCTAAGTCGCTAAGATTTCGGTAAAGACCTATAAGGAGGCCTGTTCCGATTGGCAGCGGAAAAGACAACGCCTTGCAGGATATTGGCGTTCTACGATTATCCTTAACCTCTTCCGACAGCTGGATTGTAAATATAGCTCTCAATTGACCTATCACGCAGCTACCACCCTCCCCTAAAAAATAATTTCGTATAAATATTTAATAAAGTATCAAGGGGAAGGAACTCGTAACCGTCAGAAACTAGATTATACATTTCTTTTTTCGACTTCATCTTCAACTTCATCTTCAACTTCAACTTCAACTTCGATTTCGATTTCGTTTTCAACTTCATCAGTGACTATGCCCACCAGCACCTTCTTCCTGCATCAAAACGAATCCGCCTTTGGTTAAAAATTTACTATCTTTTTTAAACTCCGAAGCATTTTCTATACTTGTATAGCCGTTGTAAGTTGCACCTATTTTTACTGCTACGGGATGTAATTCGAATTCTTCAGCATCTTCTTTCTCAATTAGTAAAACGAAATTCTTTCCTTCCAGTTCTACTATAGCGTCTTCAGGAAGTGCTAAGTGATTTGAAGTGCCAATCACGATTTGTGCTTCTACAAACATTCCTGCCGTGAAATTTTGCTCGTCTTTTTCATTTATATGTCCGTGAATCATTGCAATTCTTGAATTTGGGTCTATAGAAGTTCCAACCAAATGCACATCGCCTTTAAAAGTTTCGGTGGAAGCTTCTGGCACTGAAAACAGTATTTCCTGATCTTTTTTAAGTTGAAGCAGATCTTTTTCAAAAACCTTCAATTCCATATGAATATGGTCGGTGTTCATTATCTCAATAATCTTATCGGCTGGCGAAACGTAAGTTCCAGTGTTTACATATACTTGCGTTACATTGCCATCAAGCGGACTATAAATATTTACTTGCGAAACTATATTTCCAGCGGCTACGGAAGCTGGATTTATATTCAACATTTCAAGGTTTTTCTTTAAACTATTACTTCTCGCTAAGGCTGTTTTGTATTCACTTTCGGCTTTTAAATAACTTTTCTGTGAAGTAATTTTTTCGGCTAGCATTGTCTTTTGTCGCTCGTATTCCGAGTTTAGGTATGAAAGCTGCGCCACAGTTTCCATATAATTCTGCTGCATTGTGATAAACTCTGGATTTTCGATGGTAACCAAGCGCTGTCCTTTTGAAACTTTGCTTCCAACTAATAACGGTGTGTTTTTAATATAACCTCCAGCAAAAGCGCTAACTACCGCTCGACTTTGTGGTGGCACATCAATTACGCCATTGGTTTGTACTGTTTGAGCAAATGGCTTTTCGGTAAGTTGCCCAATTTCCATTTTGGCGTTTTCAAACTGTGCTTTTGAAAGATGAATATTTCCGTCTGCAATTTCTTCTGAAGTAGAGTCAGTAGATTCCACTTCTTTTTCTGAAATGTTACACGATGCCAAAATGAAGGCTAATAGCAACAAAATTGATTTTATATACTGCATAATTAATTTTTTAAAGCGTTAAATAGTTGATAGCGATTACTGCTTGGTTGTATTTATTGAGGTTTTCTAGATGTTGTAATTCAATTTCGTAGACGTTTTCAAGACTTTGGATGTATTGAAAAAAGTCTATTTCTCCATTTTTGAAACTGATATTGGCTGTCTTTAAAATTTCTTCTGAAAGTGATTTTCCTTCGGTTTCGTAATACTGAAGTGCATCTTCATATTTTGAAACTTCATTGAGCAACTGCACTTTTCGCGAATTCAAGTGAATTTTATAATCTTCAGCTTGCTGCTGACTTACATCTGCGGCAATCTTTGATGCTTTTATTTTTGAAGCATTTCCGCCAAAAAGCAACGGAATTTTAAGTCCGATTTGATAGGCGTACAGATTCTGATTTAAACCCGAATTAGTCCCCAAGGAATACGAAAGACTGATATCTGGAAGTAAGCGCTGCTTTTCAAGACTGCTCTTAGCTTGAAAAAAGTTGTTTCTACTTTCATAATAGTCTAATGCTGGATGTTGTTCTGAGGCTGCAATTGAAAGTTGAAGTTTCTCAAGGGGTTGCTCAGTAATCAGCAAACTATCTTTAGATTGAACTACAGTTTTTAGTTGCTCCAATGCAATTAATACATCTTCTTTAGTCTGATTGAAATCGGTTTCTAACTGTCGTTGTTTGGCACGAGCGGTTATCTTTTCTAGGTAATTTGTTTCCCCTAATTCAAAACGGCGTTGGGCTGCGTGAGCAAAATTTTGATACAAACTATCCAATCTCTCATAAACACCTACTCTGTTTTTCTCATATTGATATTGATAATAGGCTGCTGCAACAAACCCTTCAGTTTTGCGTTTTTGAAGTTGGTATTGCTTGCTTTGCATTTCAAACTGACGCTTATTTACATGCTGTTCAGCGAAGTAAACTGTTGGGAAAAGAAAGTCTTGTTCCACACCAAAAACTTTAAGAGGCTCATTGTTGGGCGCCATATTGTTTTCGTCAAATTCATAAAAAACGGTGGTTTTATCAAAACGGAAAGCACTACCAATTAAAGCATTGGCTTCATCCATCTGAAGTGAGGAAGCTTTGAGTCCGGCATTGTTTTCCAAAGCCATTTGCTGTAAATCTTGCAACGATTTCGGATTCTGCTGAGCCAATCCTGAAAAACTTAGAAGTAGTACGACAATTGTAATTGGCAATGACTTCCCTAATTTCTTTTTAGGCTTCTTCTTTTTATCAGAATCAAAAATTGAAAATAACACAGGTAAAACTATTAAGGTTAGAATTGTAGCTGTTATCAAACCACCAATTACCACAGTAGCTAATGGTCTTTGAACTTCAGCCCCAGCATTTGTTGAAACAGCCATCGGTAAAAATCCGAGTGCCGCTGCCGAAGCGGTTAGTAATACTGCACGTAAACGGTCTTTTGTACCTTGTACTATAAGTTCGTTTTTATCTGTCCTTCCTTCTTTTTTAAGTTCTTTAAAATGTTCTATTAAAACAATTCCGTTAAGTACGGCAATTCCAAAGAGGGCTATAAAACCAACACCTGCCGAGATGCTAAAAGGCATATCGCGAATCCAAAGCAACAACACGCCACCAACCGCTGCCAAAGGAATTGCAGAGTAAATCATCAAAGCTTCTTTTACTGAATTAAAAGCGAAATAAAGCATTATAAAAATCAGCAGTAATGCAATGGGGACGGCGATTAAAAGTCTGTTTTTTGCACTTTGAAGATTCTCAAACTGACCTCCGTAATCAATGGTGTAGCCAGCAGGAAGTTTGAGGTTATCGTCAATTATTTTTTGAACATCATCAACTACACTTTGTAGATCGCGACTTCTAACATTTACCCCAACTACAATGCGACGTTTTGTGTCGTCTCGGGAAATTTGCGCAGCACCTTTGGAGTATTTTATTTCTGCAAGTTCACTTAAAGGAATTTTTCCACCAGTAGGAATATCAACATAAAGGTTTTGAAGATTTGAAAGATCACGACGGTTATTTTCATCTAAACGAACCACTAAATCAAAACGTTTTTCACCTTCAAAAATGCTTCCCAAAGATTTTCCAGCGAAGCCCATTGAGATCATTTCATTTAAATCTTCAATGTTTAAACCGTACCGTGCGATTTTATTTCTGTCGAACTTTACATTCATTTCGGGTAGGCCGGCAACTTTTTCTACGATAATATCATCGGCACCTTCAACATTTTCTATTAGGCCTTTTATTTCGTTCGCCTTTTTATTTAGTATATCGAGGTTTTCTCCAAAAATCTTAATCGCAATATCTGCTCTAACTCCTGTAATAAGTTCGTTAAAACGCATTTCGATAGGCTGGGTGAATTCCACTTCCATCCCAGGAATTATTGCTAAGGCTTCTTTAAATTTCTCAGCTAACTCATTTTTAGTTGAGGCGGATGTCCATTCCTTTATTGGTTTTAAAGTGATTATAACATCACTTTGTTCCATGGACATTGGGTCTGTAGGAACTTCTGCGGCACCAATACGGCTAACCACTTGATCAACTTCTGGGAAGTTATCAATGAGAATTTTTTCAATTTGAGTAGTAATATCAATGGTATTGCTAAGAGAAGTCCCCGTTTTTAATACAGGCTGAATTACAAAATCACCTTCGTCAAGCGTAGGGACAAACTCGCCACCCATAGTAGTAAAAATATAAACAGTAACTGCAAGGATTAAAACAGCAATACTTAAAACCAGTTTTTTCGCTCCCAATGCCCAACGAATTGACGGTTCGTAAAAACGATTTAAGAAAGTCATTATCCGAACAGAAATGTTTCTTTTGGAAGCTTCCTCGGGTTTTAAAAATAGGGAAGCAGCTACAGGAACATAAGTAAAACACAAAATCATAGCTCCGATAAGCGCAAAACTAAACGTCATCGCCATTGGTCTAAACATTTTGCCTTCCACACCGCTTAATGAAAGAATGGGAATAAAAACTATAAGAATAATAAGTTGCCCAAAAATGGCAGAATTCATCATTTTTGAAGCGCTATTCCAGGTGAGGTTATCTTTTGCTAATCGCCTTTCTGATAAAGGAAGTGCATTGAGTTTTGAAGCGTTTTTACTAATTTGAAAAGCGACAAATTCAACTATAATTACTGCACCGTCAATGATAATTCCAAAGTCGATAGCGCCAAGACTCATCAAGTTTGCGTCCACACCAAATAAGTACATCATCGAGAGCGTGAAAAGCAAAGACAGCGGGATAACAGAGGCTACCACTAATCCTGAACGGAAATTCCCTAATAGTAACACCACTACAAAAATTACAATAAGTATCCCGAGAATAAGGTTTTCAGCAATTGTAAAGGTGGTTTTACCAATCAGCACACTTCTATCCAAAAACGGATTTATATAAACCCCTTCAGGTAGAGATTCTGCTATTTCTGCAACTCTTTCTTGTACGGCATTTATTACTTGATTGGAATCGCCATCTTTCAGCATCATTATCTGTCCGAGGATTTTTTCGCCTTCTCCATTTCCAGTAATAGCACCAAAGCGAGGGGCACTACCAAACTGTACTTTGGCGACATCCTTCACATAAATAGGGAAGCCATTATCGTTTTTCACTACAATATTTCCAATATCTTCTAATGAAGTCGCCAAGCCTTCCCCGCGAATAAAATAAGCTTGATTTTCCTTTTCAATATAACCACCGCCAGAAACACTGTTGTTTTTTTCTAATGCAGTAAATATTTCTGAAGCGGTAATATTCATCGCATTCAGCTTGTTGGTATTTATAGCAACTTCGTATTGCTTTAAATGTCCTCCCCAAGTATTTACTTCAACTACACCAGGAATTCCGGAGAGCTGTCTTTTTACAATCCAATCTTGAATTGTGCGCAGTTCAGTAGTGGTATATTTATCTTCATAACCTGGCTTTACGTCTAGAATGTATTGATAAATTTCGCCAAGACCAGTGGTTATCGGGCCCATTTGAGGTGTGCCAAATCCTTCGGGAATATTTTCGGATGCAGATTGAATTTTCTCTGCAATAAGTTGTCTGGGCAAGTACGTACCCATACTTTCTTCAAAAACAATAGTAACTACTGAAAGTCCAAATTTTGAAGTAGAACGAATTTCAACTACCCCAGGTAAGTTGGCCATTTCCAACTCGACAGGGTAGGTGATAAATTGTTCCATATCCTGAGTAGAAAGGTTGCGGGAAGTGGTAATAACCTGCACTTGATTGTTGGTAATATCAGGAACAGCCCCAATAGGTAATTGTGTAAGGGAAAACACACCAAAGCCAATCAAAACAAGGGTAAATAACCCGATAATGAGTTTATGGTTGATGCTAAATTGAATGATTTTTGATAACATAACTAAATTAATCTTTGAACTTCAACTGATAAATTGCTGAAGTATGAATCAATAGAAAATTGTTGGAATACCGATCCTAGTTTGGAGCAGTAAAAACTTGCAATTGGAAATAGATAATTTCCAAAAGGTCTATTTAGTTATGCGAATTTTGGAGGTTGGAAAATTGAAATTTTTTCCAAAGAGGAATATAAGTTTTGGTAATAAAATTTATGAGATTGTGGAATGTTTATTTCCACTTTTGGTAAAGTAATATCCAATGAAATAATCACAACATCGGTTAAAACGTGTTGACAAGAAATATGCTGAAATGGCAATTCTTCGTGTTCAGGTTCTTGATGATTTTCCTTTTCAGTACCGTAGTGTTTTTGAACAAATGTAAAAAAGTCGTCTCCGTAATTTTCTGAATGATATTGGGCGTGTTGTACTAGTTTGCCTACTAAAAATATATCCTGAATGCCAATGCCAATGCTTTGGAAAGCGAGGAGAAAAGAAAATGATATGGCGAATATGGCTTTCATTTGAGTTTCAAAAATATATATTTTTTTCTGAACTGAATATGATATGCATCGGTTAATTAATACGATTATTAGTAACTGCTGAAATTCATATAATTAAAAATATTATTTCAAAGATTGTGATTTAAAAGGATAGATACAGTGACTTTTGTTACAAAGTAGAAAAATGAATTATTTTTTCTGATTCATCTTAGTCACAATTAGCTTAGTAACTAATAAGCCAATTGCGCCTCCTACCAGTGAAACGGCCATATTTATAGCGAAGAGTGCATAGTTAACTTCTCCTGTTTTCATAATGGAAATAGGGTCAAAACCAAGCCTGCCGAAGATTTTAATAAAAAATATACTCCCGAATATTCCAGCGATTGTATTTCCTGTGAACCCCATTGAATATTTCTTCTTAAATACACTTAAAAGCAATGCACCAAGGATTCCAATAAAAATACTGATTATAGCAATTAATGTATCTGTCATAATGGAGTAATACTAAATCTTACTAATGTTCTCCATACCCTACATCGTCCATCTTTCCTTTAAAAACGCGATACTGAATAACCATATAAATAGCTACCAACACTGCGGCAATTACAAACCAATAAACACCAACCGATAAACCATACTCGTGTGCGGCTGCGTTATAAACGGTTAGGGAAGGGTTTACGTTATTTGTAGAAGGTAATAAGTTGGGGAATATAGAAGATACAGTTGTAGCTAATCCGCCAAATAGAAATAAGGTTGAAAATAAAAATCCGAACCCATCCTTTTTAAAGCTTTTGACTTTAAATAAGCCGAAAAGTCCAGTAAATGTGATGATCGGGAAGATCCAAAGCCAAGGGTATTTTACAAAATTATGAAATGGTTTAGGGTCGATTATATGCCAAGAAAATAGCGATATAATAACTAAGATTAACAAAACAATATTCAAGTTAAAAACTACTTGCTTAAGCTTTTGGTTTAAATCTGAATTGGTTTTAAAAATTATCCAATTTGCCCCGTGAATAGCTAAGGCTACAACACCAATTACCCCCAGTAACAACGTAAACCAATCAATTATACCTAAGTGTTCTGCGTGCGGACTAAAAGTTGAATTCCATAAAGGCAAAAAGAAAAAATGAGGTTCGTGTGCAGAAACACCATCGGTAACCATTCCTAAATTTACGCCTCTTACTATGTTTCCCAATGCTATTCCGAAGAATAAAGCTAATAGTAAACTTGAAATACCGAAGGCTTTATCCCAAATAGCTTCCCACATGCTGTTGTGAATTTGTCCTCTTAATTCGAGACCTATAGCCCGAAAAATGAGTAGCCATAAAATCATTATCAACGGCAAATAAAATCCGCTAAACGATGAAGCGTATAAGGTTGGGAAAGCAAAAAACAATACACCTCCAACAGCAATTAGCCATACTTCATTAGCATCCCAGAAAGGTCCAATTGCATTTCTGATTGCCTTTTTATCTCTTTCTTTTTTTGCGAAGAATAGGTGGATAATACCTGCGCCAAAATCGTAACCATCTAAAATTACATAAATGGTAAGCATAGTCATTAAAACGATATACCAGAATAATTCCATAGTTAGATTTGTTTTGTGGTTTCAGGTCCTTTATTGATGATTTTTCCAGCTAACATTATAAATAATAAACCTAGCAATAAATAGAGTCCGATAAAACCGAGCAATGTGAACAGGGTGTTTCCTGAAGAAACTGTTGGTGAAATACCATCTACAGTTCGCAAGAGATTATAGACTAACCAAGGTTGCCTGCCTAATTCGGCGGTGTACCAACCAGCGGTATTGGCTATGTACGGAAAAGGTAACATAAACATCAATGACCATAGTATCCATTTGGTTTCGTAGAGTTTCTTTCGGAACAACTGAATGTTTGCAAGAAGTAATAATCCAATGAAAATTGTACCTAAACCAACCATAATATGATACGAGTAGTACAGCCCTGGAATGTTTGTGGGATGTACACTTTCGTCAAATTCATTTAATCCTTTAATCTCGGCATCCCATCTTTGGTAAGTTAAAAAGCTGAGCACATTTGGCACTGCAATTTTATTGTCTAGTTTTTTATTTTCTACGTCTGGTTGGCCAATTAATATTATCTCCGCGCCACCATCTTCGGTTTCAAAAATACCTTCCATTGCAGCAAAAGTCACTGGTTGATGAATGGCAACGTTTTTTGCCATCCAATCTCCTGTTGGAAAAGCCACTACAATACTAGCGACCAAACCGAAAATAACGCCTGTCTTTACGAAGAGTTTTCCGAATTCACTATGTTTATTGTTCAATAGATAAAATGCGCCAACTGCTGCCACTACAAAGGAAGAAGTAATTAAAGACCCCATTTGATTATGTAAAAATGCGGGCATAAGCCAAGGATTTGAAAATAAAGCTCCAAAGTTATTAAGTACAAATTTCCCATTTTCTAAAATCTCATAACCTACAGGATATTGCATCCAAGAATGTGTAGCAATAATTAAATAACCACTCGCCCAAGAGCCTAAAAACACAAGAAAACCAGTAAGGAAATGTAGCTTTTGGCCCATTAACTTTTCTCCAAAAAGAAATAATCCTAAAAACGAAGACTCTAGAAAAAATGAAAACATTCCCTCCATCGCAAGGGTTTGACCAATGATTCCGCCAGTAAGTTCAGAAAATTTAGCCCAATTGGTTCCAAATTGAAATTCCATTGGAATCCCTGTAACCACACCCATCGCAAAGTTGAGTGCGAAAATCTTCATCCAAAACTTGGCCGCATCGTTATACTTATCAATTTGGGTTCTTAAAAATCGCCATTTAAAATAGACTATCATTAATGATAGCCCCATAGTTAACTGCGGAAATAAATAATGAAACGTGATAGTAAATGCAAATTGCATTCTATCATAAAATATCATGTCTTCCATAAATGAGTGTATCTCGGATGATTCAAATTTAGATAATTACAGCAACTATCTTGGTAACACTTGTTACATAAATGAAGAAAGGATGTATTTGATTACGTCCTTTCTCATATTTAGGCGTAAAGTTTATTTAATCTTTAAAATCATTTATGCGTTGACTTAAATCATACACATTTACTTCAGTAACCATATTTTCAACAATACTAGTTCCTGAGGTACTTCTGTATCCTCCAGCGCAATGCACTACGATGGGTTTATTTGTTGGAATTTGGTCTTTAGAATCCCTCAATTCATTAAGCGGGATGTTTATTGCATTGTCAAAATACTTACCTTCTGCTACTTCACTTCTATTTCTAATGTCGATAATTGAATAAGCATCTTTGTTTTTTACAAAATGCTCCAAATCGATTTCCTCCACTTTTTTAAATGAAGCTTCGTCTGAAAGTGTAACGACTGCTTCAATTTGGGTTTCATATCCTATTTTGGCAATTCTGGCAACAATTTCATCTTTATCATGAATAGAATTTAAAACCAAATAGAATTTCTCTTCGGGTTTTACTATTGCTCCCAGCCACGTTTCCACTTTGTCGTCTTCACCACGGGCCATAATGTTTATACTGCCCGGAATATGGTTCTTTTTGAAAACCGTTTCATCCCTAACATCTATAATCAAGCTGTTGTCTGGAAGATTATCTACGCATAACATCAAAGGAACGTCGCCTACATTTTTTCCAAAATTGCTTGCTCCATTTTTGTTGATGTCGACATTATACCCAAAGTAAGAAGGAATAAAAGGTTGATCGCTTAGTATATGATCTACAAATTGTTGCTCTGTTTGCTTTTTGAACGCCCAATTGCCAATTCGTTCATTTCCGAGCGTACTGGAAGAATCTGTACTCATATTTTTACCACATAACGAACCTGCTCCGTGTGCGGGATATAGTATGGTTTCGTCGGGTAGATGATTAAATTTATGCTGCATCGTATTGTACATACTTTGAGCCAATTTTTCGCGCGTAGCTCTCATATTCCCGGCTTTTTCACGTAAATCCGGTCTCCCTACATCGCCAATAAACAAGGTATCGCCCGAAAACATAACGTGTTTGTCGTTTTCATCTTTGGCTATAATGGTAATTCCGTCTGGGGAATGCCCAGGCGTGTTGATTGCAGAAAATAATGTTTTACCCAAGGTAACGGTATCTCCATCATCAAAAGTTTTGTGCGGATAACTCGCTCCAACCAATTTACTCACATAAATTGTCGCCCCTGTTTCTTTGTGTATTTGAAAATGGCTACTAACAAAATCGGCGTGTGGATGTGTTTCAAAAACCGCTACAATTTTAGCGTTGTTTTCTTCAGCATATTTATAATAAGGCATTGGGTCTCTTGCTGGATCTACCAATGCCATTTTGCCTTCGCTGATTATTGCATACGAATAATGCGCTAATGGAACGTCTTGAAATTGTTTTATTGTCATATTTCTATACTATTTTATTCTACTTAAGATTATTAAATTGAAGTCATAAATAAGATGAATACTACTTCGGTTTGTCAGATTGAGCCTGCCTACGTGCCTTTGGCAGGTAGACCTGCCTACGTGCCTTTGGCAGGTAGACCTGCCTACGTGCCTTTGGCAGGTAGACCTGCCTACGTGCCTTTGGCAGGTAGGCAAAGTCGAGACCTAAATATAAATATAAAGTACTCGACTTAAACCGATTTGATATGAAAACTTATTTAATCAAATTTTTTCATTAAACTATTAAAGGCTCTTTTTTGCCAAATACCAATCTACTTTTTCAAGTGAATCGTCTGCTAACCTTTCATTTAACTGGTCTAATGTTTTTGGAGGCCCTACAATTACTTTATCGCCTTTTTTCCAATCTAATGGCATTGCCACATTATGTTCATCCGAAATTTGAAGTGCTTCCAAAGAACGTAAAATCTCGTCCATATTCCTTCCAACATTTAATGGGTAATACATAATTAACCGGATTTTTTTACTCGGATCTATAAAGAATACCGCGCGAACTGCTGCTGTTTCACTTTCATTGGGCTGAAGCATTCCGTATAGCTTTGACACCTTCATATCTATATCGGCTATAATTGGGAAATCGAAATAAACCCCTGTATTTTCCCGAACATTTTGAACCCAACCTAGATGTGAGTGAATACTGTCGATGCTTAACCCTAAAAGTTCTGTATTCAAAGCATCAAACTCGCTTTTTCGCTGTGCAAATCCGCTCATTTCTGTTGTACAGACAGGTGTAAAATCGGCTGGATGTGAAAACATTACAACCCATTTATCTTTAGCGAAATCTGAAAATTTTATATTTCCTTTGGTTGTAACGGCGGTAAAATCCGGTGCTTTATCGCCAATTCTCGGCATTGTATTTATGTGTTGTAATTCTGCATTTGCTTCCATAGTAATTTGTTTTTGTTATTGCTTTTATATTTTCTATAAAATTAAACTATATTAAAATACTGCACAGTAACACAAGTTACATAAGCTTGTAAATTACTAATAATCAATTAAATAATTAAGAATCCAGAACCTTGCCAACAAACCGAATAACCGAAGCCGTGCCTTTATGGTGTTCCCCCTCGTTAAGCTCAACAAGTTTTTTTGTTAACTCTGTAAACTCAACGTTTGGAAATTCGTTTTTTATTTCTTCAATTGAAAACAGCATCTTTTCATTTTTTGGCCCTCCAGAATTATACTCCAATTGTTCTTTTGAAAAAGCTTCAAAAATTATGATGCCTCCGGGCTTGACATACGAAACTAATTGCTTGTGAATCTGAGGCCTTGTTTCAAATGAAAAATGAGCATAGCATAGTGCCAGCACATCAAATTTTTCTTTCGAAATAAAACTTTCAGCATCCGAAATTATATAATTCAAACTCACTTGGTTTTGTTCTGCCAAATGCAATGCTTTAGATTTCCCGACTTCACTACTGTCAAAAGCGGTAACGTCCCAGCCTAATTTTGCAGCATAAATCGCATTTCGACCTTCACCTTCAGCTGGAAAAAGAATTTTCCCTGGCGTAAGTTTGTCAAGCTTCTTTTTAATATAGGCGTTTGGTTGCGTGCCATAGACAAATTGTTTGTCGCTATATCTATTGTCCCAAAACCCTGTCATACTAATTTTATTTTGAAAGCTTACCCGTTGCACAACTTACAAACGACTTGGCTTTGGATGTTAATGAGTTTGAATCGTCTATAGAAGGATACCCCAAACTTTTCAGTTTTTCTTTAACCATTTGGGCTTCTTCAGGGCTTGTAGAGCTGAAAGTTACAGTGCTTTCATCTACAACTACTTCTACATCAGAAATATTTTGAATTGAAGATAGGTTTGTGAAAATTGTATTGGCACAACCGCCACATTTTAAGTTTTGAACTGTTATTGATGTTTTCATTTTTTTGTGAATAAGATTAATTTATAAAAATATGATTTATACCCCAGAGCCGAAGTAACATAAGTTACACAGCACTATTTAGAAAAAACTCCATATAGAAGATGAATATGGCCATTACAAATATGAAATAACCGAAGCCTATTTTTAGTTTGGTGCCGTTTATAAAGTTGCTTAGATAGCTACCAATAAAAATGCCGATAAAAGACAACCCCGTGAATATCATTAAAAAAGGCCAATCGATTGCCATTGTCAAGGCATCTCCAAAAAGGAAACCAAGTAAAGATTTTAGGGCAATAATTATTAGGGATGTACCCACGGCAACCTTCATTTTAACTTTTGCCAATAATACGAGCGCAGGAATAATTAAAAAACCGCCTCCAGCACCAATTAAACCGGTAATAGATCCAACCACTACCCCTTCTAAAATAATAAGCGGATAATTGTATTTTACTTTTTCACTTTCATTGCTCGTTACTTCTTCTTTTGATTTAAGCATTGATATACCTGCAGGAATCATTAAAACAGCAAACAAACCAAACATCCCCATACGTCTGGTAAATTCAAAATCGTTTATTGAAAACAGAATATCTGGCAACCAAGGAATAACAAAATATCGGATTAACGTAACTCCTACTATTGCTGGAACACCGAATACAATAGCAGTTCGCCAATCTACAAAACCTTTTATATGTTGCTTTATTCCACCCACCAAAGCACTCGCCCCAACAATAAATAAAGAATATGCAGTTGCAGCTTTTTCATCGATTGAAAATAAATATGCCAAAACGGGGACGGCCAAAATAGAACCACCACCGCCAATAATTCCGAGGGAAATACCGATTGCCAGTGCACTTAAATAACCGAAAATTTCTATTAATTCCATAGATTTTTACTTCCTGCGAAAATAGTACTTATAAATTCCTTGGGCAGTAACAAGAGTTACATTGATAACATACAATATTACTTTTCAACAAGTTATGATTCGGCTCACCCTTTTGTATAATTGAAAAGCATCATTACTTCAGAAATTGCACATATTGTTACGTTTTCGCTTCATTTAGATCATTAATACATGGTACTTCAATAATTCCTAACTTCATTAGACTAGTTATTTTTGAAATTGTTGGTATACATCTAAAATCAAGGTATAAATCAACTTACTATTTTATTTTAATTCATCGTGAAGAAATTGTAACTTCGAACTCACATTTTTTTTAACCGATTGATTCATAAATTATGATAATCCACGACTTTAGTAAAGAAAACACCCTGATTAACCAGTACATTTGTGAAGTTCGCGATATTTCTATCCAAAAAGATAGCATGCGCTTTCGGAGAAATATTGAACGGATTGGAGAAATTTTAAGTTATGAAATGAGTAAGACTTTAGAATACACTTCTAAGTCTGTTACAACTCCGTTGGGTAAAAAGACCATTAATGTTCCTACTTCCGATCTTGTAATTTGTTCTATTCTACGCGCTGGAATCCCTTTGCACCAAGGAATTTTAAATTATTTTGATGGTGTAGAAAATGCTTTTGTATCTGCTTACAGACATCATCCTCACGGAGGAGATGATTTTGAAGTAATCGTTAAGTATTTAGCGTCCCCTTCAATTGAAGGAAAAACCTTAATTCTGGCCGATCCAATGCTCGCAACTGGAAAAACGCTGGAAAATGTTTTAAAAGCAATGGAAAATCACGGGGAGCCAAAAGAAATTCACATACTATCTATAATTGGAGCAAAAGCTGGAATTGAACTCGCCGATATGATTTTTCCTAAAAACACACATCTTTGGATAGCAGCCGTTGACAATGCGCTAAACGAACGTGGCTATATTGTACCAGGACTTGGTGATGCTGGAGATCTTTGCTATGGGCCGAGGCTTGATTGATTTTAGATGGTAGTTGGTAGTTGGTAGTTTAAGATAATACAGCTGTTTTATCTCTCGCAAAGACGCGAAGGCACAAAGGTTTTATTTTCTATAAAATTGAAGAATACTTCTAATCGCTCTGATTCCGTTTCCCCTCAATTCCTTAATCTTTCAATCCTCTACCTTCTCTGCGTATTCTCTGCGAAATCTGCGGGAAATTCACCCTCTACAGGAAATTCTCTCTCTAAGGGCGAGAAAACGCAAAGGTTTATTCTCTTTAAAATTTTTATCTTCAATTTAGATTTCAGTTTCCGTTTCGGTTTCGGTTTTGATTTCCCTTCCCCTTAACTCCACGGAAAAAACCTTCCTGAACGACTTTTGTATTCTAAATACCTTGGAAACTTTTCAATGAGCCGTTTTTCTTCATAAATGGTTTTAAAATAAAACAACAAGAAAAGAACAGCGGTAATAAGTATTCTATATCCTGAATCGCTGATAATCGCAAATCCGAAAAATGACAAAATTAGACCTGTATAAATGGGATGGCGAATGAATTTATAAACTCCATTTTCAATAAGGTTTGAGCCGGGTAACGGACTTGGAAATGGCGATAAATTGAAATTAAGTTGTAATGCAGCAGTAATTGTGATAAAAGCTCCAATTACAAATATGACTACTCCAAACCAAAAAAGTACTTCAGGAAATATAATTGCCATTGAATCAATTTCAAAAGAAAATGCTATAAACAGTAAAAATTGAAGCACCACGAATAGTATGTCTTTAAATGGAATTTTCAAATTGGATGTTTGTTTTCACGCAAAGGTCGCAAAGTTATCTCTCACAAAGGCGCGAAGGTCTATATTTCATAAAATTTCAACATCAATTTAGGTTTCAGTTTCGATTTCGATGAAGTAATCCTCATTGCAATAAATGAAATCACAAGAAAACACACTTCTTTGCGTACTCCGCGTCTGCTCGGCGCTCTCAGCGTGAAAATTTCTCGCAAAGGCGCTAAGGCGCAAAGGTTTCTCTAAGAAACAATTCTCATTGTAATAAATCAAATCACAAGAAAACACACCTCTTTGCGTACTCCGCGTATGCTCTGCGCCCTCCGCGTGAAACCCTCTCGCAAAGGCGCAAAGGTCTGTATCTCTTAAAGTTTCAACATCAATTGGGGTTTCAGTTTCGATTTCGATTTCGATGAAGTAACCCTCATTACAATAAATCAAATCACAAGAAAACACACCACTCTGCGTGCTCTGCGCACTCTGCGTGAAATTCTCTCGCAAAGGCGCGAAGGCGCAAAGGTTTCTCTAAGAAACAATTCTCATTGTAATAAATCAAATCACAAGAAAACACACCTCTCTGCGTCCTCCGCGTATGCCCTGCGCCCTCCGCGTGAAACCCTCTCGCAAAGGCGCAAAGGTCTGTATCTCTTAAAGTTTCAACATCAATTGGGGTTTCAGTTTCGATTTCGATTTCAATTTCGTTTTCGATTTCGGATTCATCTTCACCTCTTTCTCATATAAACGAAAAGTTCATTTCCTGTACGTTGTGGAATGGAATTATAAGCGGTTTCCATTATATCGATTATAAACTTCTCTTCAAAAAGAGAACGGTATTCAAGCTCATTTCCACCAAAAGGAGGTGTGTCGTTATTTAACGGAATATTGAATAGCAAGCCTACCAACTTTCCATTTGGCTTCAATAACTGATGTGTTTTTTGAACATATTCTTTTCTTATTTCTGGGTTGAGAGCACAGAAAAAGGTCTGTTCTATAATAAGATCATACGTTTCTTCAAGCTCAAAATAGTCGAGATGCAAAAGATTTTTCTTCGGAAAAGACGGAACCCGTTTTAACAAGTTTTCAAGGGGAATGGTCGAAATATCGATAACTGAAACATTTTTAAATCCATTCTCGAAAAGATATTCTGCTTCATAAGAATTTCCGCCTCCAGGGATTAATATTTTTAATTCCTTATCTGTAAGCTGATCGATATATTCTTTTAATGGTGTTGAAACATACCCAATATCCCATCCTGTGTGTCCATCTAAATACTTCTCACTCCAAAACGATTCGTCCAATTTCAAATTCGCCATAACTTTTTTTAACGCAAGTGCTTAATCTGAATAATTATTTATCAAACTCAATACTCCAAATTCCCCTAACTTCATTTTCACCATATCCTGTTGCTTTATCGTTTGGATAGTGCTTCAAAATATTTGTTAGCGTAAGACTTTCTATTTCTTTTTCAGGCGTACCGTGGCATTTTAGGCACATAGAATTGGTTACAATGGGATAGTAAAACTTGCTTTTTTCTCCCATCGAAGTTACAATAGGCTTGACCTCCTTACCGGCAGCCACTTGGTTTTTAAATGTCTGCACGTGTTCCAATTCTATTGCATTGGCTTTGTTTTTAGGGTTCCTTGGCTTGTCTGATACCCGTTTAATATGTGCATTGTGCACTACCGACATGCTATCGGTTATAGGCATGGCTTGGATATTACAGAAATCGAGTGCTGCGATTACTCCATTTTTTTGAATTTGTCCCATTAAGTTTTTACCTAATTCAGCTTTTGTGGTTTGCGCCATTTGCATTCCGTGTTCTTCAATTGTTAATTGTTGCGTATTACCTGTTTGATTGCTTCTCATCATTCCTTTGCCTTTGCCCTGTCCTTTTTTCCCTTTCATTCTAGGTCTATCGCCGTGCATTTCGGAATAATGCGCCTCAAACCACTCAGGTTCTTCTATGTCGTTATCGTACATATAATCTGCAATCTGCCTGATGGTTTCCTTTGGATAGAACTGATATGGCATTAAACCAAACTTTTTAACCGCACCGGGCATTTTTGAATTTGCTTTGGATGGTTTTTCTAAAAACGTGACCATATTATTACTAAATTCTTCTTTTGAAGTTTCTTCGGAAAGATAGTGCATTTTCACCGCTACCATGGGTGGGGCAATCATGCGATCTTCGGCTGTTTTCGGGTTATGACAAACGTAGCAATTGTTTTCCATCAATTTTTTTCCTGGATGATTTTGAACAAGTTCTGCTTTAGCAAAATCATCATTTGCTGTCATTCCTGAATACTCTTTACGAACAGTATCGTTACAGGAAGCCAACAGAATAGCCATAAAAAATGTGAGAAATATTTTCATAAGATGCGGTTTAAGTTGAAACATTTCAAAAATAAGCTAGAAAAGAATTTTTAGCAGTAACAAAAGTTACATTCAGCCCGAAAAATAAAGTTTAAAAAGCAATTTCTTTAAAGTTCAATTATCTTGATACTGTTTCGGTTAAGCGCTATTTTCCCCATTGATTCCAATTTCTTCAACAAACGTGAAACCACTACTCGCGATGTGTGCAGTTCGTAAGCAATTTCTTGATGCGTGGAAGCAATTACATCAGTTTTCGCAATATTTTTTTTGTCGCGAAGGTATTTTACCAATCGCTCATCCATATTCAAAAAGGCGATGCTGTCAATGGTATCAAGCATTTCCATAAGCCGTGTGTGATAACTGGCCAATACAAAGTTTCGCCAACTTTTAAACCTGCCCATCCATTCTTCCATTTTTTGAACTGGGATCATAACCAGTGTGGTGTCTAATTCCGCGAGGGCCCTAATTTCACTCTTTTTTTGTCCTAAACAGCAAGTAAGGGTCATGGCGCAAGTATCACCGGGTTCTAGAAAGTACAATAAAAGCTCGTCGCCTTCGCTATCTTCTCTCAGGATTTTTATAGCTCCCGAAATCAATAACGGCATAGAGCGCAAATAATCTCCAATTTCAATTAGCTTGTCCCCTTCTGTTACGTGTATTAAATTACCTACTTGGTTTATTTCTGCTATCAAATCATCTTCAAAAAGATGCGAGAAGTTTTGTTTTAAATTACTTAGCATTCAAATTATTTTGGTGGTTTTTGAATAGCTAAAATACGGATTTAAAATCACTTCGCTTTGGCTGCTCTTCGTTCTTGTCTCTCTAGTTTTCTGAAATAGCCACGGAAGAAGAAATTGTGTTTTAGGGCTTCCATGTTTTGGTTTAATTTTTCGGATGCTTCTTTTATCTGAAGCATTGTAGAATCAACATTTTTCACAAAGGTTTCGTCTTGTGTAATATAATTTAATGCGCCTTTTCCTGATTTAATTTCAGTTAAATATTCATTCAAATTTTTGGTTACTTCATTTATATCCTCACTAGATTTTTCAAGATTTTCAAATACATTTCTAATTTGATTTGCTGTAACCGTATCGCTCAAAATTACAGCCGCGGCGCTTTCATCATAATTAATTTTAGAAATAATCCTGTTTATTCTAGACACAGCCAACCCTGTTCCTTCAGAGGTTTTTCTAAGCTCAATCATTATTTGCCGAATGTCTTGAGCCAAGATCGTATCGTTGATCAAGGCACCTAAAGTTCCTTTTCCTTCTAAAATCTGATTGGTTATTTTCAATAAATCCGAAGTCAATAGAGCAGCATTTTCATTTGTTGTATTTAATGTTGAAAGCATATCGTCTGCCCCAATTTTACTGTACGACTGAATGGTATCGCCAGTAGCGATTCGCACGGCTTGCTTGTTTTTACCTGGGATAATATTTACAACCATACTACCCACCAACCCATCTGACCCAATGGAAGCGATTGCATCTTTCTTGATAAATGAGGCGGTTTTTTCTTCTACCGACATTTGGATTGTAATCTTTCCAACTTCGGTCATTTCAATTTTACTTACCGTGCCAACGTTTATTCCAGAATAGCGGACATTATTACCTATTTGCAACCCATTTACGTTTCCAAAAACGGCATAAACCTGTGTGGTTTTGCTGAAAATATGCTGCCGTTTTCCTATGGAATAAAGTGCGCCAATGAGAAGGATAGTTCCCACAACCACGAATATTCCAACTTTTATTTTTTGTGAAGTCGATTTTGCCATACGTTTAATTTTTAAAGAATGCCCTGGTTTGAGGATCGCTCGAGTTTGAAAGTTCCTCGTAAGTTCCTTCTGCATAATTAATTCCATCTACCAGTAAAATAATTCGGTTTGAAATTACCCGCGCACAATCTACATCGTGCGTAATGATGAGGGATGATGTGTTATATTCAATTTGAATATTTCGCATAAGTTGAATAATTTCATTTGCCGTTATTGGGTCTAAACCTGTGGTTGGTTCGTCATACATTATAATTTTGGGCTTTAAAATCAACGCTCTGGCCAAAGCTACCCTACGTTGCATTCCGCCAGAAAGTTCAGAGGGCATTAAATCTAATGTATGCAGCAATCCAACACTTTCTAATGCAGCTTTTACAGCTTCATCGGTTCCTTGAAAGTTTTCAATTTTATCTTTATGCCGCCTTAAAGGAAACTCTAAATTTTCTCGAACCGTCATAGAATCGTATAAAGCGCTTCCTTGAAAAAGGTATCCAATTTCTGTTCGTAAAAAGTCCAATTCCTTTTGCCCCATAGTGATAATATTCTGATCTTTAATAGTGATGCTACCGCTGTCTGGCTGAATTAGGCCTACAATACACTTTACCATTACGGACTTTCCTGAACCAGATTTCCCCATGATTACTAGGTTTTCACCTTCGTGAAGTTTAAGGCTGAATCCTTTGAGCACGTGGTTTTTTCCGAAGCTCTTATGGATGTCTTTTAATTCGAGTACAGGTTTTTGGTTTTCTTTTTTCATCTAGATTTCAAAAAATATGTCTGAAACAAATACGGCGATAAAATCAATTATAAACAAGAGCATCGAAGTGTACACCACAGCGGAATTTGATGCTTCTCCTACTCCCACGGTTCCCTTTGCACAATTGTATCCTTTGTAAGTTCCCACAAGCCCGATTGCAAACCCAAAAAATACTGTTTTAACAGTTGCGGGAAGTAAATCGCTAAAACTCAAGGCATCAAAAATTTTGTTGAAATATAAGGTATATGATACGTCGCCTTTTAAATTTTCAATAATTGCAGAACCTATTAATGCTACGGCATCGCCAACTATAACGAGCAACGGCAACATTAAAGTAACCGCAAGTATTCTGGTTACAACTAAGTATTTAAACGGATTGGTGCCAGAAACTTCCATGGCATCAATTTGCTCTGTAACGCGCATCGAGCCAAGCTCTGCTCCTATACCCGACCCGATTCTTCCGGCGCAAATAAGAGCAATAATTACGGGTCCAATTTCCCTAACAATTGATATACTAATCATAGAAGGCATCCAGGCTTCGGCACCCAAGTCGGCCAAGGTGGGGCGCGATTGAAGCGTAAATACCAGCCCTAAAATAAACCCAGTTACCATTACTAAAAATAGGGAGCGAATTCCCATATTATAACATTGGCGGATTAATTCCTTAAACTCAAATGGCGTACTGAACAATTCCCGAAAAAAACGTCCGGCAAATAAAGTCATATCGCCAATTTCAGCGAAGAATGATTTGGAACGATCTAAAAAAGAGGTTGATCTAGACATTTGAAACAGGTAAACCTCAAATATAAGGCGGATTTTACTGAAAAAGAATGATATACATCATAACTCCTGTAACATAGTGATTGAAATAGATTCTCGAAAAAATGAGGGTATTTCTTTTTAATTTTTTCTAGCACGTGCTTTGATGCTGTAATGCGGTTCTTACCAAAAACCTATTTTAATTATTTTTTTGATTAATCCCATTTTTTCATCCTTCAAAATATCTAAAATACCTTATATTTGTGCCCGCTAAGAAAAAGGCTTGTAAGCGAAAAGTGTGATAAACAATTCATACTTGCAATTTGAAAATTTAGCAACACCGCTACCCGGGTGCTGGAATTGGTAGACAGGCATGGTTGAGGGCCATGTGTCCTTACGGGCGTGTGAGTTCAAGTCTCATTCCGGGTACTATAAAAGCCTCGCTAAACCTTTGTTTGGCGGGGTTCTTTGTTTTTAACGAAACAAATCAAATTGCAGCTCCCGAAAAATTTGTTCAGTCATTCTTCAAAAAAACTAAACACAACTCCATTCTTTTTAGTACTTTAACCGAAATTTTTAGTTGTGGTAAAAACGGAATTCAGCATAAAAGATCTTGAAAATCTATCGAGCGTAAAGGCGCACACCATACGCATTTGGGAGAAACGATATCACTTATTAGAACCAGATCGCACGGATACCAACATTCGGAAGTACGATCTTGAAAGTTTAAAAAAACTTCTTAACATCACCTATTTATATAAAGCAGGTTATAAAATTTCAAAACTTGCGGGAATGACTCCGGCTCAAATACAATCCTTGATTAAAGAGGATATGGAAATCCACGCCGCTACCTATGGCCTTGAAATGTTCAAATCGGCCATGTTAGAATTTGACGGACAGAAATTTGATGAAACCCTGAAAAATTTGTTAGAAAAAAAGAGCTACAGCGATGTATATTCAAAAATTTTCGTACCGCTACTGAATAAAACAGGTGTACTCTGGCACATAGGCTCCATAGACCCTTCTCACGAACATTTTATTTCTGAAAAAATAAAACACAGCTTAATTCTTGAAACTGCCAAGTTAAAAAAACAAATTGTAGAAAAAGATTTTCCTATTTTTATTCTTTACCTCCCTTCCTCCGAAATTCACGAAATTAGCCTTCTCTACGCCCATTACGAACTAGTTTCTAACGGATTTCCAACACTTTACCTCGGTCCAAACATTCCTATTGAAAGCCTGAAACACGTACAAAAACAAATGCCTAATGCGGTGTTTGTGAGTTACTTTACAATACAACCTGAAACAGAAAATTTGAAATCGTATATCGATAGCTTCCAAGAACAAGTAGGGTCAAAAAATGAACTGTGGATCTTAGGAAATAGAGTACGCACTTTTGAAACGAAACATAAAAACATAAAGTTATTTGAGGCGATTGACCATTTTAAAAATCACCTTAAAAAGTCATTCTAACGTGTTGAAAATGAATTTAACTTAAAATTAAATCTATTCAGTTTTCATTTTTGTTTAAATAAATTGTATTTTTGTTAAACAATATGAAAAAAGACATTGCTGTTATTGGTTCTGGTTTCTCAGCTTTGGCTGCTTCTTGCTATTTGGCACAAGCTGGTCACGATGTAACCATTTATGAGAAAAATGAAGCAATTGGCGGTCGCGCGCGTCAATTAAAGAAAGATGAGTTTACTTTCGACTTAGGGCCTACGTGGTATTGGATGCCAGATGTTTTTGAAAAATTCTTTTCAGACTTCAATAAAAAACCATCAGATTATTATTCCTTACTAAAGTTAAATCCAGCATATAGGGTCTATTTTGGCGATAACGATTATATCACTATTGCCGATACTTTAGAAAAAATATGTATCGCTTTTGAAACTGAAGAGCCTGGAAGTTCTGTGAAACTAAAAAAGTTTATTGCCAAAGCTCAAGACAATTATAATATTGCCATTAAAGATTTGGTCTATCGTCCTGGAGTTTCCCCAATGGAGCTAATTACCGTGGAGACTGCGAAAAAAATCACTCAATTTTTCAGCACTATAAGTAAAGAAGTACGTTCTGAATTTACCAACCCAAGATTGATTTCAATTTTAGAATTTCCAGTGTTATTTTTAGGCGCCAAACCGTCGCGAACTCCAGCATTTTATAACTTTATGAACTACGCCGATTTTGGATTGGGAACTTTTCATCCACAAAATGGAATGTTTTCGGTTGTAGATGGAATTGCTAGTCTCGCTAAAGAATTGGGAGTTAAAATTAAGACAAGCCAACACGTAGAAAAAATTGTAGTTGAAGAGCGTAAGGCAACTGGTTTAGTAATAAATGGTGATGAGATTAAGACAGATATCGTTTTAAGTGGTGCAGATTATCATCATACCGAAACTTTATTGCCATCATCGTTACGACAATATTCAGAAAAGTACTGGAATAAAAAAACATTGGCGCCCTCTGCCCTACTATTCTATGTAGGCTTTGACAAACCTATAGATAACGTAGCTCATCACACTCTTTTTTTCGACGTTGATTTTGAGGCGCATTCCAAAGCTATTTACGATAGTCCTGAATGGCCTAAAGAACCATTGTTCTATGCAAGTTTTCCTTCCAAAACGGAAGACTGTTTTGCTCCTAAAGGAAAAGAAGCAGGTATATTCTTGATTCCGTTAGCCCCAGACCTAAATGATATTCCAGAACTCAGGGAAGAATATTTTGAAGAAATTATAACTCGTTTAGAAAAAGTAACCGGGCAAACTGTAAAAAAACACGTTATATTTAAAGAATCCTTTTGCATCAATGATTTTATTTCTGAATACAATAGTTATAAAGGGAATGCCTATGGTTTGGCAAATACGTTATTGCAAACTGCATTTTTAAGACCAAAATTAAAGAGTGGAAAAGTAAAAAACTTATTCTTTACAGGACAGCTCACTGTGCCAGGGCCAGGAGTTCCACCAGCTTTAATATCTGGAAAATTAGCCGCAGGATTGATTGATAAGAACAACACAAAGTGAAAGAAATATTCGACATACTATCAGACGAGTGCTCTAAAAAGACGACTCAGGCTTACAGCACTTCCTTTTCTTTGGCAACGAAGATGTTGGGACCATCTATACGTCAAGATATTTACAACATTTACGGATTTGTTCGTTTTGCCGATGAAATAGTCGATTCATTTCATAAATACAACAAGGAAAAGCTTTTCGAGTGTTTTGAAAGAGACTTACAGCTTGCTTTAGATGACAGAATAAGCTTAAACCCTATTTTAAATTCGTTTCAGAATACCGTTCATAAGTACAATATCGACAGGGAGTTAATCCAAACTTTTATGAGTAGCATGCGGCAGGATCTCACCAAAAGCGTTTACACTACTGTAGAAGAATTTAACGATTATATTTATGGCTCGGCAGATGTTGTTGGCTTGATGTGCCTTCAGGTTTTTGTGAAAGGTAATTCCGAAAAATACGATGAACTGAAAAACGCTGCCACGAATTTGGGTTCTGCTTTCCAGAAAGTGAATTTTTTACGCGATATAAAAGAAGACGAGGAAATTTTAAGTCGAACTTATTTTCCAAATATCGACCTAAACACCTTAGATGAAATCTCAAAAGAAAAAATCATTTTAGAAATTGAAGATAATTTTAAAAAAGGATATCTAGGAATTCTGAAGTTACCACACGAAGCAAGATTGGGAGTCTTTGTGGCCTATAAATACTATCGAAGGTTATTAAAAAAATTACAAAAAACTCCTGCAGCCGAAATAAGAAACTCAAGAATTAGAGTTCCGAATATTGAAAAAATCGGACTTTTGACCGGCAGCTATCTGAAATATCAATTAAATTTGGTGAAGTGAGGTCTTTGATACATTCCGATTGCATCGGAATACTCAGAAACATTATAAATGAACAAAAAATAATACTATTAGTTTAATCAACGAATAAAATAAAGAGGCTCTATCTTATTTTGAGTGGGTAAAAGTAAGTGATTTATACCAACAATGTCACCTCGAGCCCGCGCCTGTCTGCCGACAAAGGTAGGCTCGACCAGACACAGTACAGACAATTTTCATTACCCACTATATTCAAAATCGAGTCAAAAAAGATGGCGGAGAAATACCATCCCGATAATAAATTGCATCGGGATTGTACCAAAGCCTTAACAACTATAATAAAATGTCTACCCTAATTTGGATTTTAATATTTGTAACAACCTTTTCGCTTATGGAATTCATGGCGTGGTTTACCCATAAATACATTATGCATGGCTTTCTATGGTCGCTACACAAAGATCACCACAAAAAAGACCACAACAGTTGGTGGGAGCGAAATGATTATTTCTTCCTCTTTTATGCTTTAGTGAGCATCGGTTGTTTTATTGGATGGAGCTATTTTGAATTTTGGGCGGGATTGCCTATCGGATTGGGTATCTTCGCATACGGATTGGCTTATTTTTTCGTTCACGATATTTTTATACACCAGCGCTTTAAGCTATTCCGAAATGCTAATAATAGATATGCTCGCGGCATTAGAAGAGCACATAAAATGCATCATAAACACTTGGGAAAAGACAAAGGCGAATGTTTCGGAATGTTGCTTCCCCCTTTGAAATATTTCAAAAAATAAATCATGTGGCATCTTTACTTTATATTGGACTTGGCTTCGCTAAGCATTCCATTTTTGTTCAGTTTTCACCCAAAACTTCAATTTTATAAGCTCTGGAAATATTTCTTTCCGGCAACATTGCTTATGATGGCGTTTTTTGTAACGTGGGATGTCATTTTTACTCATAATGGATTCTGGGGATTTAATGAAGCATATCTTTCTGGAATACGATTGGGGAATTTACCCATTGAAGAATGGCTGTTTTTTATTTGTATTCCTTACGCCTGCTTATTCACTGTATATTCGTTTAAAAATTTACTTCCAAAGTTTAAACTTTCAGAAAAAGCCACGTCAATCATTTATTTTAGTTTACAAACCATACTGATTTTGGTGTTATTGTATAATTATAACCGTTGGTACACCGCCGTAAATTTTGGATATGCAGTAATTCTATTGGCCTGGATTTTTAATAATGAACGCGATTTGTTAAAAGAGTTTCTACCAGTTTTCGCCATACTTTTAATTCCTTTTTTTATTGTAAACGGTTTTCTTACCGGAAGTTGGATAGACGAACAAGTTGTATGGTACAACGATGCTGAAAATCTTGGAATTCGAATCGGTACTGTTCCTATTGAAGATAGTATTTACGCACTTACAATGCTTTTGACTGTGTTTTTATTAATGGAAAAGCTTAAATCTTGGAACAGTAAAAGAATTCAGGACTAGTGAAATTTTTCTTCTGAAAAAATCGGCAAATAAACAGTTTTAATAAATAATATCCAATAGCTTACACTCGTATTACACATTGTTTTTCGCACTATTTTTGTATAAAAAATAGGCAATGATACATCCAAAAACAGAACTAAAACTTATAAGCGAAGAAATTGGTTATGGTGTTGTAGCAAAGGAATTTATTCCCGCTGGTACTATTACGTGGGTTTTAGATGAATTGGATAGGGAATTTACTCCTGACCAAGTTAAAAAGTTACAACCAATATATCAACAAGTATTAGAAACTTACAGCTACCGAAACAATAAGGGAAACTTAGTGCTATGCTGGGATTATGGACGTTTTGTAAACCACAGTTTTAAAAGCAACTGTCTTTCTACAGCTTACGATTTCGAAATTGCAATACGTGATATCCAAGCAGGAGAAGAGCTAACCGACGATTATGGATACTTAAATGTAACCGAGCCTTTTAAAGGTATAAATGAAGGAACGCGAAGAAAAACAGTTTACCCAGACGATTTGTTGAAGCACTATAAAACTTGGGACAAAAAATTAATTCAAAACTTCCCGAAAATTATTGAAGTAGCGCAACCTTTACACGTATTATTTACTCCAGATCGTTGGAACGAAATTGAAGAAATTGCAAAGGGCAAAAAAGAAATGGAATCTATTAAAACAAACTATTATCCAAGCTAAATTTATTCAGCTATAAGTCGATCTAATAAGCTTCTTATTTTTTTGCTATTCCAATCTGCCACTCCTGTTTCATTTACCACGATTTCCCCTGATTTTGACAAAACATAAGTTGTTGGCAATACACTTGACTGCATCTGCTCTGGAGCTTCAAAAAATTGTAAAAATACGGGAAGGGAGTAGTTGTGTTTTTCTAAAAACCTATTCACCTTATCAGGCTTCTCTGAAGTAACAAAATAAAAGTCTACGTTTGAACCATAAGCGTCGTATAGTTTCTGAAATGAAGGCATTTCTGCAACACAAGGTGGACACCAGGTAGCCCAAAAATTTACGACAACAACTTTGCCTTGAGATTGTGAAAAATTGATTTCTTCTGAATTCAAGGACACAAGTGACCAATTGTAATCCTGAAGTGTTTCTCGTTTTTCTTCCGAAGTTTCTGATGGAGAAAAAGAAATAAGGCGTTGTACAAAAACCTGAATAGGCATCCGTGTTTGGGGGATTATCATTAAAACAACTAACACCCCAAAGAGAATATTACTCCAATGCTTTTTAAAAAATTTCTCCATAATTTATATAAATAAAAAAACCTCACAGGTCTCGGAGAGCTGTGAGGTTTAGATCCTATTAAAATATTTTAAGCGTTTTGCTTTTTAATTAAGTTTAAAGCGGAACCTTCGTGATACCATTTAATCTGAGCATCATTATAGGTATGGTTTGCTTTAATAGTGTCTTTACTACCATCAGCGTGGACGATCTCAATTGTTAACGGCTTGTTTGGTGCAAAGTCAGCTATATCAACAAAGTTGAAAGTATCATCTTCTTGGATTAAATCGTAATCTGCTTCATTAGCAAATGTTAACCCTAACATTCCTTGTTTTTTCAAGTTTGTTTCGTGAATTCTTGCAAACGATTTCACTAAAACAGCAGCTACACCTAAAAATCTAGGCTGCATTGCAGCGTGTTCCCTAGAAGAACCTTCACCGTAATTATGGTCACCAACAACAATGGTTTTTATACCATTAGCCTTGTATTCTCTTTGAACGTTTGGAACTCCGCCATACTCTCCAGTGAGTTGATTTTTAACAAAATTTGTTTGCTTATTGAAAGCGTTCACAGCACCAATTAAGGTGTTGTTTGCAATATTATCTAAGTGCCCTCTGTAACGCAACCAAGGACCAGCCATAGAAATATGGTCTGTTGTACATTTTCCGAATGCTTTAATCAACAACTTCACTCCTTGTAATTCCGAGTCTTTAATCGGCACAAAAGGCTCTAATAACTGAAGACGCTCGCTATCTGGAGCAACTTTAACTTCCACAGCGCTTCCGTCTGCCGTAGGTGCTAAATATCCGTTATCATCAACGGCAAAACCTTTTGGAGGCAATTCAAGCCCAACTGGTTCGTCAAGTTTTACTTCTTGGCCATCTTCGTTAATAAGTGTGTCGTTCATCGGGTCAAAGTCCAAACGACCTGAAATTGCAATTGCTGCAACCATTTCTGGTGAACCTACGAATGCGTGGGTGTTTGGGTTACCATCGGCACGTTTTGAAAAGTTTCTGTTAAAGGAATGTACAATTGTATTCTTCTCATCTCCTTTTCTATCACTTCTGTCCCATTGTCCAATACAAGGTCCACAAGCGTTTGTAAATATTGTAGCGCCAAGATTTTCAAAAACATCTAAAAGTCCGTCGCGTTCAGCAGTAAAACGAATTTGTTCTGAACCTGGATTAATTCCGAAGTCACTTTTCGACTTTAAATTTTTATCAATTGCTTGTTGTGCGATAGAAGCCGCTCTAGACAAATCTTCGTAAGACGAGTTTGTACAAGAACCTATCAAGCCCCAATCAACTTTAAGAGGCCAGTCATTTTTTCTAGCTTTTTCGCCTAAATCACCAACTTCAGTTGCTAAATCTGGTGTAAACGGCCCATTTAAGTGTGGGCGAAGTGTTGATAAATCGATTTCAATTACTTGGTCGAAATATTTTTCTGGATTTTCATATACTTCATCATCTCCAGTTAAGTATTCACGGATTTTATTTGCTTCGTCAGCAATTTCGTGTCTATCGGTAGCTCTTAAAAAGCGTTCCATAGAATCGTCATATCCAAAGGTTGAGGTGGTTGCCCCAATTTCGGCTCCCATATTACAAATGGTTCCTTTTCCTGTGCAAGAAAGGTTTTTTGCTCCAGGTCCAAAATATTCAACGATAGCTCCTGTTCCTCCTTTTACTGTAAGGATTCCAGCCACTTTCAAGATAACATCTTTAGACGCTGTCCAGCCATTCAATTTACCAGTTAATTTCACACCGATTAGCTTCGGAAATTTTAATTCCCAAGGCATACCCGCCATTACATCAACCGCATCTGCACCTCCTACTCCAATGGCCACCATTCCTAATCCACCAGCATTTACAGTATGACTATCGGTACCAATCATCATTCCTCCTGGGAAAGCGTAGTTTTCAAGAACTACTTGGTGGATAATTCCAGCCCCTGGTCTCCAAAATCCTATTCCGTATTTATTTGAAACAGATTCTAGGAAGTCAAAAACCTCATTACTCGTTTCATTGGCACGCATTAAGTCTTTCGCAGCGCCTTGTTTTGCCTGAATTAAGTGATCGCAGTGAACTGTAGTTGGAACAGCAACTGTCTTTTTTCCTGCTTGCATAAACTGAAGCAAGGCCATTTGAGCTGTTGCATCCTGACAAGCGATACGATCGGGAGCAAAGTCGACATAATCCTTTCCGCGTTCAAACGATTTATTAGGAGTTCCGTCCCACAGGTGAGAATAAAGTATTTTTTCTGAAAGAGTTAAGGGCTTTCCAACTAGCTCGCGTGCCTTATCCACACGCTCAGCCATTTGAGAATACACCTCTTTAATCATGTCTATATCAAATGCCATATAATGTAAGTTTTTAAGATTTTTGAAAGTTCTGCAAAAATACAAAATTTTGATATAATTCAAAAGTATTTAACAGAAGGACTCTTTGACTGCGATATATTTATTAAATAATCAATTAAGCTAATATTTAATAAACAAACCATAAGAAGAAGCTGTTTAAAATATGAAATTCACAATTCAGATTTATAGAATTTCTTGATAGAATCTATTTAGAAGTTAACTACTTACCCAACACTATTCACGATTGAATAAAAATGAAGAAAAGAATTGAATTGAATTGAATTGGCAGTTATAAAACGACATAGTTAAAACAGACTCTGAATAATTTTTTCAATACTCAGCCCTTCTGCTTCAGCTTTGTAATTTTTAATCAAACGGTGTCGTAATATTCCGATTGCTGTTTTTTGAACATCCTCGATGTCTGGAGAGAATTTTCCATTAAGCACTGCGTTGGTTTTGGCAGCTAAAATCAGGTTTTGAGAAGCTCTTGGCCCGGCTCCCCAATCGACATAGTTTTTAACAATTTCAGGCGCTGTAGGACTGTTTGGTCGTGTTTTCCCCACAAGACCTACCGCATATTCAATAACATTGTCTGCTACTGGAATGCGTCTAATTAACTGCTGAAAGCCAATAATTTCTTCACTATTAAATAAAGGAGTTACTTTTTCATTTGTTCCAGCCGTTGTCATTTTTACAACTTCAACTTCTTCTAAAAATGTAGGATAGTCTAAGTTAATGGCAAACATAAATCTGTCCAACTGCGCTTCGGGCAACGGATAAGTTCCTTCCTGCTCGATGGGGTTTTGCGTAGCCAGCACAAAATATGGTAAGTCTAATTTATAGTGATGCCCAGAGACAGTAATCGATCGCTCTTGCATAGCTTCAAGTAATGCTGCTTGGGTTTTAGGTGGCGTACGGTTAATCTCATCTGCAAGAATAATGTTTGCGAAAATGGGTCCTTTAATAAATTTAAACTCTCTGTTTTTATCGAGAATTTCAGAACCTAAAATATCACTTGGCATTAAGTCAGGAGTAAACTGAATTCTTTTAAATTCTAATCCTAACGCCTGCGCCACAGTGTTTACCAATAGTGTTTTTGCAAGACCAGGAACCCCAATTAAAAGGGCGTGACCCCCGGAAAATATAGCTAGTAAAACCTGCTCTACTACCTCATCTTGGCCAACGATAACCTTTTTTATCTCGGTTCGAAGTGCATTATATTTGGAAACAAGTTGCGAAACCGCTGTTACGTCTGACATATCTTTAATTTCAATATTATTTTTTCAACCAATTTGCAGCAAAATCACAATCTTGATAATCGTCATTAACGTGAACATAAGTTTTTACGATGACCTCATCCTGCCACTTATTAATTTCTTTAATTTGTTTTTCGCGAAGAGCAAGTTGTTTAATACGTTCGTAATCTTCAACATAATCGGCGTTGTGTTCAGGGTAACGTCTTGTTACAGTGTAAATTTTCAGCAATCCTTTACCCGTACGGTCTCGATCGGTAATAACTTTAGAAACATCTCCTTCTTTTAGGTTATACACTTGTGCACTAAAGGTCGGGTCCATTTTGGTTAGATCAAACTTAGTATCAAACGTAAGTGGATTCACAATTTGACCTCCATTATTTCTAGTTTCTTTGTCTTCGGAGTATTTTCGTGCTGCTTCAGCAAAAGTAATTTCGCCTGCAACAATTTGTTTTCTAATATCTTCAATTTTGTTTTGAGCTGCTTCTATTGCTTCTTGTGAAACTTCTGGAAATGCAAGAATGTGTCGAACATCTACTTCTTGCCCTCTAATTTTTTCAACGTAAAGTATGTGCCAGCCAAAATCTGTTTCAAAAGGCTCACTTACTTCTCCTTCTAAAAGAGAAAAAGTCTGATCCATAAATTCCTTGGCAAGAGGGGAATCGCGCTTAATTCCAGTAATGAGACCTCCTTTACTTGCGGTACCAGGATCTTTAGAATACAGCACAGCTTTGGTTGAAAAGCTTGCCCCATTGTCTATAATGTCTGCTCTCATTTCATTTAATTTGGCAACGGCATCGTCTATTGCTTTTTGCGAAATTTCTGGTTCAATTACAATTTGCGCGACCTCAATTTCGGCTCCAAAAACGGGACGTTCATCTTCTGGTATGGAATAGAAAAAACTACGAACCTCTTCTGGCGTAACCTCCATTTTATCTATAATTTTTTGCTGCATCTTCGTAGCCAACGCATTGATTTTATTGGCATCATAAAGCTCTTGTCGAAGATCGGCAATATTGTCTTTTCGGTAATATTGTGCTACTTTCTCTTCACTTCCCAACTCACTAGCCATATATTGAAGTTGCTGATCTGTTCGTGAATTAATTTCAGCTTCTGAAACCATCAAGCTATCTTGTTTTGCTTGGTGTGCATATAGTTTGTCTTCCATTAGTTTTCCTAAAAGTCGACAACGAGAAATACCTTCTACTGAAATTCCCTGAGATTGCATTTCAAGATATCCTTTATCTATATCGGAATCGAGTATAACGTATTCGCCAACCACTGCGTTAATCCCCTCAGCTTTAAAGCGCTCAAAAGGTTTTAAGGTGTCGTTAGCAACGTTTTTTGCAGGAACCGTAATAGCATCACTGCTCTTTACTACTCCGGTACTATCAGGAACTACTACATTCTGTGCCTGTAAAATACAGGTGGATAGAAGTAGTAACAGGGAAAATTTATTCATTGTTGTAAATTTCAAATTTATTGTGTTCAATGGCATCTCTTGTAATATCTGTTTCAAGTTTTCTAATAAGTTCAAGCTTTCGCTTATTGAGTATTATCTGTCTCAAAGTAGGCTTAATATAAGAAAGAGGCGCAATTTCATTTTGGTTTAGGATATCTTCAATTTTCACCAAATATACTCCTATTGAATCTTGCAATTGTGTGAAATTTGATTTCTTTAACACTTCATCTTTTGCTGATCTCAATATGGGAATCGTCTCAAATAGAACTTCCTTTTTAATCCAAACAGAATCGTTCAAATTTGAGGATGCAAATTGCAGATTGCGATCACTAAGAAACTCTTTATCTTTTTGGTCGTAACGCACAAACTTTTCTTTTATAGTCTCAAAGCCTTCATAGCTCTTCGGCAGCTGAACAAACCTCATTTTAAGAAGCATATAGTTCAGCTTAAAGTTCTCTTTATTTTCTTGGTAATAGCTTTCAAATTCACTTTCGGTAATTGTGCTATCCAATTGTTGCCCAACTATTACATTTTTATATGCACCTGTAAGTAAGTCGTTTTTGTATTCTTCGACCAACTTGTCAAACCTTCCTAATTTATCGCTGGTAAGGTTGATTTTGGCCTGACCTATCAATAATTTTTGAGTAGCCCAGCGCGTAATATAATTGTTGACGATAAGTGTACTATCCTCTGGCGTTGTGTTTTCTGAAATTAAAGCTTGAATATCGGATACATATAAGTAATCATCGTGTACTCGAGCAACTATTCCCTCTTTCGGTTCTTGTTCAAAATACCCACAAGACGACACCAATAGGCTCGCTACCGCTATGTAAAGCCACGTTAATCTCACTTCAATCTTCTTTTCAACTTTCTAAGTGTTTTGCTATTTACTTCAACCTTATACTTGGCGTGAAGCTCATTCATCCACGTAGTTTCTAATTCATTTTGGTAATTACTAATAACCCTTCCTTTAACATCTTCAAGATCTTTGATGCTCTCAGGAAGTATTTCTTTAACGTTTACCACTGTAAATGAATCATTACTTGGATAAACAGAAGAAACGCCTTTTTTGATATCAAGATTCTCTGGAAGTTCTTTTTCGCCTATTTCAAACACACCTTGAGTAAGCAATACGTTTACCGACCCGTCTGGGTTAAGTTCTGTTTTAATATCTTCAGGAGCCATTCCTTCTTGAATCATTTTTTGAACGCGCTGCGCATAAATTTGTGATGTAGCTGAAAAAATATCAACATCTAATCTTTTTTTCCATCGGTAATTTTCCTTGCTTTTATTATAGAAGTTCTGTAACCCGATTGTATCATTTTTGGCCTTACTCCAAATGTTTTTATCCATTACATCAAAAATGAGTAGACCGTCACGGTATTCACCTAAAATAGCGGCATATTCTTCATTTTCAATTTCTAATTGGTCTCTAAAGTACTCTTTTAATTCATTTGTTTCAAGCTCATCGTACATTCCAATTAGCAGCTTCTCTTTGTCTTTAAAAGGCATTGTTGTTCCTTGTCTTTCTTCTATATAGGAAGCGAAGTCTGAATACTTAACAGCTTTATTTCCAATGGTAAAAAGTGTTTTGTTTTGTGCAGCGGCAATAGGCTCTTTTTTCCATTTTCTTGAAAGTACACTATCTGTTACATAGGTATCGAAAAAAGGTAAATAACTTTCTACTTTTTTAAAACCGTATATTTCTTTTATTTTGTTGTTAACCGCATTTATAACAACTTTACCACGATCTCCTTGTTTTACTTTTTTCTCTAACTGAACTCTTTGTTCTTCAAAGGTTGGATCTGCTACAATTTCATCTAGGCGAATAATATGCCATCCAAAATCTGTTTTTACAGGCTCACTAATGTCTCCTATATTCTTCAATTGATATGCTACTTCTTCAAATTCTGGGGCGCGAAGTTCTCCTTTAGTAAATGGTTTTAAAGCCCCTCCTTTTACTCCTGAGTTTTTATCGTCTGAATATTCTTTAGCGAGGTTCTCGAAAGATTGTCCTTGCTTTAACATTGTAGAAATTTCGTTAATACGCTCTTTAGGATCAAACGTTTTAGCGCCTTTTTTATCCGAAATCATAATATGCGAAACTGCTACTTTTGGAAGTCTTTCGCGACGGTCGTTCACTTTAATTATATGATATCCGAAGTTCGTGCGTACAATTTCAGAAACTGCACCTACTTTTGTGTTGTAGGCTGCGGTTTCAAATGGATAGACCATATTGAAAACAGAAAAATATCCCAATTTACCACCAGAACTTTTTGCATTAGGCTCTTCTGAGTTTTCTTTTGCTAATTGTTCAAAATCGGCTCCATTTTTTAAAGCTTTTTCACGAATAGACTTAATTTTATTATATGCCGCAAGGGTATCTTGTGGCGTAGCTTCATAACTCACCTTAATCAAAATGTGATTGGCGTTAATTTCTTCTTTACCCCTATCGTATGCTTCTTTTGCTAAGTCTTCTGTGAATTTATTTTCGAAGAGATAATTGCGTGAAAGTTGATCACGGTACTTGGTGAGCTCTGCTTTATACACTTCACCCTCGTCGAGACCTTGGGCCTTTGCTTCAAATATTTTTAATTTATAATCTATGAAGAGTTGTAAGTAGCCATCAATATCCTTTTGGGATTCATCTTGAACCAACTCAAGGTTTTTCTCATAGACTCTTTTAAACTCATTGGCATAAACGGGTGTACCGTCTATCGTTAACAAAACATCTTTCTTGTTTTGGGAAAAAATTGTGGTTCCACCAAGGAATACCAAGAACAATACAGTAAGAAAATTTTTCATTTTTACTAAAATATTAATTTTAAAGATTCCACAAGCGCCCTTATATGGCTTTGGCGCACAAAGTTGCAAAAATAGCAAAAGCAACGTAACTCATGCCCGAAAAATAAACGAATATAATTTAAAATGATTGTCCTTAGAATCGCATAAATAACAGCTACAATAATGAGTGAATAAACTCACCTCAGACATTTACTTACTTCAGACTATTTCAGTAATAAATTAGATTGTTTAGAAGAATGTTTCTATCCAACCTATTTTTGTATTTCAATAAAAATCAACCGTGATTTATTACCTAAAAAAATGTGTAATTACGACAGCAGTAGTTTCACAATGTATTTCTGAATTCCGTACTTTGCAATATGCTAAACAACTAAATAAAAAGGTTTCTTTTCGATACGACCTAATTTCAAAAACAAAGCACTATGACTGAAAGAATAAAATTTATATGGGATTTTCATGGCCCCAATGGCAAGCCTACAGCTGAGCATCACGTGAAGCATTTAGGAGAATTTATAACCATTAAACAACTTGACAACATTCCGCTTGGCGTGGAGCAAATTAGTTCGACACACCACATTGCTTATATGGCAGTTGAAAAAGAAATGGTTGATGATCTAAGAGCAATTTTAAAACCCAACCGAGGTCAACACTATAAAGAATAACGGTGATAATAAATAGATCTAAGCAAATATGCTATAAATCTTACTTCAAACCTCAATAGTGCCTATTTAAAAAACTTAGCGATTTGAACCTATTCCGAAGTTTGTTCTCGATCAACATCTTCCGCACCTCCTCATTTTCAATATTTATAGTAACTTTGCGCACTAATTTTATTAAACCTACAATTATGAGATTTCTAAAAATCGCCATTTTTTTCATAAGCCTTTCTGCATTTTCACAAGGAAAAGTAGGAGCTGTTGATATTGACTACATACTTTCCAACATGCCCGAAATGACTTCTGTGCAATCACAATTAGAAGCCTATGGAGCACAAATGGATCTTGACCTTAACAAAAAGATTGACAAATACAGATCTCTAGCTGAAGCGTACCAAGCAGAAGAAAAAGAACTGACAATTGCACAAAAGAAGGAAAAACAATCTGCGTTGATAGAAATTGAAAATGATATCCAGAAATTTCAGCAAAATGGAGCTAAATTAATGGAAATAAAACAACAAGAATTCCTGCAGCCGCTCTACAGTAAAATTGCAGCTGCCTTAGACAAGGTGGCAAAGGCACAAGGTTTTACACAAGTAATGCAAGTTACCGCAGATGTTGTCTATCTAGACCCAAATTACGACCTTACGACCTCAATTATTGCAGAATTAGGTATTACTATTGAGGAAAAAGTGGAAGGTGAAGAATAAACCCATCTCAACTTTATTTTAAGAAACAGAACGTGAAGTGCACAATGCTTCACGTTTTGTTTTTTCAGGGACAAAATCAATGTGCTAAAACACCTGCCTAAAACTAAAGAATGAATATTTCAATGATTTTATAATTATTACATTTCAATTGTACGATATAAATTAATGGTCCATTCCCTCCATAATAACAACCTAGAAACAGCAATTCAAATACATTCGCTTTTTCAATTATAGTATGCTGTTGAAGCCAAGACTTTAGAGTCAACAGATTTTCCACCACTTATAAGACCTATTGAAAATTATTTAGAAAGCGAGAATGATTTTTTTGGATACTTTGAAAATGGCGAATTAGCAGGAGTTATAGAGGCTAATCACGATGATAGCCATACCGCTATAAATAGCTTGGTGGTGCACCCCCTGTTTTTTAGACGTGGAATAGCGAAAACGTTATTACTTTTCGTTTTCAATAAATTTAATTCCGACCTTTTTACTGTTGAAACTGGCATCAATAATAAACCAGCGACTGAGTTATATAAAAAGCTCGGTTTCGTTGAAATTAAACAATGGAATACCGAATTAGGAATTAAAAAAGTGTTGTTTGAAAAACGAGGGGAAAATTAAACTAACACAGTTCAAAAAAAGAACGACACCAATTGCTTAATCGATATCGTTCGTTATAATCTTAAAGTTAAAATCTGGCAAAAGAAATGCCTTTCACCCTACCTATCTACTGTAATTAGGAGCTTCTTTAGTTATGGTTACATCATGAGGATGGCTTTCTGCAATTCCTGAAGAGGTTATTTTAACAAACTTTCCATTTTCTTTTAGGCTTTCAATATCTTTAGCGCCGCAGTATCCCATACCAGCTCTCAATCCACCGATGAACTGTGTCATACTCTCCAATAAATCTCCTTTATACGGAACACGTCCAACGATTCCTTCGGGAACAAGTTTTTTTATATCGTCTTCTACGTCTTGGAAATAACGATCTTTACTTCCTTGCTTCATTGCCTCTACAGACCCCATTCCTCTATACGATTTGTATTTTCTGCCTTCATAGATTATCGTTTCGCCTGGCGACTCTTTAGTTCCTGCAAGTAATGACCCTAGCATTACGCAGTCTGCACCAGCTGCAAGGGCTTTAGGGATGTCGCCAGTATATCGAATCCCACCATCGGCAATCACTGGAACTCCGCTGCCTTTAATTGCCGCAGCAACTTCCAAAACAGCTGAAAACTGAGGAAAACCAACACCAGCAACCACTCGTGTAGTACATATAGAACCTGGCCCAATCCCAACTTTTACGGCATCGGCACCAGCATCGACCAAATATTTTGCAGCTTCTGGAGTAGCAATATTTCCTACCACCACATCCAATTCTGGGAATCTTTCTTTCACACGCTTCAACACCTCTACCACGCCTTTTGTATGACCGTGAGCGGTGTCGATTATAACTGCATCAATTTGTGCATTTACCAGAGCTTCGGCTCTCTCCATTACATCTGGAGTAACCCCCAAGGCAGCAGCTACGCGAAGACGCCCAAACTGATCTTTATTGGCACTAGGTTTTTGAGTGAGCTTTGTAATATCCCTAAATGTGATAAGGCCGAGGAGTGATCCGTCGTCTGTTACCACAGGAAGTTTTTCAATTTTATGTTTCTGAAGAATTATTTCCGCCTCTTTTAAAGAAGTTCCTTGAGCAACAGTAATAAGGTTTTTGGAAGTCATAACCTCGCTTAGCTCGTGGTTCAAATCACGTTCAAAACGAAGATCACGGTTAGTAACGATTCCTATTAACTTTCCTGAATCATCAATAATTGGTATTCCGCCGATGCTGTACTCCCGCATTGTCTTTTGAGCATCGCCAACTGTATTGTGCTTTTGAAGCGTAACTGGGTCAATAATCATCCCACTTTCGGCACGTTTTACCTTTCTAACTTCAGCCGCCTGCTGTTCAATAGTCATGTTCTTGTGTAGAACTCCAATTCCACCTTCTCTTGCAATAGCAATAGCCATAGCACTTTCGGTAACAGTGTCCATTGCTGCGGAAACAATAGGTACATTAAGCGTTATATTGCGTGAAAATTTAGTAGCGATAGAAACTTCGCGAGGCAGTACTTCGGAATAAGCGGGAACTAAAAGGACATCGTCGTAAGTAAGTCCTTCTCCTAAAATTTTATTTTGATGTTCGTTCATGGCAATTAAATTAACTTCCGAGGCACAAAGTTGAAGATGAGTAAAGTCGGAATGTGTTTATGGATTAATTGCGTGCAAATATACAGGAATTAATTCAGAAATATATACTCCGAATTCAGTTTTATACTGCAAGGTTTTCAATACGTCCTGCAAGATTTCAAAAAACTTGTAGGTATAACGATATGCCAAAATCATGATGATTTCCTAAACCTCAATAGCCCTTGTGGAATTTAATTGAGAATTTTGAATTATCGAGCACGGTTTCAAAAACCTTGTCTAAATAAAACTAGACCTACAAAGAGCCCCGCTCAAAAGCGGGGAACACCTTGTAGGTCTAAAAGCTAAAACTTCATCTGCAAGGTCGCATACCAAGTTCGTGGTTGGCTTGGCAAAATTCCTGGTCCCGGGTATCCCGTCGCTCTTCGTGTAAAATAACTCGTATCCAACACGTTGTTTAAGCCGCTTTCGATTTTAAAATGACCAATCGTATAGGATACCGAGAGATCCATAATTCCATAAGCAGGTATTTCGCCGATAATGCCACTCTGACTTTCAAAATCACGCTCGCTATTGGTTGCGTCTGTAAATTGTTTACTTAGATAAGTATACTGAAGGCTTCCCAAAAAATCTTTATAACCAAAACCAAGTCCTGTTTTCAGGTTTACGGCTGGAATGAATTCTACCTTTTTTCCCTTCACATTCGTTTCTTCTGAAGAAGTGTACTCGCTATTTGTAAGCGCTAGGTTTGCGAAATAGTTCAATCTAAAACTTCTATCAATAGAAAAAGTCTCTAAAATATTCCAATCTACAAAGCTTTCGAAGCCATACGTAATAGCGTCGCCAATATTACCACGAAAACGTTCTTCTTGAATATCGCTTACTTCTCGAACAATCACACCTAATCGATCTTTATAACTCAGGAAAAAAGCACCAACATCATACGAAACATATTTTCCAAATCGACCTCGAGCTCCAATATCAAATGTATATCCTTCTTCATCCGAAATATCTGGATCAACAACCAATGAGGGGTTTGTTATTCGAATATCATTAAAGGTTACTGATCGGTAATTCTGGCTTAAGTTTCCGTAAAGCTCGGTTTGTTTTGTGGGTTTATAGCTTACACCAACGCCCAACAGCACAAATGCTCGTTCAAATTCACGATTATCGGGAATGTCCTCATTTAAGATCGGGTTTCCAGCAATGTCAAAATTAATTTTTTTGTACTCACCTTCACTTTGAGTCTTTATATATTCAAATCGAAAACCGGGTGTAACAGAAAACTTAGATGAAAGATTAAAAATGTTTTCACCAAAGGCTGCGAAATTTAAATTTGGAAATGTAAAATCACTCTGACGCTCGTAATTAGGATATGTGGAGGAAGCAAAATTAAAATTTGCGTCCATTCCATTGGTTCCTGGACCTTGACGCTCATCATTATTTGACTGGTAATATTTCCCTCCAAAAAGAACTATATTCTCTTTTCCTAAAAAGTCATAACGCGTTAAAATTCGTGCTTCGGCGCCCCAGTTATTGAAGTTTCCTGAAATTAACTCGCGTGGTTTCTCTAAATCGTCTACTTGTGAAACACGATTTTCCCTAAACCCAACTGTTTTTCGGCTGGCATCTAAAGCGAATACGTTTAGGCTAAAATCTGTTCTTTCTGAAAAACTATGATCAAAACGCAATGAATATAATTTCCAATTTACTTCAAACCAGTTGCGTGTGCGGTTGCTGAAAGTTGGATCTTCTTCAAATTGCCTGTCTGTTAAGCCTCCAGGCTGTTGTGCCAAATAATGAAGGTAACTCATTTCAAAAGTGAGCTTAGTCTTTTCAGAAAACGCATAGTCTAAGTGTGCAAAGGCGTTATGCGAATCGAATTGCGAATTAGGACGGAAATCATCGCCCGTTTTAAAATTATAATAAGTGTAATATCCCAATTTCCCTGCCGTTCCGCTAAAACTATTGAAGCTATTAAACAAGTTGAAGGAACCCAACGATTGCCGGGAAACCCATTCAAACTTCTTATCTGGATTTGGTTTTTTAAGAACAAAGTTGATCAACCCTCCAAATTGGGTTCCGTACTGAAGCGAAGCCGCACCACGAACCACTTCAATCTCGCTTAATGCATCGGCTGGCGGGGTGTAATAACTCTCTGGATAGCCCAAGACATCAGCAGAAATATCATACCCATTTTGACGTGTATTGAAATTGGCTGTCCTATTTGGGTTTAGACCTCTTCCGCCAATATTAAGTTGTAGACCACCATCATTGTTTTCGTAAATATTCAACCCTACAACCTGAGCGTAAATCTGTCGCGCATTGTTGGTTGCGGTATTGGAAGTGAGGTTATCAATCACTACTACTTCACTCTTTTTCCCAGCGTAAATGGCGGTTCCCTCTACTTGTTTTAAACTGCGTAAGGCAAAAACCTCTTCCTTCCTTCTCTTTATAACAACTTCGGAAAGCTGTTCGCCCAAGGGTTCTAATTCAAAATTTACAATTGTGTTTTGAGAAACAGTAATCGACTCCTTCAAAACCTTGTATTCCATATCAAATACAGCAAATTCGTAGGTTCCGGCAGGCACGTTATCGAATTGAAAACTTCCTTCGGTATCGGTAATTGTCGATTTCCCTAAATCGAGATTGTAAACTTCAGCATTTTGAATAGGCAGATTATTGGCTTTATAAAGCACTTTTCCCGAGACGGAAAACTGCGCGAAAAGAGGAATAGTAATAAATAAGAAGAAAACAGTGAGAAAAAGATTTCTGCTAAGATGAAAAACTTCATTCGGAATAATATCGTGGTTCCAAACCACAAAGGTTTTAAAAACCCTTGGGGTCTTCTTTGAGTGTCCCCAGACCTCACAGGTTTGAAAAACCAGTGAGGTCTCAACTGAAACCTGTGAGGTCTTTCGCAATATATTGGTTTTAAATTCTATCATTTTCAGTCGGATGACCTTTTTTTATAATCCTTTAATCTCATCGTTAAACGGCAGTATCCAATCTTTTCGGCAAAAGGACTCATTTTTCTTCAATAAATCAACTTTTGGGTCAATAAAAGGTTGACTTAATCGTCCGTTTAAGGCTACATAACTTTCAACAAACACGCTTACATTTTCATGACCTTGCTTTTTGAAATGATTTCCTAAGTAATGTGCATATTCCAAAATAAAATCGGGTTGAAAGCTCATTTGTTTCTCTTGAAAAGAAGTCAAAAAATCATCGTTATCAACAACAAACTGCTCCTCTGTTTCTGTGTTTTTTATCGTGAATTGTGCATACCCGGCTTTTTCCATCAACATAACGCGCCACGAAAATCGAAATCCTTCTTCCGTCCAAAACAATTCATTTGGATACAATAAATAGCGCCAAGGTAACAGTAGCTGAACAGCAAAAAAGATTGCAACAATTGGAAGCGTAAAGTTTCTTTTAAAGCGAAAACTTTTTTCATTGGCCATAGAAATAACCTTTGAATAATTAATCCGAAATATTCTTGAAATAAATCCGAGAATTCGATGATGTACTCCTGCGTCAAAAAAGATTAGCGCACTGACAATCATGATAAAAGGGAACATTCCTATTGGAAATAAAACCCTGGTTAGCACGTGAAAAATAACAACCAAGGCAAACGCAAACCAACGTGTTGGTTTATAAAGCAATAGAAATGGAATAATTAAATCGTAAGTAGCGCCACTCCAGCTAAACGCATAATGAATCCACTCTTGTTGCAGTAAATCTCCCAATATTGGCAAATCGTATTTTGAAGGAAGCCAAATTTTTAACGGCATTGCTTTAAAAAGCCAATCACTGTTTAATTTTGCCAAACCTGCGTGAATATAAACTAGTCCCAAAAGAAACTTGATGCTATCCACCGTCCATCTTGGAATTCTTAAAAATGCTTTGGATGGATTTTTATAAGCATCTAGCGAGAAAAAGGCATTTGCAGGAAGAAATACCATTAAAAACCCAACACAGCTTATAAAGTAATAGTGATTGAGATAGGTAGTTTTATCCATCAACTCAATATAGGTGAAGCTTAAAAAGAAAACAATAATCGCCAATCGGTATTTATAGCCTAAAGCCACAAAAAGAGAGGCTATTCCACAAATAATAAAAATGAGATAGGTGTAATCGCCAAGCGGTTGAACCCATTCAAAGCCGTAGTAACTGAAAAAGAATTTGGGTTCGATATAAAGTTTGTAAACCCAACCATTGAGCATAAACCGAATGATGCTAACCAACATCATCAACCCAAAAAACACACGAAAGACCGCAAGAGGTGCGGCCGATGTGCTTTTATTCAAATATTTTGAAAACGTTGGAAACATAGCTCCTAAACAACGGTATTGGTTATTAGATTGGTTCTCAGCATTAAAACATTAAAAAATGTTCCAATAAATTGCTAATCCCCATCTGCATCAACATAGTTGATTGAAATATTTAGGGCTTGAACCATATCTACTTTCATCAAAACTACATTTCGCTGTAGCTCATCAAAAGTTTGCAGCATTTTTGTGTTATCTGTTGCTATTTGTTCTACAAAATTAGGATTGAGTTCATTTGCTTTGTTGTGGGCAACTGTAAATTGCCCATCAATTAAGGCACTCAAATTTTCCCCATTTTTAATCGTGTTTAAATAATCGAGATAGGTTTTAAAGCTCGGCCCATTTGTGTTGCCATCAAATTTCTTCCCATTAAAAAAATTATGGGTCGCTGTAATCGACTCTAACAAAAGTTTTTTAGAAATATCTTCTTTATAAAATGCTTCCACTTTTTCTGGTAAAACCCCGTTAGAATATACTCCGGCTGGAATTCCAATTTTTCCTGCACGTAGGGACTTTTCATAATAGAAAATGTAGGCATTTGTAAACTTATCTACTGCTCCAGAAGCTGAAGAAGCGGTATTGGAAACAAACACATCGCGATAGCCAGCAGTCCAACTAGTCAATACTTCAGCACTTAAAGATGAAATGGTTGAAGCAAGGGTGTTTACGTAATTTTTATACCCTTCGGCATTAGTGTGTGAAGTATAAAATGAAATAATTTCATAATCATTGGTTGCCAATCCATTTATCATATAATCTAATGCTGGAAAGCCCTGAGCATCGATTGTTGAAGGCAAGTCAAGATTATACTCTCCAGTGGATATAAAACCTTCAATTTGAGCGGTATCGGTAGGATAAATATTAACTCTGTTTCTGAATCTTAGCTCTTCTGCTTTCCCTATTTCGAACATAGAAACGTGTTGAAATGAAACATAAGCGCTTTCCCAAGTGTTTCGAAGTTCTTGAAGCTTTTCGACCGTCGGATTTGTAGAAAATTCGCTGGTTTTAGTTTTTAAATCGGCTGCCTTAGCATTAAAGCTCGTATAAGCTGGTATAATAATATTGTCTGCCCAGTTGGCAAGCATGGCACCACGATCAAAATTATCATCAGCACTTTCTGGATTGTCGCTGCTGTTAGAACAGGAAGCAAGAATTAGCGCGAGTGAAAAAACGATGGTACTCAATTTTAAATATTTCATTTTGCTAGGTTTAAAAATCAAAAAAATCCAACCGAAAGGTGAAATCACGATTCGGTTGGTAAATAACTAAGGCTATTATTAAATGCTTGCTGCCTGCGCAACAGTAAAGTCGAATTTTGCTGCTACAGCTTCAGAAATCGATTCTAAGGTTTCTGGTGTAATTCCCCAAAAGCCATTATCTGCTGGATTGATTAACTGGGCTAACAACGCATCTACTTCAGATCGTGTAAATAGTGGCGTATTGGTTTCAGGATTTCGTGTAAAACGTAAACTATAGACAAATCCGTATGCTTCAGACAAAGCGTGAAATGCGCCTTGTACATTTCCGTTTTCAATTTTGTTTTTACCATTTTGTAAATAGAAAATGCCACGAACTGCAATTACTTTTGAAACATTTTTCTGAATTATTGCAATTTGCGAATCACGAACCTCGTAATTTTTGGCAGCAATAGCAGTACGTCCAAGCTTAAAGGCATCGAAAATATCAGTTGCAATTGATGAGAAATCAGGATCTTTACTAACCTGTCCTACATATTCATTCAAGAAAGCATCGTCTTCTCCTATTGTTAAGTTTGGATTTGTTGGGTCTTGAGAGTTACCATATAAATAGCCATAAGCTTCATCCCACTTATGTTCCATAGTAGTGTACGCTTTGCCTTCTTCTGTAATGTTATTGTCATTATTTATTCTATTGCTTCCTTCATCTAATATCGCATAGCTTAAATAATGGTTAAGCATTTGATCTGTCATTAAGGCTCCCAATAGACTTTTAGCGAAAGCTTGATTGTACTCTAGACCATATTGGTTTACGTAACGCGTTTTATCACCATCGGCAACTTGACCTGCAACGCCAGGAGAGGCAACCACCATTTTATTAGGAAAAACTTCATTTACTTGTGAAGAAATAAAGCCTTCTAAAGTTGCTTTAATGATTGTACTTTCTGAAGCATTTGCCGAGAAATAATCTTTAGAGGCCGCTGTTTTGCTTCGAAGACTTTTATCGGATGCATTTAATTCTGAATCGCTGAAATCATTATTTCCAGCTTCGTGCGCATACATAGCTAATAAGGAATTTTCGGTAGCATTGTCAAAATCCATAAGAGCAGACTTTAACTCACCCGCCATTTTAATTCGCGTAGTTTGACCTCCAAAAGAAACAGTAGATTCACCTCCACGCTTAAATGTATAGGTTGCTGGAGGAACGACCGTGTTATCGTCAGGATTAACAGAATCATCCGAAGAACAAGAAGTAAAGACTAGTGCACTAATTATGGACGCACTAAAGAAGAAATTTTTCATTAGAGTTTATTTAGACTTAATTTAAATAGATTGGTTTTACGCTTGCAAAAGTAAGATTGAAAAATCTAACTCACAAGCTTATTTAGAATAAATAAAGATAATATTTAAAGTTTTTTCAATCAGATAAGAAGTCATAAACACCTATAAACACTAGAAGTAAACAGTGTTTTCTGAAAATATAGAAGTAAAACAAATTACATCCGGAAGACTAACTTGCCAAAAAAAGATATAGTATTTAGTTCTTTTTCAACAGCTTATTTCTTTGAAAGATTGTCTACCCTTAACCTATTACAGCACTAATTTACAGCTATTGAAGCTTGTGGAATCTTGGTGCTATTGTAATTTAAAATACTCGATTATCGCTTTTCGAATATCCGAGGCTGTTTCTTTTTCGATAGGATAATAAACATTTAGCACTTCTGGATTCTCTGGAGTAAGGAAAGGTATATCATAGCCTTTTAATAAGAAATCGCTAAAAGCTACTGAATAGGTGTTTTCATTTTCGACTAAATCGGTTCCAATTTGCCAATTTCCGTTTGTATTTTTAGAAAAATTATAGCGTTGTAAATAAGCTCCTGTTCCACTTTTTTCTACTCCGTAATTCAATATTTCTATTAAAAGGCTACCTTTTAAATCAACTCGCAGAACGCTTCCTCCAAAAGGAAGCACCCTAAAAATATCTGTGCTAGTAATATCGCCAATTAAGTTATCATCAATTCGGATGGAGCCTCCGTTAACCAAGGCAGCATTTACTTTTCCTGTATACGCATTCGCCATAGAGCGGGTAATAATATCGCCCAGATTGGTTTGTTTACTTCTACTCGCTTTATCGGTTCCGTCTAACGGAATTGAAGCGTGATAAATAATTTCATTGGGGTTATCAATCACTTCTTTTAATTTGTTGTTCAATAATTCATTCCATTTGGTAACAACAACTTCTACTTTAGGACTGGAAGGCGTTTTGTCAGTAACCATCACCAAATCAGAATCAACCTGAAGGTTTTTACTATTTAGATTATACGTTAACGTATGAACATAAACACTCTTTGCATTGGCATCTGCTTTGGCTATTATTGTGCTACCTTCTTTTTCAAGCATATTAAAATGTTCGTGACCTCCCATTATTAGAGGAATTGACTGCAGACGTTTTGCAATTTCAAAATCCTCTTCTAAAGCAACGTGGGTAAGTCCTACGACAAAATCCGTATTCTGAAGCGCTAGGTTGTATGCCCTTTCGGCATTTTCATAAATATCGCCATAGTAAACGTAATCTTTCAGGTTTGAAGGAAGTGTAACCCCGAATACGCCGAATTTCAATTTATCACTTCCGGAGCCAACAGCTGTAAAGATTTCATAATCCGAAGTCACTATTTTATTTAGACCACTTCCTGTAACAAAAGGCAAAGTCCCGTTTTCAGTAACATGACGTGTATTAGCTGTAGTCCATTTAAAGGTAGACTCCTCCAATCTTTTTAGAAGCTCCTTTTCTTTTAAATCGAATTCGTGATTTCCGAAGGTTACCAAATCTATTTCCAAGGCGTTTAAAACATCTATCATATGCTTCCCATTAAGGCGTTCCCCATCCACTTTAACTGTTCCTAGAAGTGAAGGGTTTAAAAAATCGCCTGCCAAAAACAAATACGTGTTTGGGAATTTCTCTTTTATAGAATCACGGATAAAACCTACGCGTGCTAGTCCGCCATACTCACCTCCGTTGAGTGGGGCGATTTCATAGATATCATTAATTTGTACAATTTTAATGGTAATCTCACCTGTTTTATTGGTAGCATCTTTGGATACACCGCAACTCGTTAAGAACAAACTTGCGATTGCTATGAATAAGAATCTTCCCATTTCGAAATGTTTAATGGTATTTAGTGAAAATTTTTGTTGCTTCGTTATGTGCGCTTTCAAACGACATAGGGCTGATATTTGAAGAAACCTTGTTTGTTGTAAAGTAACTCAGCATTTTTTCTGTTGGCATATTCCCCGTTAAATCGTCCTTTGCCATTGGGCATCCACCAAAACCTTGAATAGCACCGTCAAACCTTCTACAGCCAGCCTTATAGGCAGCATCAACTTTTTCGAACCACGCAGTCGGTGTGGTGTGTAAATGCGCACCGAATTCTATCTCAGGATATTTCGGGATCAAGTTGGAAAATAAATAGGAAATAATATCAGGCGTAGACGAGCCAACGGTATCGCTTAACGAAAGAATCTTCACGCCCATAGACGCCAATTTTTCGGTCCACTCCCCTACTATATCTACATTCCAAGGATCGCCATACGGATTTCCAAAACCCATAGACAGATAAGCGACAACTTCCTTATCGTTTTTATGCGCTAGATTTAAAATCTCTTGGAGTATCACCAAAGATTCGGCAATCGTTTTATGAGTATTCCGCATCTGAAAATTCTCCGAAATGGAAAACGGGTAACCCAAATAATCTATTTCTGGATGTTTTACGGCATCTATTGCCCCTCGCTCATTGGCGATAATGGCTAGTAACTTACTTGATGTTTTTGAGAGATCGAGTTTTGAAAGTACTTCGGCTGTATCCTGCATTTGCGGAATGGCTTTAGGCGAAACAAAGCTTCCAAAATCAATGGTATCAAAACCACAGCGCAAAAGCGACTGAATGTATTGCACCTTTTTTTCAGTGGGAATCCAATCCTTAATGCCTTGCATGGCATCGCGCGGACATTCTATTATTTTTACTTGCTGCATTGGCTCAAAGATAAGAATTCCCACGAAGTCAGAAATCTTTCCTCTTTAAAAATGGTTTATAAAAAATAATTTGAAATTAGAAAGTGGCGAAAAGTATATTAAGGCAGTAGAATGAAAGTTGCAATCCCCACAAAAACCACAATCTGCAACCATTTTAAAACAACTCCCATATTTTTCCATTCTATAAGCAGCTTAGAGATTCGTCCTGCGGCGAGTGCAATGCTGCTGAAAGTGATAAAGGAAACAATCATAAAAACAATTCCTAAAATATAAAACTGAACTATCGTATTCCCTTCCTTATCCCATAGAAAACCTGGGAAAAACGCCAAGAAGAAAATCATCACTTTCGGATTCACCAAATTCATTATTACACCTGTTTTAAACAGTTGGAGATACGATTTTTTAGGTGCGTTATTAGCTACAGAAATATCCGAATCACTTTTATAAACTTTGTAAGCCAAATAAAGTAAATAGCAAGCTCCCAAAACCTTTATTCCATAAAAAATTTCTTCGGAAGCAATTAAAATAGCCGAAAGACCAAAAGCCAAAAGCGTGGTGTGGACAATGCAGCCACTTATCAAGCCAGCAGTGGTTGCAATTCCGCTTTTAGTTCCATTCGCCAAAGATTGCGTAAGCACATAAATATTGTCAGGCCCTGGAGAAATGGCGAGGGCAAGCGTAGCGATTGAGAAAGAAATTAGGGTTTCTATCATAAAAAATGGCGTAAGACCGCTGCACTATAGGACGTACGATATAAGACTTTCAATTTATTGAATTTAAATTTTATATTAATAGAATTGATTATCCGCAAAATATCATAATGAGTGAATTGTAACATTAAAACAACTTTTATAAGGAGTCTCAAATGCCAATTACCTTTTTTATTCTGCGTTAATCGGCGTGATCTGTGGGATAATTTTCGCGTTCTCAGATTTTCGGTTCCCGTTGATGTCGCACATACTCGCAGACCTATTACTCGTATGACAAAAAACAAATATATAATAAAAGGCGTCCTACGTCGTAAGTCCTTTAATCCTAAGTCCTTTTTAAAATTGCTTTGTTAATCCGCTTAATCAAACCTGGGCCTTCGTAAATAAAACCGGTGTAAAGTTGTACCAAGCTAGCGCCGGCGTCTAGTTTTTCCAGCGCATCTTCTTCGGAATGAATTCCGCCAACTCCAATTATCGGGAACGATTTATTGCTTTTTTCTGACAAAAAGCGGATTACTTCTGTCGCCCTGTTAGTTAATGGTTTTCCACTAAGGCCGCCCATTTCCTTTTGTTTTTCTGAAGTAAGTTCGTCGCGTGAAATAGTAGTATTGGTAGCGATAACCCCAGCTATTTTAGTTTCAGAAACGATATCTATTATATCCAAAAGTTGGTCGTTCGTTAAATCGGGTGCAATTTTTAGAAGAATAGGTTTGCAAGTTTTCGACTCATTTCGAGCTGACATTGCTTTGTTTCTATCTTGAAGTGTTTGCAGTAATCCGGTTAAAGGCCTCTTCTCTTGCAGTTCCCTAAGGTTTGGCGTATTTGGCGAACTAACGTTTACTACAAAATAATCGACATAATCATACAGCGCATCAAAACAGATTATGTAATCGTTGACCGCTTCTTCGTTGGGAGTGACTTTGTTTTTCCCGATGTTTCCACCGATTAAGACCCTTCCAATTCCTTTTGGATTCTCTTTCAGCCTTTCAACCGCTTCTTCCACCCCTCCATTATTAAAACCCATTCGGTTAATGACGGCCGAGTCTTCTTTCAATCTGAAGAGTCTCGGCTTTTCATTTCCAGCTTGTGGCTTTGGGGTTACAGTTCCTATTTCAATAAACCCGAATCCAAAATTCGAGAGTTCTTTGTAAAGTTTCGCATCTTTGTCAAAACCAGCTGCAAGTCCAACGGGATTCGGAAATTTCAATCCGAATAATTCGCGTTCAAGTTTAGGGTCTTCGATTTTATAGATACTTCGGAAAATACTTCCGAAGCCAATCTTATGAAAAGAGCGAACCATTGAGAATGTAAAATGGTGAATTTTCTCTGGATCGAAGCTAAAAAACAGGGGGCGAATGATGGTTTTATACATGGTTGACAAATATGGTACAAAAATACACTAAACCATGTATTTGTTATTTTGAATATGCTTTATTTTGCACTGTAAAAGAAAAGTTATGATTGAAAAAAAACACATTATTGATCGCTTCACCAGCTATGTAACGATTGACACAGAAAGTGACCCCAATAGCAATACAACACCAAGCACTGAAAAGCAATGGAACCTCGCCAATAAACTGGTTGAGGAGTTGAAACAAATAGGCCTGGAAGATGTAACCATAGACGAAAACGCCTATATAATGGCTACGTTGCCTTCTAACGTTTCGTACCCAGTGCCAGTAATTGGGTTTATTTCACATTTTGATACCTCACCCGATTTTACAGGAGCGAATGTTAAACCACAAATTATCGAAAATTACGATGGAAAAGATATTGTTCTTAACGAAGAACAAAACATTATACTCTCTCCAGATTATTTCGAGGATTTATTAATGTATAAAGGACAAACTCTTATTACCACAGACGGAACAACGCTTCTAGGTGCAGATGATAAAGCTGGAATTACCGAAATAGTGTCAGCGATGGAATATCTTATCAATAACCCAGAAATTAAACACGGGAAAATTCGAGTTGGTTTTACTCCTGATGAAGAAATTGGTCGGGGCGCCCATAAGTTTGACGTTGAAAAGTTTGGAGCGGAATGGGCGTATACTATGGACGGAAGTCAAGTAGGTGAGCTGGAATACGAAAACTTCAATGCTGCCGGAGCGGTGGTTACTATTAAAGGTAAAATCGTACATCCTGGATATGCCAAAGGAAAAATGATAAACAGTATGTACATTGCTACAGACTATATTAACTCGCTTCCAAGACTTGAAACTCCTGAACACACCGAAGGCCGTGAAGGATTTTTCCATCTTCATACAATTGATGGCAGTGTTGACGAAACAAAACTACAATACATTATTCGCGATCATAACAAAGAACATTTTGAAGCGCGAAAAGAAATGATGAAAGAATTGGCAAACGATATCAACGAGCAATTCCAGATGGAAGCTGTATCTGTTAAAATAAAGGATCAGTATTTCAATATGCGTGAAAAAATCGAACCTGTGATGCATATAGTTTCTATCGCAAAGGAAGCCATGGAACAGTTAGGATTTAAACCATTAATAAAGCCTATCCGCGGTGGAACTGATGGCTCACAATTAAGTTTTATGGGGCTTCCTTGTCCAAATATATTTGCTGGAGGTCACAATTTTCACGGAAGATATGAATACGTTCCTGTAGAAAGCATCATAAAAGCAACGGAGGTAATTGTTAAAATTGCAGAACTTACTGCTAAAGATCTTACGAATTACAAATCAGGAGAGGAATAAGTATTGAAACTTCAATAAATCAAGCACCAAATTCCAATGAATACTTTTGGAATTTGGTGCTTTTTATTTGGGTTCTAAATTCTTAAAGAAACAATTGAGTAAGCGTATAAATCAAAAGACCTACAAATCCGCCTACTAAAGTGCCGTTTATACGAATGAACTGCAGATCTTTTCCTACCTCCAATTCTAGCTTTTCACTTAGCTCCTTGCCTTTCCAACCAGCTACAGTCCTGCTTATTAAAGCTTCAACCTCATCTCTGTTTTTAAGAACCATTCGATATAAAAAGTGGCGCACCCAACTATTTATGCGACTACTCAATGCTTGATCGTGAGACAGGCTGTGCGAAAGTTTTTGAATGTTACTTTTTAAATAACCCTGTAGTTGCGAATCTGGATTTTCTAAGTTTTGAATCAGAAGTCCTTTAATAGATTGCCAAGCGTCATCTGTGTAGGGGCGTAGATTTTGTTCCGTTAGCACTTCTTGCTTCAGGTTATCAAATTTCTTCTTCCAACTTTCAGAAACTATTACATCATTTGAAAAATTCCGTAGATTTTCTGTAAGTTTCTTTCGAACAAAATGTTCTTTATCTGCATCTACTTCGTCAAGAAATTTAACTAATCCATCTACAACTTCAGTCGATATTTTTTTTCCAGCTAAAAAAGCTAGAAAAGGTCTATTTTCGTACAAGCGTTGCCGAATCAATTCTTCACTTTCATTGATATAGCCTTTAATTTGTGGGAGTAATACTTCTAGTAAATGAATATGTTCGTTCTTTTCAATAAAGTAATCGATACCAGAAGATGTTATTTTTTGAAAATCGATTTCATGTAAAATTTCGGTGCCTTTTATTGCAAGAAACGTTTCTACGTCTTTATCTTTAAGATCGGAAATAATTTTTTTTGTGAGACCAACAACTTCAGTTTCTAGAATTTTCTGGCTAGACGGTTTATTCAACCACTCAGACACCCACTTAACAACGTCTAGTTTTTCAATATATGGCCGTATGTTTTCGGAGTTTAAGAAATTGTCTTTCACAAATTTTCCTAAATTCTGACCCAGATCATCTTTTTTCCTTTCAATTAAATTAGTGTGTGGAATAGGAATTCCTAATGGGTGCTTAAAAATAGCCGTTACTGCAAACCAATCGGCGAGTGCACCAACCATTCCCGCTTCAGAAAAAGCTTCGACATAACCCATCCACGTTTGGCCACCGTTGTGCTGTAAATATACCATTGCAGCATAAACGATTGCCATGAAAAAGAAAAGACCAGTTGCTAATCTTTTATGTTTCCGGAGTTGGTTTTTTTTGTGGTTGGACATAGCTATTAAAGATAGAAAATTAAGTGTAAACCAAATTGTTTATGCCGCAACATAAAATAAAATTCGCTTTAAATTCTCGGCAATTATTATTTAAAATAAAGAACTCCCCTACTATTAATTATAGCAAGGGAGTTTTTAAATAAAAGGAACAATTAATTACTTCTTTTCCTTTACGGGTGCGTTTAGTTTTGCTGTTTTTTCCATAGAAATAGCAGATCTCTCAAACTTCATTTTTCCAGCCAAACTTTCGATAATGCAGGTTCCGTCGTCAAAAAGGTCAAGGACTTTTCCATGCATGCCTCCCATTGTAATCACTTTATCGCCTTTTTTAAGTTGGGCGGCAAACTGTTTTTCTTGTTTGGCTTTTTTCATTTGAGGACGTATCAAGAAGAGATACATTACTAGAAATAATAAAACTATTGGTAAAAATTGAGAAAGATCTCCCATAACAGTAACTATAAATATTGAATTTAATTAAGATGTTGGTGCTTTGGTTGTTGGATTAGTAGGATTTACGAATGCCTTAATAACCAAAGACTCAGTTCCAGCTTCTGTATTTGTTGTAAGTGTGATGGTTTTGCTAACTTGATTTTGTCCGCTTCCATCAAACTTCACTAATAATTCGCCTTCTCCTCCCGGTGCGATAGGATCTTTTGTCCATTCCGGTACAGTACATCCACAGCTACTTTTTGCATTTACAATCATCAATGGAGCGTCACCAGTATTCTTAAATTTGAAAAGGTGCTCTACGTGAGTTCCTTTGTCGATAGTTCCAAAATCGTATTGACTTTCTTCAAAAGTGATTTTTGGAAACTTACCCGACTCTGCATCACGATCTGCAGCGGCGGCAACATTCTCTTCATTTACTTTATCTGCTGCATTATCTTTGCAAGAAGAAAATGCAAAAACAGACAGAACTGCTAGTAATAAGATTGATTTTTTCATTGTAATAAATATTTTTTGTTTTTAGCACGCCAAAAATAGGCATTTTTTCACTATTAATGAAGGCCTCGTCCTATTTTATTGAGTTTGCCATTCTCGGTAAATTCTTTAACAATTTTGTCTAAAATTCCGTTAACGAAAATGCTGCTTTTCGGTGTAGAATATTCTTTAGATATTTCGAGATACTCATTAATAGTAGCTCTAGCAGGAATTGATGGGAAGTACAAAAACTCAGCAATGCCCATTTTTAAAATAATTAAATCTACATCTGCAATACGATCCTGATCCCAATTTGGGGTTTTACCCGTTATTTCAGCATTTAATTTATCTTCGTTTAAAATAACTTTTCTGAAAAGTTGAATAGCATACTGCCTGTCTTCTTCATTCTTATATAAATCAGGCACTAACAAGTCGGATGCGTTTTTCTCTGAAAGTTTGCCTAGCATTTTCACAATAGCAGTGTTTACAAGTGGAAAGTCGTCTATCCAAGTTAGACGTTTGTCTTCAATATACTCGTAAATTTTTTCGTTAGGAGCTACAATTTCTTTAAAAACGCGGATTACAAACTTTTGATCTTCTTTAAAATCAGTTTCTTTTAATTCGAGATAGGCTTGATACCAGTCTTTTTGTTTAAGCGCATTAAACAGAATATTCACATATTCGGAATCCAGATCCCAATAGTTCAGTTTTTTCTTTTCTATTGTTTCAACAAAAAGTGAATTGGTTGCTATTAAATTCAGCACTTTGTTCTTAACAAACGTTTGGCTAGGATTTTTTTCAGTTTCTGTTGCTAGGTGTTTTTGCTGTGATATTATCATAAATCGATCAGCTTGCCCTTGCATGGCCACCATTAGTTGAAGCATTAACAGGTAGAGATCCTGCATTTGCTCGATACTGTATTTCAAAAACTTTTCTTGTGTATCAATATCGGGGTTTTCCAACCTATTATAAGCATAAACCGACTGTAAAACCTTTACCCTGACATGTCTTCTTGTAAGCATATTTTTTAAAGAACTATTTTGATAAAAAAACAACGCACAAGTTTTTACCTGTGCGCTGCAAAGATACATAAAATTGTAAGTGCCAAGTGGCACAAATTAGTGACTATTTTTCGTTTTTTCTTGCATCAATACGTGCTTGTGCAATATTGAAAGCTGCTTGATACGTAGTAATGTCATTAACATCAGCATTTTTCAAAATTTCGAGCGTTGTGTTGTAGATGTTTTCTGTTTTTCGAATTATTTCAGCTCGGTCGTATTTTACGAGTTCAGCATAAACGTTAATAATTCCGCCCGCATTAATTAAAAAGTCTGGAGCCCAAACAATTCCTTTTTCCCGTAGTGCTTTTCCGTGTTTTTGTTCAACCGCCAATTGGTTGTTTGCTGCACCTGCGATTACTTTTGCTTTAAACTGACCAATAGTATCGTCATTTACTGTAGCACCTAAAGCACAAGGAGCATAGATGTCCATTTCTTCAGAATACAGGTTTTTACCTTCGTAAATTTTTACTCCGTATTTGTCGCGAACTTCTTCCAAACGCTCTTGGTTGATGTCGGAAATAACAACCTTAGCGCCTTCTTTGCTCAAGTGTTCTACCAAAGACTCACCAACATTACCAATACCTTGAACATAGATAACTTTACCTTGAAGATCCTCTGTTCCGTAGGTATATTTTGCAGCGGCCTTCATACCCATATACACACCATACGCTGTAATAGGAGAAGGATTTCCTGAACCTCCATTTGCTTCAGAAATACCAGTTACGTGCGGAGTTACGGTACGTACAAGATCCATGTCGGAAGTTTTCATTCCTACATCTTCGGCAGTAATATATTTCCCCCCTAATGAATGTACAAACTCTCCGAACTTCAACATTAGTTCAGGAGTTTTTTGTGCTTTAGCATCACCAATAATCACAGCTTTTCCTCCACCCAGATCAAGGCCCGTAATAGCGCTTTTAAAAGTCATTCCCCTTGAAAGTCGCAAAACATCGTTTAATGCATCCCACTCGCTAGAGTAATTCCACATTCTGGTTCCACCCAAAGCTGGTCCCAAAACTGTATTGTGAATCCCAATTATTGCTTTTAATCCAGTATCTTTGTCGTTGCAAAAAACAATTTGTTCGTGATTGTCAAAAGATCCTTGTCCAAAAACTGGATCTATTTTATGAAGTTCTTTAGTGTCGATTATATCGGTGCTCATAGCTTTATATAATTAATTATTTATTTCTCAAAATGGTAATGCAAAAGTAGTGGTTTGCTATATATTCTACAAAGCAAAGCCTGTTAATTTAGGAATATTTTAAACCGCTCGCAGTTTCTGAAAATGAAAGAATTAAAATACCTAAACCCTTATTTTTTTAAATACAAAGGCCGATTGATCGTAGGGGTGTTTATAACCATTATTGCCACAGTCTTTAAACTTGTAGTCCCAATGAAAATTGGAGACTCTGTAACTATCGTTGAACAGTATATGAATGGCGAAATAACCGATTTGGCATACGTAAAACAGCACCTTTTAATTAATGTTTTAATACTTTTAGGCGCAGCATTACTTTCTGGCTTTTTCACATTTATGATGCGACAAACGTTCATTGTGGTCTCTAGATATGTAGAATACGATTTAAAAAACGTAGTGTTTGAACAGTATCAAAAACTATCATTAGGATTCTACAAACAAAATAGAACAGGAGATTTAATGAATCGCATTAGCGAAGATGTGTCTAAAGTACGAATGTATGTAGGACCTGCTTTTATGTATAGCATCACGACAATTACCTTATTTATAGTGGTAATTAGTTATATGTTTTATCAGGATCCAATATTGACGTTATATGCCATTGCCCCACTACCCTTGCTATCTGTTGCTATTTTCAAGCTGAGTGTAATGATTAATAAGCGGAGCACCATTGTTCAACAATACCTATCAAAATTAACGTCGTTTACGCAAGAGAGTTTTAGCGGAATTTCAGTAATAAAAGCGTACGGAATAGAGCCACGAATTAATCAAGATTTCGAGAATCTTGCAGAAGGCAGTAAGGATAAAAACATCGATTTAGCTAAAGTTCAGGCATTGTTCGCTCCTTTAATGATTCTATTAATAGGCGTGAGTAATATTCTCGTAATTTATATTGGGGGAATGCGCTATATGGATGGAAAAATAGAAGAACTAGGAACCCTAGTAGAATTTTTGATGTACGTAAATATGCTCACCTGGCCCGTTGCAATCGTAGGGTTTGTTGCTTCAATGGTTCAGCAGGCAGAAGCTTCGCAAAAACGAATTAACGAATTTCTAAAAACAGAACCAGATATTCAAAATGAAGTTGAAGAAAACACTCCTATCGATGGAAATATAGTGTTTAACAACCTTACATTCACTTATCCCGATACCGGCATCGTAGCGTTAAAAGATATTTCATTTTCGGTAAAACCAGGAGACACCCTTGCTATAGTAGGAAATACTGGTTCAGGAAAATCTACTATTCTTGAACTTATAGGAAGACTTTACGACGTTGAAGAAGGAATGTTAACTATTGACGGCATTCCGATCAAAAACCTTAATTTATCCGATTTAAGAAGCAGTATTGGCTATGTTCCCCAGGATGCATTTTTATTTAGCGATACGCTTCGGAATAATATTCGATTTGGAAAAGAAGACGCTACTGAGGAGGAGGTTATTGAAGCTGCAAAAAGCGCTGTGGTTCACAAAAATATTATTGAATTCAACAAGGGCTACGACACAGTTCTTGGAGAGCGTGGAATAACGCTGAGTGGAGGTCAAAAGCAACGTTTGTCAATTGCACGTGCAATTATAAAAGACCCGAAAATCCTGCTATTTGACGACAGTCTTTCAGCCGTAGATACTGAAACAGAAGAACAAATACTTCAGCACCTTCACAAAATTTCAAAAGATAAAACAACGATTATTGTAAGCCATCGAATATCTTCAGTAAAAAATGCTACTAACATTATTGTATTAGAAGATGGGAAAATAATACAGAGCGGATCGCACAACGAACTTGTGAATCTAGAAGGATATTATAAGGAATTGTACGCAAAACAACTCTTGGAAAAAGAAATGTAAATTTTACTTTGGATGGTTTGGAAATTTTTAGGATTTTTGGCACCGTATAAAGAAAAAAACAAACAACATGGGCGATCAATTTACAATGGAGCAAGAAGAGATTTTTTCAAAAGTGATGCGAGCTGGAAGACGTACTTATTTTTTTGACGTACGGTCTACTAAAGCAGGAGACTTTTACCTGACAATAACCGAAAGCAAGAAGTTTACTAACGACGATGGATCTTTCCACTACAAAAAACATAAGATTTATTTGTATAAAGAAGATTTTAGCGAGTTCAAAGACACTCTGGCTGAAATGATAGATTATGTTATTGATGAAAAAGGCGAAGAGGTAATTAGCGAGCGTCATCAAAAGGATTACAAACCGCCACATGCAGATGAAAAAAGTACTGCAGACCTCTCAAAAGTAGCTCAAAACGGCGATGTTGATACAAGCACGTTTACCGACATCGAATTTGACGATATTTAAAATAATGTAAATTAAGGCTTACACCGGCACAGCGAAAACTGTTGCCGGTTTTTTTATTTCTAAATTTAAAGGTCGCTATAAATACTTTTTATATTTTACACCTTCGAAATTATTATTCGTACGCTTACAGTATGTCAAAGAAACTTTGCAAACCTTTTAAAAGAGACCTGAACTTTTCAGGCCTGGATCATATAGTTATTGGTAGCGGAGTGGGCGGACTAACAGTCGCTACTTGGCTTGCCAAAGCTGGAAAAAAAGTTGCTATTTTCGAAAAGCATTATGTGCCTGGTGGTTTTACACACAGTTTTAAAAGAAAAGACGGCTTTCAATGGGATGTTGGAGTACATTATGTTGGTAATATGGCAAAAGACGGCTCATTGCGAGGGTTTTTCGATTTTTTGACAGATGGAAAATTAGCTTGGGAAAGCATGGGCGACATATACGATGTTGCAAATATTGACGGCACCGAATATATTTTTAAAGCTGGTAAAGAAAACTTCAGAAAACAATTTATTAGCTATTTTCCAAATGAAGAAAAAGCAATTGACAAATATTTAGAACTAATTGAAAAAGCAAACAAACGCGGAAGTGCCTTCTTTTTTGAAAAGGTGTTTGAGCGTTGGCTAAGCAATTCGGTTGGTTGGATATTTAGAAAAAGATATGCCAAATACACCCAAAAAACTACGTACGAGGTTCTAAGTGAAATCACAAAAAACGAACGATTAATCGCTGTTCTATGCGCCCAATGCGGCAACTACGGCCTATCGCCACAAGAAAGCAGTTTTGGAGTTCATGCCATGGTAATTGGTCATTTTTTAGAAGGCGGTTACTACCCTGTTGGAGGCGCAGACCAAATATGCGAAAAAACGTTGGAGGTATTTACAGCAAACGGCGGAACCATTTATATAAATGCCGATGTTACAAAAATTGTTACCAAAAACAAACAAGTTCAAGGAATACAAATTGGAGAAAAGTTTATTTCTTGCAAGAGTGTAATTAGTAATATTGGCGTAAACAATACCTTTAACAGCCTACTTTCCGAAACAGATCGAAACATTTGTAATTTTAACCTAAAGAATGTAAAACCTGCAAGCGCCCATATTTGTCTATATTTAGGATTAAATAAATCGAGTGATGCGTTAAATCTACCTAAACATAATTTCTGGTATTACAAGAACCAAAATATAGACGAGATTTTTCATGAAGCTACGCTCCAAAACGCGCCAAAAAACTTCGCATATATTTCATTTCCTTCAGCAAAAGACCCTAACTGGGATATTGCTAATCCTAACACGTCTACCATTCAAGCTATTACTATTGGAAAAATGGAGTGGTTTGAAGCCTACAAAAACACAAACTGGATGAAACGTAGCAAGACATATCTAACGCTTAAAAAAGAATTTGAAGAAGAAATGCTAAAAGTGCTATTCAAATTTTTTCCCCAAATTGAAGGAACAATCATTGCTTCCGAAGTTTCTACACCGCTTTCAACAGCGAATTTCACAAGTTATAAAAGCGGTGAAATATACGGGTTGGCACATGCTACAGAAAGATTTAAACTCCCTTTTCTTAGACCAAAAACAAAGCTAAAAGGACTCTATTTAACTGGTCAAGATATAACGATAGTAGGTGTTGCTGGAGCCATGCTTTCTGGTTTATTATGCGCCACAACTATATTAAAGTTTGGTTCTTGGAAGATTTTTAAAGAAATTGGACGAAGTAAAAAGTAGACGACTTTTTAATTACTTTAGCCACAAATTTGAGCAATATGATGCGAACTAAAATTATAATCACAATTCTTGCAATTGCTTGTTTATCGGGCATAGGTTTTTCTCAAGAAGACACTACAGCCGTTAAAAAAGATTCGGTAAATATTGCATTGCTGGAAAGTTATAATAAACGACTTCTCGAAATAGAGAAACAACGTATTGCAGATTCTGTGCAAAAAGTCGCGTTAGAACAGCAATTAAACGCTCTAAAAACGACCGATAATTTAAAGAAAGAAGAACTGCAGGCACAGCTAATTGCTATTAATGAGAAAGAAAACTCACGGATTTCAGAAAAAAGAGCGCGTATAGACTCATTAAAAAAAGTAACAAAAGGCTATCCTGTTACTGGTTTTTTTGGAGACACGCTATTTCTGTTGTATTCTAAATCTGGTAGTTTTTCACCAAAAGAGCGCGCCGAAGCTGTAAATAAAAGAATTGAAAAACTAGGAAGCACGATTGATTTTGATGTTAATTCTCTTAAAATAGAAAATGCTGAAACCACCTTTGATATACTTCAAGGCGAATCCATTATAATGAGTATTAATGAATCGGATGCACTTTGGAATAATACTACAAAGGAAGAATTAGCCAAAGAGTACGTGGCTATTATTAATGCCGAAGTAATTGAATATAAAGAAGAAACTAATTATTTAAACCTAGCAATGAAAATAGGTTTGGCTATTTTAGTGCTTCTTATTATTGCGGCTCTTGTTAAATATATTTCAAAATTATTCGCTTGGACAGCATTAAAGATACAATCTCAAGAAAATAAAAAAATTAAAGGAGTTCAAATTAAAAACTACACCTTATTTGATGCAAAGAGGCAGATAAGTGTGCTGTTGTTGTTAAATAATGCCGTAAAATGGTTTACGATAGTTGTAGCTATTTATATTGCCCTACCTATTCTTTTTGGTATTTTCCCTTGGACACAACATTTTGCCGCAACTCTTTTTGGGTATGTTTTAGATCCGTTAAAAAACATCTTACTCTCGTTTTGGAACTACCTGCCAAATTTAATTACAATTATAGTTATCATAGTAGTCTATCGCTATGTACTTCGCGCAATACGATTCTTAAAAGACGAAATTGCACAAGGTAACCTCCAGCTTAACGGGTTTTATCCCGATTGGGCAGAACCGACATATCAAATAGTTCGAATTCTTTTATTAGCCTTCATGTTTGTAGTCCTATGGCCTTATTTACCAGGGAGTGACTCTCCTATTTTTAAAGGAGTGTCTGTATTTTTAGGTTTTCTGTTCACTTTTGGCTCTGCAGGTTCTTTATCGAACGTTATTGCAGGTTTGGTTCTTACTTATATGCGATTGTTTACCATTGGCGATCGTGTAAAAATCGGTGATGTTACTGGCGATGTAATTGAGAAATCTGCATTGGTTACACGAGTTAGAACTCCGTTTAATGAAATTATATCCATCCCAAATTCTACAGTAATGAATAGCCATACCATAAATTACAGTAGCGATGCCCCTGAAAAAGGATTGATAGTACATACAACAGTTACTATTGGTTATGATGTTCCTTGGAAAGACGTACATACGGCGTTAATAGACGCTGCTTTACGCACTGAACTTATTTTAAAAGAACCAAATCCGTTTGTGTTTCAAACCGGACTCGAAGATTTTTATGTAGCCTATGAGGTTCATGCCTATGTTCGTGAAGCTAATAAACAAGGAAGTATTTATTCCGATTTGCGTCAAAACATTCAAGATGTATTTAATGAACGTGGAATTGAAATTCTGTCGCCACATTACCGAGCTGCCCGCGATGGAAATTCGACTACAATCCCTGCTAATTATTTACCGAAAGATTATGAAGCTCCAAGTTTTAATATAAGAACGCAAGGAAAGAAATAGAAGTAAAAGAATTTCTGAATAAGCAATCGATAATGTCCGTGGATAGAAACAAGAAACTTTGACTTGCCCAGCAACCACCGCCTAACTTTAAGAACCAAGCGTCTAATCCAAAAATATAAATGGTTTAAATAATAGTTTAAGATTTTTAGATAAAACACCATTGAATCTATTGGTTTTGTTTCTAAGGAAAAGGAAGATGAAAAGGAAAGTTTTTATTAAGTTAAGTAGCTCAAACACGTTATTAATCTAGCCTTTTATAACAGGGGTTAAACTTTAGTTGCATAGGCGTAATTTACATAATTACAGTAAATTTTAACAGTCGCTTTTTTAATGGCTTTTAATGACTTATCTATGGCTTATCTATGGCTTATCTATGGCTTATCTATGATTGATCCGCATCTTTGCATCTTCTTAAAATAACTATATCGCTAACTTTCAAAAAAGAGGTTTAGGCCTATTTTCAAAAACACTATCTTTGCCGCCCTTAAAAAACCAAAAATGTTAGCAAAATACCTATTAACTTTCACTCAAAACCCAAAAAATGATATTCTTTCGGGACTTACTGTTGCACTTGCATTAGTCCCTGAAGCTGTAGCTTTTTCATTTGTTGCAGGAGTTGACCCTTTGGTCGGGTTATATGGCGCTTTTATTATGGGGATTGTTACCGCCTTGTTTGGTGGGCGGCCCGGAATGATTTCTGGAGCAACTGGAGCGATGGCTGTAGTTATGGTTCATTTAATCCAAAAAGGGAATGAAGTTGGGCTATCGTTAGATTCTCCTGTTGAGTATCTCGGTTTACAATGGCTTTTTATAACACTACTGTTTGTGGGAGCTATTCAAATTATGGCTGGGGTATTTAAATTAGGAAAATTTGTCCGACTCATCCCACATCCCGTAATGATGGGGTTTGTAAATGGCTTGGCAATAGTTATATTCCTTTCACAATTGGGGCTTTTTAAGGAAAGTCGTGGCACTGTTCCACAATGGCTAAGCGGTATGGATTTATGGGTTATGTTAGGCCTTGTAGGATTAACGATGGCTATTATGTTCGGACTTCCTAAACTTACAAAAAAATTACCAGCAGCTTTAATTGCGATTGTCGTAGTTGCTTCTATTACTATTTTCGGCAACCTAGATGTTAGCACTGTTGGATCGTTTATACGCGATGGTGGCGGGAGTGGCTTAAAGGGTTCTCTTCCTGTATTTCAAACCCATCTTTTTGGATTTATAGACACAATTAGTGGGCATTGGGATCTAATACTATCAACAGCATTTTTACTTGCAGCGGTTGGCCTTATTGAGTCGTTAATGACATTAAATTTAATAGATGAAATGACTGAAACTCGTGGAAGCGGGAATCGCGAATGTGTGGCTCAAGGAAGCGCAAATATCTTAAATGGCTTTTTTGGAGGTATGGGAGGTTGTGCTATGATTGGTCAATCTATTATTAACGTAAGCTCTGGCGGACGCGGAAGACTCTCGGGCGCAACGGCAGCAATTGCTCTTTTATGCTTCGTACTGTTTGGCGCTCCATTGATTGAGCAAATACCAATTGCAGCATTAGTTGGAGTCATGTTTATGGTTGTAATTGGCACATTTGCTTGGAGTAGTTTTAGAATTCTACATAAAATCCCTGTTGCAGATGCTATCGTTTTAATTACGGTTTCGGTAGTTACTGTATGGCAAGATTTGGCTATTGCGGTACTAGTGGGTGTAATAATGAGTGCCCTTGTTTTTGCTTGGAAAAGCGCAACACGAATTCGAGCTAGAAAAAGAATTAAAGAAGACGGCACCAAGGTTTATGAAATCTGGGGACCCTTATTTTTTGGCTCTACAACAGCATTTAACAGCAAGTTTAGTGTTTCTTCCGATCCAGAATCAATCGAGATAGATTTTATTGAATCTAGAATATCTGATCATTCGGGTGTGGAAGCCGTTCGAAATATAGCAAATAAGTATATCGATAGTGGGAAGGAAATAAAACTGACACACCTTAGTCCAGATTGTAAAGCACTTCTTTTAAAATGGAATCCAGAGTTTGAGACGATAATAGAAGATTCTGTTGAAGACCCGAGATATCACGTGGTAACAAATGTATTAGACGCAGAGGTTTAGCACCATTTATAAGTATTAAATTCCAGGTAATTTTCTGATATTTAAATCTACTCTAAGACTTTAGTCATTGATTGGGGAATCACGAGTTTTAACCAAATTATCGGTGTACGCTAAAAATATATACAGTAGAGCTTATAGTTTGCTGGTTTAAGTATCGGTCTTTTCAAACTATCGCTTTCCGAAAACCATTCATCCAGTTTTAAGAAACATCTTCCTGCTCTTTTCGAAGGTGATATTTCCTTACTTCAATATCCTTCTTTCCCATAGGTATCTACGGTTTTGTTTCGTACAGATTCCTCTTGCTTTAATTAAATTGCATTTATTCAGAATACTAATAGTTCTTCGCTCCTTCACATTAAGCTCCAACTATTTGATATTGAAAGAAAGCGAAGCGAAAAAAAATAGCCGCCTCAAATGAGACGGCTATTATTAATTAGTATTTAGAGTTTTAAAACGTACTACTCTTTTACAACCTTGAAGTTCTCTTCAAGTCCACCTTCAAAAGTTACACGGAAAATGAATGTTCCGGTAGGTAAAGAAGAAACATCTACTTTACCATCAGCAAATTGATTGGTATTCAATACTTGCTGACCCAATACGTTGTATGCTGAAACAGACTCGATGTTCTGATTAGCTGTAACGTAAAGCACTTCAGACATTGGGTTTGGATAATATGAGAAGTTTAGGTTTGAGAAATCTTCAACACCAACTGTACCATCAACAGTAACAGTGTAGTCTTCAGTTTCTCCATATCCTTGATCTTCATCACACGCTAGATCCCAAGTAGCTGAATCACCAGGTACTGCAGCAACACGAACTCTCATTCTATAGTCACCGTTTGCTAAACCTGTAGGAATAGCGATATCTCCAGTTAATGCTTCAGCAGATCCAGTTCCGATGAAGAAGAATTCATTTTCATCAAAAGTTTGACTGTTGTCGAAATCAATCCATACAGAAACTGATTCAACATCCCATCCGCCGCCTACGCTAACAGAAATTGGGAATGTTCCACCAGATTGAACGGTAGCTGCCATTGCAGTATAATCACCGTATCCATCTACGCTACAAGTTGTAGTGTTATCAATCCCTTCGAAAGTAACATTTGTAATACTATCATCGTCAGAGCAATCTAACATTGGGATACAATATCCAGCCGCACTAGTAACAGTAACGGTGTAGTCTTCGGTTTCTCCATAGCCTTGATCTTCATCACAAGCTAAATCCCAAGTAGCTGCATCGCCAGGTACTGCAGCAACACGAACTCTCATTCTGTAGTCACCATCTGCTGCATCTGCAGGAATAGCAATGTTTTCAGTTAAAACCTCACCGCTTCCTGTTCCAATATAGAAGAATTCGTTTTCATCAAAAGTTCCACTGTTGTCGAAATCAATCCAAACAGATGCTGACTCAACGTTCCATCCATCACCTACGGTTACAGACATTGGGAATGTTCCGCCAGATTGAACTGTGGCAACCATTGCTGTATAGTCACCATATCCACTTGGACTACAAGTAGTAGTATTGTCAATTTCCTGGAAAGTAACATTTGTTATGGCATCATTATCAGTACAATCCAATACTGGAATACAGTATATAGAAGGCTCAATAGTTGTAAATGTTGCAACAGAAGAATATGAAGATTCTGCTGAAGGTCCACAAGTTACTTCCAGTCTCCATTCTACAACAACCCCGCTAGTAGCAGGTGCAGTAGCCATAAAGTCGGCATAAGTAGTTGAAGAAGCTCCTTCATTTACCCATCCAGCAGCATCTGTATTTGATTGCCATTGGTAAGTAATTCCGTTTGCAGATGTAAATCCTGTAGCTGAAACTGTATAAGCTGAGTTAGCCTCACCGCTTTCTGGATTTGCAGTTGCTAGACCACCGTCAGGAGTACCAGTACAATCGTCTGTACTTCCTTCAAGGATGTTTAATGTAAAGTCTATGGCTTGACCGTATCCTGCTTCAACACCTTGGCCAAATGGGTCAAACTGAATTCCACAAGGTGTTACAATTGGAAGAGAAAGATCATCAAAATATGTTTTTGTAATTCTGATACGAGTTTCTCCAAGAACAGCATCTGCAGGCACTAGAATGTCCATATTCACAGAAATACCATCGGCTCCATCAGAATTGGCTAAAGTTCCAAGTTCATAAATTTCACCTGCATCATCTAGCATATCATTTTGGTTCCAATCGATAAACGCTACGATATTTGTTTCAAAATCGCCATACGTATTTCCTTCAACTGAAAGATTATATGTTTGACCAGCTGTGAAATCTACTATAACATCGGTGTGGTCTACTAATGGATCTGTTGTGTTCGTGTTTGTTATAACGTTTGTTGCATCAACATCTATACTAGTGATTTCTTCTACCCATACATCACCTGCATCGGCTATATCACAATACGGGCTTGGGAAAGGTCCGCTAGCTCCAGGCACACTCAGTGTATAGTCTTCAAATTCACCATAGCCAAAACCTGTCTCACAAGGGTCAATGTCTCCTTCAGGATCAAGCCAATGGCTAACAACTCTCATTCTTGTATCTCCTGAAGCTGCATCCATTGGGATAGTAAACGACCCCATATGTTGAGCTGAATAGGATGTAGAGTTATAAACTACTTCTTCAGTAGTATCAAATACACCATCCATATTCCAATCTACCCAGATTCTAAATCCAGCAGTACCACCTAAAACATCAACTGTAAAGCTAATTTCATCTCCTGGGTTTCCTTCAACCGTCATTGCTGTGAAGTCACCATATCCATTTGGAGCGTAACCACTGCCAAGGTTAGAAATGTTTTCGATCCCTCCTGTAGTTGAGAAGTTATCGATATAACGAGCAGAGTTAGTTCCTTCTGGAATACAATAGCAATCAGATGGATTTGGGTTTAAAGTTACCTCAATAATTTCAGAATCATCCATATCTCCGTTAGTACACTCTACGTGGTAACGATAATCTGTTGCTACATCAATACCAGCAATGGTAATTGTTGAAGAAGCTACACCTAAATCTGTCCAAGTTCCTGATCCTGCAGGAGAAGATTGCCACGTTCTGGTTAAACCATCAGCTGGCTCAGAATTTCCTGTAACAGTCATGCTGAAAGGTGCCAAGGCACAAACTTCCATTTCTGTTTCACCTACAACTGTTCCTGCAACGGCTTCCGTACAAGTATCAAGCGTAGCAATATTAATTGTATAATCCTCATATTCTCCCTGTCCTGTATGGGCACAAGCGTTAGCAGGTCCAGAACTTGGTGTATAAGAAGATCCGATTCTCATTCTATAGTTTCCAGTGGCACCTACTGGCATTGTAAGTGAGCCAGTATAGTTTCCGCTGTAACTAGTAGATTGGTAAACCATTTCAGTTGTCTCGTCAAATGTGAGATCATTGTTCCAATCTATCCAGATTTTCAAACCTGCAGTTTCTCCACTTTCTAATGCTACAGTGTAGCTAATGGTTTCCTCTGGAGTAACGACTACAGTTTGAGCACTGAAATCACTATATCCAGATCCTGTTATTCCAGCTCCTGAATCTAAGTTGCTAATATCAGCTCCAGAATCTCCTGTTATAGTAACACTTTCAATATAACCAGAGTCTCCAGTATTAGTAGGAATACAATATCCAGTGTAAACACCTAAAGGTCCAGTCCACAGACTTAAGTCTCCAGCTCCGCAATCTGCTTGAACATAGACATCATATGCAGTTTCAGCGGTTAAGCCAGTTATTTGAAAGTTTGTCGCTGTAGCAACTGCAGTTCCAACTTCGTCTGCATCGCCAGGAGTATAACCAGTAGCACCCCAAGAAACATTCCAGGAAGTTTCAGTATTACCAGCCATCCAATCGATGTCTACTGTAGAATCAGTAACACCTGTAGCGGCAAGAGTAGATGGTGCCATACAAGAAGGTACTACTTCCCAATAAACGTCATCCCAATAGTGACTAGTTCCATTGGCTGCACTTTTAATACCCAATCTAGCCCCAGCAGGAACTGTATTAGGAACAACCACTGAATATTCAGAATTTGTAGCATACGAAGTGTTAGTAATGCTTACTTCTTGAATTAAAGTAAAGCTATCATAATCAGTAACATCCGTAACATAACCTACTAATAAAGCACCAGAACCTGAGCCTACTCTTGCAGAAAGCTTTAAACGGTGAGTACCTGCGTCTATATTAGAAAATTCTGGCAATGCTACAATAATTGAATTCGATGTAGCACTAGCATATTGATAAATATTTCGAGTTCCTGAAGCTGGAGAAGTTGAAGATATAGTCTGACTTCCTGCGGATGCAGCTGGAACTATTCTTTCCCAACAATCTGGAACAATGCTTCCTGTATCGTACGAATCAAAGTTTTCGACCATAGTGTCAACAACACCACAAGCAGTTTTAAATGAATAGCCTATCCAGGCACTTTCTTCTCCACCACAATCTGCTTGAACATAAACTCTGTAACTAGTGTTTGGTGTTAACCCCATTACTTGGTATGAAGTCGTACTTACAGTAGCCTGACCGATTTCATTACCATCACCAGGAATGTAGTCTGCTAATCCCCAAGTTAGATTCCACGAAGTTTCAGTAGCACCAGCTGTCCAGTTAACATCGGCTGTAGTTTGAGTTATTGCAGAAGCAGCAACTTCAGTTGGACTTGGACATGATTGTTGGATACCTCCCAAGATCATAGTATTGATATAATCTACTCTAGTAGAAGCTGAAGGAGGCGATGTAGGATCAGGGTTCGTTGTATCATTTCTATACGTCATTCCTCTGTTAGTCCCTGTAATAGTTTCAGTTTTTGCGAAATTAGCAGAACAAGTATATCCTGGCATATTTTCATGAACAGCTACAACTAAGTGGTCTGTTCCGTTATAACTAAATGGAGTATCGAATGTTATTGTCATCCAATTTCCTGCAGCTGGATATGTTACTGTACCTGAATAAACTTGTTCAAGTCCTGCAGCGTCAACCCAATCAGTAGTAGAAGCAAATGTTGTTTGAGTTGAATGACCTAAATAGATATCCCAATCTAAACTGTTATCAAATCCACCGCTTGTATAGTAAAAAGAGATAGAAGTAATATCTCCAGAGGCGTTAATCTCGCTTGAATATACTATTTGCTGCGTGTATGAATACCCCCAACACCCAGCAATTGGTATGGTAGAGGTCGTCCCGTCTTGTTCCCCAATGGAAACTTGCGCCATTCCTTGCCACGAAAACGTGGAAATCAGTAACGCTAAAAATAAAAAGGTAATTTTTTTAATCATTATGAATTGTTTTGGTTAATAATAAAGGCGTGAAGTTAAAAAATTCTAAACGGACTCACAATGTTTTACTAGATTGAATTAAAATAAAATAACACAGATAACCCCGCGTGTGTTTTTAACAGATTTTGAAAATTTTATCCATACACTAAGAAAGTTACCTCAAAAAATCTTTATTTTACTTTCAGGTTTATGAAATAAAATAAAGATTCTACCTATTAATTTTTAATTGGACCAAAAACACACACGGAGTATTGTTAATAATTTTATATTCTCTGAAAAATCAAAAGCCTCAACATTCGATTTTTGGATAGATAAACCTCAGTTAATTTGAGAACAATTTTAAAAGCATTCTTCTTATTGACCTTAATTTTGAGTTAAATTGCGGTTTAAAATAAAGTTCTAAGGCATCGCGAACAAGAATTAAGAATTTATGCTTTTTAGCTAGACAACTTATTCCCCCTATTCAAAACAAGCATCTGAAGTAGTTATCAACTGAATTGAACTTATAAAGTTTGCAGGATAATAAAAACAAATAAACTCATAATCACTAACTATCATTCCTATCACAGATATAGGACGACTAAATAAGTGTACTCAGCCAAGCAAATGGTGCTGAACAATCATTTAGAAGCGTGCATAAAATTCACTTTTTTCAAATATATCACCTCACCAAGCTTTTATGGAATTAATTGTAATCGCAATTTAGAATACAAAAAAAGCTTCCTTATTTTGAATTATCATTTCTGATTATTTAAAAAGTAGCTTAGCAATTCTATTGTTTCCAGAAGCGAAAGCGACACTATCGTTTACAAATTCAATGGCGAAAAATGCTTCTTTTGAAAGTTCTTTCCAGCTTTTACCACCATCTCCACTAAACGAAATTCCGGGAGATCCAACAGCAACTATCCCCTGCCCTGCTGTGCCTGGAATGTATTTTACTGAAGACTTATACCCAGGCTCCTCGCCATCGGCTATTAATTTCCAAGACTTGCCACCATTGGTTGTAATAGCTTTGTTTTTTGAGTTATCAGATTTTTGTTCCCAGTTACCTCCAATTACAATTCCATTGTTTTCGTCTCTAAAATCAATACTAAAAATTCCTGTCATGGCTTTTCCGCTAGCAATAGGAGTATCGTAAACTTTCCAGGTTTTTCCTCTGTCTGCGGTGTGCATTACTCTCGATTTTTTACCACCTGTTGCGACCCAAGCGTTGTCACCATATATTGCAATATTTGAGTTACTTGCTGCAAAGGCAACCTCTCCTTTTTCAACCTTTGGTAGCATTTCACACGGAAGCTTTTCCCATGAATTCCCACCATCTCTGGTAACAATTACCGACAAACAATCTCCTATTAAATCTCCAACTGCAATTCCTTCATCATCATTCCAGAATTTCATCGAGTCGTAAAAAACTTCAGGACCTATCTCATTATAGACCTCTTCAATATTTGTAGCTTCTGTTCCATTAAAACCAATTTTATATAAAACTGCAGGATTGGCAATACTCAATACAAACACAGCTTCAGTTGTAGCCGCAATAGACCGAAAATGCAATAACGAATCGGCATATTTAATTACAGCTAACTTTGGAGTATCGCCATCTATTAACCCCACTTTTCCTTTGTTTGCAGCAAACCACACTCGGTTTTCATCGAGAGGATGAATTGCCCGAATGCTTAAACTGTCCATAAATACAGGAGTAATTTTTACTGAATTAATTTCAATTTCGGCTTTATTAGTACAAGAAACAAAAGCCAATACGACAGCAATCGCAATTATAAAACGCATATTTCGATTTTTTGCCAAAAGTAATAAGCTTCGGTACAAATTTCAACTTTAACTGCGTAAGTTGAAATTCACTCAGTTACTTTAAACAGGCTGGTTAAAACAAATTATAGCTTGATGCACCTATTTTAACTTTACTACAAAGGTTGAAATTTGTATTGAAGTTCAGTTTAGAATTCAGTTTCAAAAAGATACCTTTGCATTTGCTAAAGTTTTCAATAGAACGAACACTTTAAAAAACATGCCCGCAATAATTTTAAATCTTATTGCGGTAAAAAATACCTAGAATGAAACTACACCGAAATCTCGTTTTCGCCACAATAGATTCGCTTGATCTTATTTTCAATGAGAATAAACAAGCCGACAAAGTACTTAAAAACACCCTAAAGCGAGACAAGCGATGGGGCTCACGCGATAGAGGGTTTATTGCCGAAACCACTTACGACATAGTGAGGTGGAAACGATTGTATGCTGAAATTGCAGAGGTTCGCGAACCATTTAGTCGTCCTAATTTATTTCGTCTATTTACAGTTTGGGCAACCTTGAACGGCATAAAAATTCCAGATTGGAAACAATTTGAAGACACCCCTACCCGTCGAATTAAAGGTAAGTTTGACGAATTATCAAAAATTAGAAAGTATCGTGAATCGCTTCCTGATTGGTTGGATGAACTAGGAGAACAAGAACTTGGAAAAAAATGGGACAAGGAAATTGCAGCCTTAAACCAACAAGCAGATGTTGTTTTGCGTGTAAATACTTTAAAAACTACCGTTGAAAACCTTCAAAATGAATTGGCCGATCTCGAAATTGAAACCGAGACATTACCTGGATATCCGTATGCATTAAAGCTAAAGGAGCGTACAAATGTATTTACTACCGATGCTTTTAAAAATGGATTGTTTGAAGTTCAGGATGCTTCATCACAAAAAGTGGCAGAAATTCTAGATGCAAAACCTGGTATGCGCATTGTTGATGCTTGCGCTGGAGCTGGTGGAAAAAGTTTGCACATTGCCTCAATGATGGAAAATAAAGGGCAGTTGATTGCAATGGACATCTATGATAGCAAGTTAATCGAATTGAAACGTCGCGCAAGAAGAAACGATGTTTTTAACATCGAAACCCGCGTTATAGATTCAACTAAGGTTATAAAAAAGCTTATTGAAAAAGCAGACAAAGTATTAATCGATGCTCCTTGTTCAGGATTAGGGGTTTTAAAAAGAAATCCCGACGCCAAATGGAAACTACAACCTGAGTTTTTAGATTCTATCCGCGCTACTCAAAAAGAGTTGCTTAACTCCTATTCCCGTATGGTAAAACCCGGAGGCGAACTTGTATATGCCACCTGTTCTATCCTGCCTTCTGAAAATGAAATGCAAGTCAAAGCATTTTTAGCTAGAGAGGAAGGAAAAGATTTTTCTTTGTTAAAAGAAGAAAAAATACTGCCAAGTAAAAGTGGTTTTGATGGATTTTATATTTCTTTGCTCCAGAAAAAAGAAAAGTCGAAGAAAGAATAGTCTAATTATTACTTTCAAACGAGGCTACCTTCACTTTAATTTCAAAAATCAAAGCCAAAAGATAAATTGGACAAACCTTCTGGCGCATTAAAAACAAATATCAATTCAAGATGAGAAAATTATTTACCCTACTTTTTTTGGCTAGCATACAAGTTGTATTCGCCCAACAACCATATTATAATGATGTAGACCTTACACTTACTGGTCAAGACCTATACTATGAACTTCAGAATAAAATTGACAATGCAAGTTCTTCCTTCAATTATGGGGATAATAAGGACACTATGAAAATAACTGACAAAGATCCTAACAATAGCAATAACGTACTTCTAATTTATGGGTATAACGACAACGATGGAAATTGTGTTACAGACAGAACCCGTAATAAAAATAATTTTGGAGGTGGTAATTGCGAATACAACCGCGAGCACACTTTTGCTAGATCGAATGCAAATCCAGCCATGACAGGCTCTACCGGAATTATCGCCGACCCTCAAAACCTACGCCCATCAGATCAACGTATGAATAACAACCGCGGTAATTTAAAAATGGCCGCTGGTTCAGGAACTGCAGGACCTTCTTCTGGTGGCTTTTATCCAGGAGACGAGTGGAAAGGCGATGTAGCTAGAATAATGATGTATATGTACACCCGTTACGGAGACAGATGCAAACCTTCCCTAAATGGAATGGGTAGCTTGCAAAGCGGAAACGATATGCTTCAAATTTATCTGCAGTGGAACGTGGAAGATCCTGTAAGTGAATTTGAAGACCAAAGAAATCCATATTTGGAAAATGTCTACGGAAACAGAAATCCATTTATTGACAACCCATACTTAGCAACTATAATCTGGGGAGGTCCAGTAGCCGAAGACCGTTGGAACATGATTGGAGTGCAGGATTTTGCCGCAGACTATATTAGTGTGTATCCAAATCCAACTTCGGACGTTGTTTGGGTAAGCGACAATACTTCTTCTCCTGTTGAAACCTATGCTGTATATGACATTTCAGGAAGAAAAGTAATGCACAATACCTTCAATTCTTCTGAAAAAAGTATCGACGTTTCTAACTTAGATTCTGGAATGTACTTAGTAGAACTTATAGCTTCTGAAAAGCGCGTTGTTAAAAAGATAATGGTTCAATAGTAACCTTATTATTTTCTAATACAACCAAAAGCGGGTCCATCTGGATTCGCTTTTTTTTTATTTAAAGATTTTCAGTGTTTTCCAAAGAAAGCAACAAGATATTTCGGCTTCGATCAGCAACCGCCGCTGCGCTACAAGAGCCAAGCCTGCCCGTCGTCGAGGCGGGAACCAAGACTAAAAACAAGAACTAATATATGAAGATTTAAAGATTGTAAATCAGATTGCATTTTAATCTTTTGGCACTGTTTCTAAACAAGATGAAAAGGAAGGTTTTCATTAAGCTAAAATCCTTCTAACAACCTCGTAAACACACTATCATATTTTACACGAAATAAGTTACCTTTGCAGCTCAATAACATTTAAAGAAAGTTCAGGATGATTCACTTTTTTGGGAATACCGAAAACACCGTATTTGCCGTTCAAACCCACGCAAATATTTCAGAAGAAAATACTAAAAAGCTGGAATGGCTTTTTGGCAATCAGGCTAAGTTAGAGGAATCCGTCCTGTCCACAAACACGTCGGATTTTTTTATTGGTCCTCGCGCAGCTATGATTACGCCTTGGAGTACTAATGCCGTTGAAATCACTCAAAATATGGGGATTGAAGGTGTAATTCGTATAGAGGAATTTCACAACAGTTCAGTTGTAAAAGAGGCTTTCGACCCTATGATTTCTCAAAAATTTCAGGAACTAAATCAAGAGCTTTTTGATATTAACGTGCAACCTGAACCAATTTTAGAAATTGAAAATATTTCTGAATACAATGAAAAAGAAGGTTTAGCGCTAAATGCTGAAGAAGTTGAATACCTAGAAAACTTATCAAAAAAGATAGGTAGAAAGCTTACCGATAGTGAGGTTTTTGGTTTCAGCCAAGTAAATAGTGAGCATTGCCGTCATAAAATTTTCAACGGTGTTTTTGAAATAGATGGAAAAGAAATGCCTTCTTCCCTATTCAAACTTATTAAAAAGACCTCATCAGAAAACCCGAACGATATTGTTTCGGCATATAAAGATAACGTAGCTTTTATAAAAGGACCTAAGGTAAAACAATGGGCTCCAAAAAGTGCAGATAAGCCAGATTGGTACGAAGAAAAAGATTTCGATAGTGTGATTTCATTAAAAGCTGAAACGCACAACTTCCCAACTACAGTAGAGCCTTTTAACGGTGCTGCAACTGGTAGTGGAGGTGAAATTCGCGATCGTTTGGCAGGAGGAAAAGGTTCATTGCCGCTTGCTGGAACAGCGGTTTATATGACTTCATATTCACGATTAAACAATGAGCCCTTCGACTCCGTTCAGGACAGGCCTTGGGAAAAAGGAATGAAAGAACGCGATTGGCTTTACCAAACGCCTTTAGATATTTTAATTAAAGCTAGTAATGGAGCTTCCGATTTTGGAAACAAATTCGGTCAGCCATTAATCGCTGGATCTGTTCTTACTTTCGAACACGAAGAAGACGCTCGTAAATTAGGTTTCGATAAAGTGATTATGCTTGCTGGTGGTATCGGTTACGGAAAAGCAAGTCAAGCTATAAAAGACAAGCCTCAAGAAGGTGATAATATTGTAATTTTAGGTGGTGATAACTACCGAATTGGAATGGGTGGTGCTGCAGTTTCATCGGCAGATACAGGTGAATTTAGCAGCGGAATTGAACTTAACGCAATTCAACGTAGTAACCCAGAAATGCAAAAACGCGCTGCCAATGCCATTCGAGCAATGGTAGAAAGCGACCATAATCCAATTGTTTCTATTCACGATCACGGTGCAGGTGGACACTTAAACTGTTTAAGTGAGTTAGTTGAAGAAACTGGAGGACGTATAGAAATAAGCAAACTTCCTATTGGCGACCCTACCCTATCCGACAAAGAAATAATGGGGAATGAAAGCCAGGAGCGAATGGGCTTAGTTATTGGTGATAAAAACATTCAAAACCTTAAAAGAGTTGCAGACCGCGAACGTTCTCCTATGTACGAAGTAGGGAAAGTTACAGACGACCAACGTTTCTGTTTTGAAAACAAAGACGGCAAAAAACCTATGGATTTTGCTCTTGAAGATATGTTTGGTAGCTCACCAAAAACAATAATGAAAGACAAAACCGTAAATAGAAACTATAAAAACTCTGTTTACGAAGCTTCAAAAATAAAAGAGTACGTTACACAAGTTCTTCAATTAGAAGCTGTAGCTTGTAAAGATTGGCTTACCAATAAAGTTGACCGTTGTGTAACGGGTCGTGTTGCAAAACAACAAACCGTAGGGCAATTACAATTACCATTAAACAACTGCGGTGTAATGGCTTTAGATTATCAAGGTAAAGAGGGCGTAGCCACTTCTATTGGGCATTCTCCGCTAACAGCCTTAATAGACCCTGCTGCAGGATCGCGCAATGCTATTACCGAATCTCTAACCAATATTGTTTGGGCTCCGTTAAAAGATGGTTTAAAAAGTGTTTCACTTTCAGCCAACTGGATGTGGCCTTGTAATAACGAAGGTGAAGACGCAAGACTATATGAAGCTGTTAAAGCTGTTTCAGATTTTTCAATTGATTTAGGAATCAACGTTCCAACCGGAAAAGATTCACTTTCAATGAAGCAGAAATACAAAAACGAAGAGGTTATTTCTCCAGGAACCGTAATTATTTCTGCTGCAGGAAACTGTAACGATATTCAAAAAGTAGTTGAGCCTGTTCTTCAGAACGGTGGTGGTAGTATTTACTATATCAATGTATCTCAAGACAACTTTAAACTAGGCGGATCTTCTTTTGGACAAATTTTAAACGCTATCGGAAACGAAGCGCCAAATGTAAAAAGTGCTGAATACGTAAAAACCGTTTTCAATACACTACAAGAACTCATTAAAGAAGGTAAAATTCTTGCTGGACACGATGTTGCTTCAGGTGGATTGATTACTACTTTATTAGAAATGTGCTTTGCCAACCTTAATCTTGGAGCAGATTTAGACCTTTCAAACTTAGGTGAACGTGATATGGTAAAAGTTCTTTTTGCTGAAAACGCAGGTCTTGTAATTCAAGCTTCGGAAGATACTTCAGTTGAAAAACTTCTATCTGAAAATAATATCGATTTCAAAAAGATTGGAACTGTTACAACTAATGAAACCCTAACCATTAAAAATAACAGTGAAGAACTTTCATTCAGCATTCCTGAAATGCGTGATTCTTGGTATGAAACTTCATATTTATTAGACCGAAATCAAAGCGGTTCAGAACTAGCTAAAGAACGTTTTGACAATTTTAAAAATCAGCCATTAACTTTCGAATTTCCAAAGAATTTCACAGGCAACCTCTCGACTGCGCTCGAGGAGACATTGTCAGGTCGAGCGCAGTCGAGACCCAAGGCAGCTGTAATCCGTGAAAAAGGAAGTAACAGTGAGCGCGAAATGGCTTATATGATGCACTTGGCAGGATTTGATGTAAAAGATGTGCATATGACCGATCTTATTGAAGGTCGTGAAGATCTTGAGGATATAAAATTCTTAGTTGCTGTTGGTGGATTTAGTAACAGTGATGTTTTAGGAAGTGCAAAAGGTTGGGCTGGAGCTTTCCTTTACAACGAAAAAGCGAATAAAGCATTAAAGAATTTCTTTGCTAAAGACGACACATTATCCTTAGGTGTTTGTAACGGATGCCAGTTATTTGTGGAGTTAGGATTACTTAATCCTGAAGATGAAGAAAAACCAAAAATGCTTCATAACGATACCAATAAATTTGAATGTGTGTTTACTTCGGTAAAAATTCAGGAGAATAATTCTGTGATGTTATCTTCAATGGCAGGAAGCACATTAGGAATTTGGTCGGCTCACGGGGAAGGAAAATTCAGTTTCCCAAAAGAGGAAAGCCACTACAATATTGTTGCAAAATACGGTTATGATAAATTGCCATCAAATCCAAACGGAAGTGATTTCAACACTGCTATGATGACTGATAAAACAGGTCGCCATTTAGTAATGATGCCTCACTTAGAGCGTTCTACGTTCCCTTGGAACTGGGCATATTACCCACAAGATAGAAAGGATGACAAAGTTTCTCCTTGGGTTGAAGCCTTAGTTAATGCAAGAAAATGGATTGAAAAGAAATAGATCTATTCTATAAATAATAAAAAACCGTTTGCATAAAATTTGTAAACGGTTTTTTTATATTGCTGACACCTCCTATCTCATTGGTAGAAAGAAATTTAAACCAAATTAACAATGTATTAATAAATTAAACTCTTAGCATTTAATTAAAGAAATTAGTGAGCGAATTAACAATAAGAAACCTATAAAACCCGCAATCCATTAACAACATCCTTACTTGGCTGCAGGAGTGTAACGTCTTTTCCATCTACGGCACCCAAAACCAGGCATTCGCTCATAAAATTGGCTATTTGTTTTTTAGGAAAATTCACAACAGCAATAACTTGTTTGCCTATCAATTCTTCCTTTGAATAAAGTGAAGTAATCTGGGCAGATGTTTTGCGACGCCCTATCTCACTTCCGAAGTCTATTAGGAGTTGAAAGGACGGGTTTCGGGCTTCAGGAAAATCATTGACTTCTAAAATAGTGCCGACCCGCATTTCTACTTTTTCAAAATCTTCCCAAGAGAGATTATTCATCGTGTCTAATAGAAAGTTTTTGAATCATTTTTGAGGAAATTGCACCGCGTTCTGCACCATAAGCATCAACAAGCAATCCTTTTCTTCCGTCTTGGGTTTCTATTAAATATAGAATTGTGTTATCTCCAGGATCGGTCATTCCTTCAAAACGGTAGAATTTAACGACCTCTAATTCGCCTGCCTTCCACTCTTTTTTTAAGGATTTTGACTCAATTCCATCGGCTATAAGATTGAAATCTTCAGAATAACCTTTATTTTGTAAATCTTCGATTGCCACCGAAAGTGATGAATAAGAATTTTTCATAATAATTGATTTAATTTTTAAAGTTAATAGAGTTATTCTTCACTAGCAAAGATTTAAATTTTATTTAGCACAAATAAATATGGCATGAAGACTTAGAAAAGTTTATATGCTTACGAATCAACCTCATATTAACCATTCAAAATTTGTAACTTTAAACCGTAATTTAAAATCAAAATTATATTTAAAAATGGCCGATACTGAATCCACAATGCTTCCTTTAAATACTATTGCACCTGATTTCACTTTGCTAGATGCAGTTAGCTTGAATACGGTTTCCTTAAAGGACGTCCGCGGTGAAAAAGGAACTGTAGTAATGTTTATCTGCAATCACTGCCCTTTTGTTAAACACGTGAATGATGAAATAGTGCGCATCTGTAATGATTATAGAGTTACAGGTTTTGGATTTGTAGCCATTAGCAGCAATGATGTTGAAAAGTATCCAGAAGATAGCCCAATCGAAATGTGGCGAACCGCGCAACGTGTTGGGTATCCATTTCCGTACTTATATGATAAAACTCAAGAAGTAGCAAAAGCCTACGATGCTGCCTGCACTCCCGATTTCTATCTTTTTGACGCTGAACTAAAGCTTGTTTATCGCGGACAGTTAGACAACTCCAGACCTGGGAATGGTATTCCAGTAAACGGGCGTGACCTTCGCGAGGCTTTAGATAATATTTTGAATAACAACCCACAGCGGAAAGATCAAAAGCCTAGTATGGGTTGTAATATTAAATGGCGGAAAACCACAACTCAGCCTTAACTGAAGATTACAAGATATTATCACCATAGAATATAGAAGAAAGGGTAAGATGCTTAAATTGGTCTAATGTAACTTTTGTTTATATTACGACTTCTCTCCTGTTCCACCATTTCTCCTACTACTTGTTTATGCTTTAAACTTCATTTAAGATTCCTTATTCTAACTACATTCTATTCAGATTTTTGGTTGGTTAATACCGTTTATGTTTTATTAATAAACTGGAAATGATATTCACGTAATATATGGGGGAGGTTTCGACCTGAAAAGTAGAATACACTTCGTAGTATTGGTTAAAAGTTGGAAGAGCGGCTCCCTCGGGAACCGCTTTTTATTTTTGGGGATTGTCCCGTCCTGAAATAGCGATACACTAAAACCTTAGAGTAATGAAAACATCAGAAAACAGTGGGTATAGGAAACGTACCCAAAAAGACTACTCACTTTCTTTTAAGCTCCAGTTAATTCAAGAAATAGAACAAGGTGTTCTTACAAAAAGCGAAGCAAAGACCAAGTATGGTATCCAAGGGGATTCAACCGTGAGAAAATGGTTACAGAAATATGGTAACTTTGATTGGGAAAACCAAGCTCCCATAACAATGTCAAAGACTCCCGAACAAAGAATACTCGAACTGGAGGCCAAGGTCAAGCTGCTCGAAAAACAGAAGGCCAGGGCCGAACATCTAGCCGAGCGTGCTGATAAGAAAGCGATAATATTTGATATGCTTGTAGATTTGGCTGAAAAGGAATATCAAATAGATATCAGAAAAAATTACACACCCGACTTATCGACCTCTTCAAAGAAGAGCACAGAGAAACAGTAGTTTCCACCTGTGATTTGCTCGGGGTAAACAGACAGGTTTATTATAGATCAAAAAAGACTAGACTGCATAAACAGTCCATTGCTCAAAAGGTAATAGCGATGGTGAGGGAGGTCCGAATGATTATGCCCAGGTTGGGCGGTAAAAAACTATATTTTTTACTTAAAGATCAATTGTCACCCCTTAAAGTCGGGAGGGATAAACTCTTTAGAATATTAAGCGCTAACCATATGCTGATAACTCCAAAAAGACGGTACCATATTACAACAAACTCGCACCATCGATTTAGAAAACATAAAAATCTTGTAAGCACATTGGATATAGAAAGCCCAGATTCTGTATGGGTAAGCGATATAACATATGTAGGGACCAGAGCCAATCCATCGTATCTGGCATTGATTACGGACGCATATTCAAAAAAAATCGTAGGGTATAATGTATCGACCTCACTTTCTGTGGATGGTTCAGTAAAAGCATTGGAAATGGCTCTGAACAATCGAAAACAAAGAGAGTACCCATTAATACACCACTCTGACAGGGGATTGCAATATTGCTCAAATGACTATCAAAAATTATTGGACGATAATGGGATCACCCCAAGCATGACTGAAAAATACGATCC
>NZ_FNNS01000047.1 GCF_900106795.1 Aequorivita viscosa | reverse complement strand
AAAAGTCCTATCCAGTATTTTGATCCTCCCGACAGACCTGCCAGAGAGACCGAACTAGGCAATTCTAATTCTACTTCATACCAAGGGAGACTAAAGTTACTACTTACTTGAGTTTGTGAGGTTGGTACAACATCCTGAAAAGAGGTAATAAGGTTTCCCGGCTGTCCATCGTTATCTTCATAAATAAATATGTCAGCCACCTCAATGTTATTGATTATTGTAGGTGTTATTTTATTTATTTCCATGGTTACACCTTCTTCAATGTCAAAGTCATTAGCTATATACTTTGTGTTTAATCCTACTTCTGCATTTTCAAAGTTATTTCCTGCTTCAATAATTTCGCAGGCACCAATTGGTTCTGGCTCTTCTTCACTACAAACTCCAAATACCTGAAAAACGCCATCAAATCCAGATGTGCTAGGAGTCCAGGTAGCACCTTGGTCTAGCGAAGTATGCGTGAAGGCTGTATCTCCATTAGATTTTACTTCCCAAAAGTTGGCACTTCCACCACCAGATCCAAGTGTAGTCTTAAGTCCTATCCAGTATTTAGATCCACCAGCGAGACCTTCAAGCAATACACTATTTGGTAAATCTAATGCTACTTCATACCAAGGAAGGTTAAAATTATTGCTCACTTGGGTTTGTGAAGTAGGGGTAACATTCTGAAATGAAGTAATAAGTGTTCCTGGTTGACCGTTGTTGTCTTCATATATAAATATATTCGCTGTTTCGATGTTGTTGATTAGGGTGGGTAGTATTTTATTTATTTCCATTGTTATACCTTCGGCAATATCAATGTCGTTGGCAATGTATTTTAGATTTAGGCCGAACTCCGCATTTTCAAAGTTGTTTCCTAACTCTATAATTTCGCAAGGTTCCGTTGGTTCTGTTTCTACATTGCTGCAAATTCCTGAAACTTGAAATACCCCATCATAATTAGAAGTACTAGCAATCCAAGTAGCACCTTGGTCAACAGATGTATGTATATAAGCGGTAGTTCCGTTTGATTTTATTTCCCAGAAATTATTGCTTGCTCCATCTGAACCTGCAGTAACAAAAAGACCTATCCAGTATTTTGATCCTCCTGGGAGGCCTTCAAGCGTTACGGCGGTTGGTAGTTCTAGTTCAACTTCGTACCAAGGAAGACTAAAGTTACTGCTTACCTGTGTTTGTGAAGTTGGTACAACATCTTGAAATGAAGTAATAAGGGTGCCTGGTTGTCCATTATTATCTTCATAAATGAATATATCTGCAACTCCAATGTTGTTGACAATAGTTGGAATTATTTTGTTTAATTCCATGATGGTTCCCTCTTCAATGTCAAAATCGTTAGCTATATACTTTGAATTTAAGCCTATTTCTGCATTTTCAAAGTTATTTCCTTCTTCTATAATTTCACAAAATCCTATTGGTACAGGTACGTGAATACTACATTCACCACTAATTTCAAATACCCCGTCAAATCCAGATGGACTAGGAGTCCACGAGGTACCTTGATCAACAGATGAATGGGTGAAGACTGTAGAGCCGTTAGTCTTTACTTCCCAAAAGTTGGCGCTTCCCGCATCTGAACCCATTGTTACAATAAGCCCTAACCAGTATTTTGATCCTCCTGTATAACCAATAAGGGAAACAGTACTAGGTAAAGTTAACTCAACTTCATACCAAGGAAGACCAAATTTATTGTTAACCAGGGTCTGTGAAGTTGGAGCTACACTTTGAAACGAAGTAATGAGTGTTCCTGGTTTGCCGTTATTGTCTTCATAAATAAATATATCAGCAGTTCCAATATTATTGACAATCGTTGGTTTTACTTTTTCTATCTCTAAAACGGTTCCTTCCACCACATCAAAATCATTAGCGATATACTTTATGTCTAACCCAAATTCAGCATTCTCAAAGTTGTTTCCGGAATTGTCTATACTACACGGTGTAGATTGCCCAAAACTCAATATAGGAACTGTTAGGGCCAGAAAGAGATAAATAGATTTCATATTAGTTATGAATTAGGTTAGTGAATTTTTACTCTTTAATAATTTTAAATGTTTGAACTTCTTGTTTTGTAATTACTTTTGCTAAATAGATTCCGTTAGAGAGGTATGATAAGTCTAGCTGAACGTTGTTTGAATCTGGTTTAATTACTTGAATTACTTTCCCTGCGATGTCATATATAGTAATTTTAGAAAGTGGTAAATCGCTCTTAATATTTATTTCATTCTCAGTGGGATTAGGGAAGTATGTAATTTTATTTAGAGTAAAATCATCATTTCCTAATGCATCCAAAACATTGATAGTATAATCTTCTACTTGACCATAGCCATAGTCTGAACAGGGATCTATTGGGGATGTATCATAAGCTTTAAGGACTCTCATTACAGTAGAACCTATTTCAGCGTCTTGGGGCACTGTTATTGATCCCATTAATTGGTTGCCATCTGTCCCTGAAGAATCAAAGATGGAACCTATCTCGTACATTTCGCCTGTATCATTAAACACGTTGTTCTGATTCCAATCAATAAAAACAGTAAAGAAGTTATTCCATTCGCCATCTGCCCCTGTAAAACCTTCCAAGGTTATTTCATAAGTTTCACCTTGATTCAAGTTTCCAATTATATCGGTAAATACCTCATGTGGAGGACTGGTTGGTTCTGCGCTACTTCTATGAGCGATATCGGCTATTTCCACGTTGGTGATAGGTTCCACAAAAACGAAATTTAATGGGCTGCAATAAGGGGTGTAGTCCCAACAAGATACTCGTAGGTCAAAGTTGCCCTCTTCAATTTCAGACCCTTCAATCATAATGTAATATGTAGTTTCTCCATCAGAATAGAAAGTTACCTGTGAGAATAAGCCACAATCGTCGTCCGCAAAGCCTACTAGATTAGATAGGCTTATGTCGTCATAAACTCGAATTTCAGTATCGTAACTAGTAAAAACACTGCATAAGGAAACGGTTATGTCTTCCTCAATACCATTTCCCGTATAAGTATAAAAAACGTCTCCAGCTGGGTTACCTGCGATATTACTGGCATTTACATTGTTACCTTGAACTCGGTCACCACATTCCAAAGCAACAGCGTGTGCGGGAGTTTCATTTTGAGGAGGAATTGTCTGACAACTTGCATATAATGTAAAGTCTCCAAACTCTGAAGCATAAGATCCTTCAATCATGATATAATATGTTGATACGCCATCAGAAACAAAGTTGACGACAGATCGTGCATAACAGAAATTATCATTAAATGTAATTTCATTAGCTAAGGAGCAGTCAGAAAAAACTCTAATTAGCGTGTCATATTCCGTTCCAACGCATAATGAAATTGAAATGTTCTCCGCTTGGCCACTACCTGTATACGAGTAAAACACATCTGGCGATAAGTTTCCACCAAAATCATCGGCGCCAACTGTTGTGCCTGTTACTAAATCTCCACAATTAATTGGAATAGCGTTTGAACAAGCATTGTTTGGTAAGTCTTGAATTTGGCTCCCTGTGCAAATTCCAATTAATTCATAAACAAACTCTCTATCTGTAAAGTTCCACCCATCTGAATCATCATGTGAATAAGCCGCAAAACTTCCAAGTGTTGTACTGTTTGTATTATTCCAACCTATAGCGTCAGAAATTACTTCCATCCATACTTTAATGCCATCTTGATCGCCTTCAAATAATATATTGTTTGAAGAAACGTCTAGAGTGTATATATAATATTCGTAATCTTGTCCCGATCCTAAAAACTCCTCATTAACAATGTTAACGTTATTTAAAGTTATATCGGGTGTTCCAGGTAGTCCATCAACATTGTCGTGAAAAACTAGATCGAAAGTTGAAGCTTGGCCTAAAGTTTGAATTTTAACAGTGTTTAGTGCAAAAGTGCTTTCGGGAAGTACATCTATGTCAACGGCTAATCGCTGATTTCTATCACCAATAAAGAAACCACCAGTAAAAGGGTATAAGGAAGGAACCAATTGTGTGCAATCCAAAGGTAAATTAGGAATCTCATCTACTACATTTAGGGTGTAGTCTTCAGATTCACCAGTGCCATAGACAATACACGGATTTGCATTTGTATTATTCCATTGAAGGACAACCCTCATCCTTGTTTCTCCAAGTACTGCATCTTGAGGAATCGCAATTTCTTGGGTATGTGGGCCACTGTGATGTGCATTGTTTGCTATGGTATAGACCTCTCCGGCATCATTGAGAATGCCGTTTTGATTCCAATCTATATAAGCAAATACATTTTGTGATGACAGTGCTTGATTCCTTACTGAAATGGTATAGGTTTCTCCAGTTACAACTAAACCTACCTGGTCTGTATAGTCATTATGTCCTGTACCACATTCACTGTCGTTATTTATACCAGCAAAAATAACTTTGTTAATGTGGTCAGAACTACAACTACTAAAATTAGGTTCACAGTAAACTAGCCTGTTTTGATGAGAATAAGCCGTTGATGAGTTAACAGTTTTTTTGAAGGAAGGCAGGTCTTCTTTTTTCTCAATATAGGAGGGAGTGTTTTGCCTATCTGTAATGGAAATGGCATCGAATGATTTGTTTTTTTGCAAGTTTCTATCTTGACTGTGTCCAGCAATCGATATTGCTAAACATAGAAATAGAAAAACAAATTTATGCAGTTTTCTCATAGTTTGGTTGTAGGTTTTTTATGGAAAGTTGTAGAGATATTTTAGAAAACAATTATAGAAGTAATAATGAATTTAGCCAAAAAACCACATACTCAACATGTACTCTTTACAGGTTTTTTAGCTATTTCTAGCCTAGTAAGATATTAAAATAGCTAATTCTAAATAATCAGATATTTATCCCATAAATCTATAAGCTATAATTGCATACCTAAAATATGTGATTTAGAGTTATCCTTTTATAAGTAAATGAGTTTCTGAAATACAGAATAATTAATATCCTTATAATAGTTTTTTATACCGTAGTTCTCTATTCTTTTTCATCTGAATGAAATTGTGCTGTTTCAATCAACAATTTTTCAAATTCTTAAAAACTAAACATGATCCTGTCTATTACAACTAAAAGAAATCTTGGAGTGCTAATTCGCACATTTTACAATTTCCTGTACCTTTTATCAAGTTAACTAATTTTTATGGTACAACATTATTACTCTTACCTTAATAGTAAGGTCATAAGAGTCTGTTTCCCTTATTTAAATATGTAATTTGACAAGGAGGTCGCAAAAAAAACTCCCCAAAGATTGTCCTCGGGGAGTTTTCACTAATTACTAACCAAAGTAATGAAAAAAACTAATTACATTTTAATTACTTTAATGACATTAACGGCATCTTCCGAAATTAATTTTACTAGATAAACACCCGTCGTAAGTCTAGAGAAGTCAATTATATCTGTTCTTTTTCCAGAGTTAATATCAAGAACCTTTTTACCTGAAAGATCGAAAATCTGAACCGTATTTATAGATTTAGAAGCAGAGATATTTAGTAAATCAACCACTGGATTTGGATATACTTTAAAAGTATCTTCTTGCAAATCTCCCGTTGATAGCACATCTTCAACAGTTACTGTAAATTCACAAGAATTAATAACTTCACCATCCATCTCAACGTTGTATCTCACTGTAGTGACGCCTACAGGAAATTCTGAACCGGAAGAAATACCTTCAGTCAACTCTAATGATATATTATCTGAGTTGTCACAATCGTATGTAACAGCATATGTTACAACGCTGCTCGATTGTCCTACTGGAATTTGAACCGAAATATCTTCGGGGCATTCAATTGAACAAGTAGGAAGAGGGTTGTCCCTTACAATTATAGTGTAGTCTTCTGCCTGTGCATAATAATAAAAGCCACAAGGATCATACGGAAATCCATCGTCTGTCAGACTATCAGATGTAGTTATTACTCGCATTCTTGTAGCTCCTACTACTGCATCTTCGGGAACTTCAACAGTTCCATGAGCAAGTGCTCCTTGATCTCCTGCAGGAATTGAATAAACACAATCTATTTGGTAAACTTCTCCCGCGTCATCTAACACACCGTTTTGATTCCAGTCAATAAAAATTGTATAACACAGATCCCATATCGGATTTCCTTGTAATGTTACATCGTAGGTTTCACCAGTTACCACATTTCCTTCAATATCTAAGAAAGGTTCGTATGCTGGAGCTGTAAAAGGATCGGAAGGAGAGGTGTTGTCTATTCCAGCAAAAACCACTCTAGTTATTGGCGCTTTTAACGCAATATCGGGTGTGCAGTATTCAACAATGCTAAAACTGTAATCTTCTGCCTGTCCTGAAGTGTATTCTCCACATGGATCAAGCGGAAAGCCTTCGGCACTTTTAATTATTCTCATCCGCGTTTCACCTTCTAAAGCATCTGCAGCAACTTCAATTCTCTTTACCAACTTAATACCATCTGTTCCAGTAGAGTTAGTAATAGTGCCAAGTTGATAAACTTCACCAGCGTCATCTAAAACACCATTTTGATTCCAGTCAAAAAATGCTGTAAAGTAATGTGTGTTATTACCGTCCGTAAAACCTTCCAAGCTAATTGCGTATTCGTTGCCGTAAGCAACAGTGCCATGAATGTCAACAAAAAGCTCATGAGCAGGAGCATCTGTATCGGCAGTAGAAGGGTTGTCTATACCTGCAAACGTAACATTTGTAATAGGAGTTACGGTTTCTGAAATTACTACTTCGCAATACGGATTAATATATTCAGAGACATTTAAAGTGTAGTCTTCTGCTTGCCCAAACGCAATTGTTTCACAAGGGTCAATAGGGTAATCGAAATGCCATTTGATGATTCTAATTCGCGTATTTCCAACTAAGGCATCTAGTGGAATTTCAATAGTCGTAGTAGCTTGTTGTCCATCTGTACCAGTAGAATTTGTAATTTCACCAATTTCATATACCTCACCTGCATCATCCAAAATTCCGTTTTGATTCCAGTCTATAAAAGCCGTGAAATAGTGAGTATTATCACCGATAGTGTTTCCTTCTACGGTAAGATTATAAGAACTGGCTTGTTCAACGTTCCCTTCAATTGTTAAAAAATATTCGTGACCAGGAGCAGATAAATCTGCCGAGGTTACATTTTCTATATCTGCAAAAGAGACTTTCGTTATAGGTTCTACGGTTATAGAAACTTCAACCTCACAATAGGTATCTATAACTTCAGAAATATTTAGCGTATAATCTTCTGCTTGTCCAATATTGATTGAGCTACAAGGGTTTAATGAATAGGCGTCTCGTGATTTGATTATACGCATTCTAGTCTGATCAATTTCAGCGTGAAATGGAATAATAATAGTACTTGTAGCTGTTTGCCCGTCGCTACCTGTGGAATTAGTGATTGATCCTATTTCATATACTTCACCAGAATCATCTAAGATTCCATTTTGATTCCAATCGATGAAAGCTGAGAAATAACTGGCAAAATCTCCATCTGTATTCCCTTCCACCGAGATTACATATGCGTCACCTTGATTTACAGTACCTTCAATATTTAAAAAGTATTCTTGTGCCGGCGATGAAGTTTCAGCAGAAGTAGTATTCGCTATTCCGGCAAAAGTAACTTGAGTAATTGGAGCAACTGAAGTTTCAACTGCTACTGTACAGTAGTCGTCTGGAATTATTACTTCGCCACTACATTGTCCAATAACTTGAAAAACTCCATCAAATCCAGATGGACTAATAGTCCACGTAGCACCTTGATCTATAGAAGTGTGCGTGAAAGCCGTAGTGCCATTAGTTTTAATTTCCCAGAAGTTATTGCTTCCACCACCAGAACCTACAGTAGTTGTTAAGCCTATCCAATATTTAGACCCGCCTGTAAGTCCCTCGAGGGTTATCGAAGTAGGTAGGTCTAATACTACCTCATACCACGGCAGGTTAAAGTTATTACTTACTAAAGTTTGAGATGTCGGTGTAACATCGTCAAATGAAGTAATTAAATTTCCTGGTTGACCGTTATCGTCTTCATAAATGAAAATATCAGCAACCCCAATATTGTTTACAAT
>NZ_FNNS01000018.1:42249-80673 GCF_900106795.1 Aequorivita viscosa | reverse complement strand
CTTCTCCTTTAAAGTCCATTTCTTGTATTTCATATCTCAAATATATTAGTTTTGAAATTTAAAATATCACTCCGAACTATTAAGGGGCTAAAGTATTTGATACGATTCCGAATGCCTTTAAAAACAAGATGTATTGGAATACTGATTCGCCTTACCTATATTTTAGAAGCACAGATGATGGGCGTATTATGATGGGTGGCGGGGATCGCGATTTTAAAAATGCCAAGCGTCGAGATGCGCTTCTTTATAAAAAGGAATCAGAATTAACTAAAGCCTTTGCAAAATGTTTTCCAGAAATCCCTTTTATCCTTGATTATTCTTGGGCTGGCACTTTTGGTGAAACAAAAGATGGACTCCCATATTTTGGAAAAGAAGACCCACAAAGCAAACAACATTACATTTTGGGTTTTGGAGGAAATGGAATTACATTTAGCGTAATGGGTATGCAAGCAATTCTACATTCAATAAACAACACACCTCACCCCTATTTAGAATACTACAAATTCGACAGGTGAAAAAGGGGTGTTTTTTCCTTTAAACAATTTAATAAGTGAATTTGAATTTATGAAATTCATTTCAAAACTTTCCTAGCTCTAGCTTGATATCCAGGACTTTTATTTGGCGCATCCCTGTTAAGAATAGCGATCAATTCAGGATAAATCCAAGCTCCCGTTTTATCTTTCCCTAGATATAAAAGGCAGTCCATTGCTTGAGCTTGGCAGGCAACCTTTTGATCTGTAATGAGCCAATCAAAACAACAAGCCGCCATTACTTTTCGCTGGTTTTTATTCAGTATATTCCTAAAATATTTATATTTCAAAATATAGTGATTATAGCACAACATTTTACAAATATTAGCACAGGAGCGAAGGGCTATATCATTGTTTATACTTGGTAGTTGTTCAAAAAACAGATACATATATTTAAAGAAAGCCTCTGGTCTTCGCTCGCAAATATCCTCTAATATCCGACAGGATTTTACAAGAAATTCACTTTCCTCATTAAAAGTCCATTGTAGCATTTCACGCACATAATGAGGTTTATTTCGAAGAATCCAAGAAACCATTTCTCGCCTTTTTACTTGACTACTGTCAACCTCCCTTAGTTTTTCTTCTAAATCTTTCGGAAGCATAGCTTTTCTATTTTAAAAGTTCTACAACTTTTGGAACACCCGTTGATGCTTTTTCAGAAAAAACTTTAATTCGCTTAGTTTCAGAAATAGATGGATTTGGATCTATGAAATATATAGTTGAACTGGGTTTTGAATATTGAACCAAACCTGCGGCTGGATATACCTGCATTGATGTTCCAACAATAATAATGACGTCTGCTTTTTCAACAACTTCTGCTGCTACTTCAATCATAGGAACCATTTCGCCAAACCAAACAATATGTGGTCTAAGTTGGTGATTACCATCGGAAAGATCGCCGAGGTTTAAATCCTGTTTCCAATCTAAAACAAGGTTTTCATTAACCGAACATCTAGCTTTGAGCAACTCTCCGTGTAGATGAATTACATTCGTACTACCCGCTCGTTCGTGAAGATCGTCTACATTTTGAGTAATAATGGTTACTTCGTGCATTTTCTCCAAACCTGCCAAGGCCTTGTGTGCTGCATTAGGTTGTACAGCTAAAAGTTGTCTTCTACGCTGGTTATAAAATTCCAAAACGGCTTTTGGGTTTCGAGCAAATCCTTCTGGTGAAGCCACTTCCATTACATCGTGACCTTCCCAAAGGCCGTCGCTATCCCTAAATGTTTTAATTCCACTTTCGGCACTTACACCAGCTCCTGTGAGCACTGCTATTTTCAATTTTATAGTTTTTAAGATATTAAATTACTAAGTTAGTTATTACCAGCCAAATAATCTAATTGCGTTGTGTGAAATAGGTCGAAAGGATACATTATTACTACAAAAAGCTATCTCAACTACGGATGAAATTTGACTTAAGCCTATAGCTTTTGTCCTTTTTTTTCCCGAGCTGAAGCGCAGGGTTATTCAGCAAGGTTGGACTAAATTAAAACGATACTTTAGCCTGCGAACAAATCTTACTTTAGGCAAAATTAAGTACTAACTTGCTGAAAAATATTGATAAATAGGCAATAACTTTTATCTTAGCAGCATTTAGTGAATGACTGAGACATTGAGGGAACAGCCATTGGCCCAACAACTCAGTTAACTTATAACACAGTAACCCCTAGCAAATTGGATTTAGAATTATTAAAATACTTAGAAACTTATTTAACCGAGAGCAGAAAACAACGTTTTAAAGAAGTGCTTTCTGAAAGAACGCGTCATTTTACCGTTGTTACCGAAGACGTTTACCAACTTCACAACGCCAGTGCAGTTATGCGGACTTGCGATGTTTTTGGGATTCAGGATTTGCACGTGGTGGAAGAACGCGTCAGCAAGCGAATTGATAAGGAAATTGCGATGGGAGCGCAAAAATGGGTGACTTTCAACAGGTATAATTCAACCAAAGACTGTATCAGTAAACTAAGAGATAACGGTTATCAAATTATTGCCACTACGCCTCACAACGATTCCACAATGCTTCACGAATTTGACGTTACTAAAAAAAGCGCCTTTTTCTTCGGAAAGGAAAACGATGGATTAAGTGATACTGTGATGAATGCAGCTGACGGTTTTTTAAAAATTCCAATGTACGGATTTACCGAAAGTCTAAATATTTCTGTTTCTGCAGCCATAATTTTACAAAGCGTAGTCTCAAGAGTAAAGCAAAGTGATGTAAAATGGCAACTTTCCGATGAAGAAATTCCTGAAATAGAAATGGCGTGGGCTAAAAAAACAATCAAAGCTTCCGAAGAAATAATTGAAAGATACCACTTGGAAAACTCCAAAATTCAAGCTCCAAATTCCAAATAACCTCAATATTTCCGGACGACTAATGAGTTCCTTTTCGTTTTCGATTTCGATTTCGTTTTCCTACGTCCCTGTTATTTTTCACAAACCACTCCCCAAATAGAGAGTGATTTTTTGGCTGTATTAATTTTTACATTCTCTTCGTCGAGAACTTTAAACTCTTTTCCTTGTGCAAAATCAGTATCAAAAATAGCGGCAAGAGAAAATTTAGGATTTTTGAAGTTTAATATTTTCCAAGCTCCTTCAGAAGTATAGGTTCCTTTTTCAGAAATCAGCACCGCTTTTTCGTCAGTTTCGGGCTGCGGAATACTTTTAAAGTCGAATTTAAAAGTATTGTTATCGTATAACTTCAACGAAATTAAGGCCACTCCATTACCCAGACTATTATAGGAAAGCGATTCATTTCCTAAAACGATTTCCTTAGATTCTTTAGATGTATTCACTCCTTTTTTACTGCTTCCGCAAGAGATAAAGGTGCATACCATTGCTATAATCAATATATTTTTCCACATAATTTTATCGAATAAGTTTTCTGTATTTAATTCGCTTCGGCATTAAATCCCCGCCTAATCGCTTCTTTTTATTTTCTTCATAATCACTAAATCCACCTTCAAAGAAATACACTTCACTGTTTCCTTCAAAAGCTAAAATATGCGTACAAATACGGTCTAAAAACCAACGGTCGTGGCTAATTACCACTGCACAACCGGCAAAGTTCTCCAAACCTTCTTCTAGGGCTCGAAGTGTATTAACGTCTAAGTCGTTTGTAGGTTCATCCAACAACAATACGTTTCCTTCTTCTTTTAGGGTCATAGCCAAATGGAGTCTATTTCGTTCTCCCCCAGAAAGCATAGACACTTTTTTATTTTGCTCACTTCCACTAAAGTTGAAGCGGCTCAAATATGCTCTGGAATTCACCTGTCTACCGCCCATCATTATTAATTCTTGGCTATCGCTGAAGTTCTCCCAAATAGTTTTGTTGGTATCAATATTACTGTGGTTTTGATCTACATATGCAATCTTAGCTGTTTCCCCTACCTCAAACGATCCTTTATCAGGTGTTTCTTCACCCATTATCATTTTAAAAATAGTGGTTTTACCAGCACCATTTGGCCCAATTATTCCCACAATTCCTGCTTGGGGTAATTTGAAGTTCAGGTCATCGTACAGCAACTTATCGCCATACGCTTTTGCAACTCCTTTCGCTTCAATAACATTTGTTCCCAAACGTGGGCCATTAGGAATGTATATTTCCAACTTTTCATCGAGTTGCTTTTGATCTTGACTCAAGAGTTTATCATAATTCTGTAAACGTGCTTTTTGCTTAGTCTGACGCCCTTTCGCTCCTTGTCGAACCCATTCTAACTCTCGTTCCAACGTTTTTTGTCGTTTCCCAGCTTGTTTAGATTCTTGTGCCAAACGTTTTGACTTTTGGTCCAACCAAGAAGAGTAGTTTCCTTTCCACGGAATACCTTCTCCCCTGTCCAACTCTAAAATCCATCCTGCCACATTATCCAGGAAATATCTATCGTGCGTTACTGCAATCACCGTTCCTTTATATTCTGAAAGGTGATGTTCTAACCAATGTACACTTTCAGCATCCAAGTGGTTTGTAGGCTCATCGAGTAAGAGTATATCTGGTTCTCTTAACAACAGTCGGCATAAAGCAACGCGACGTTTTTCTCCTCCAGACAATACGCCAATCAATTTATCTGGATCGGGAGTACGAAGCGCATCCATTGCAATTTCAAGTTTTGTGTCTAATTCCCACGCATTGGTAGCGTCAATTTTGTCTTGAAGTTTTGCTTGTTTATCCATCAACTCGTCCATCTTGGCGGGGTTTTCATAAACCTCTGGCAAACCGAACATATCATTGATTTTGTTGTATTCGTCTAAAACATCAACAACCTCCTGAACACCTTCTTTAACAACTTCCAAAACAGTTTTGGTTTCGTCGAGTTTTGGCTCTTGTTCGAGATAGCCTACCGAATATCCTGGTGCGAACACCACATCGCCTTGGTAGTTTTTTTCTTCGCCTGCAATAATGCGGAGCAAAGTAGATTTTCCGCTTCCGTTTAGACCAAGAATACCAATCTTGGCACCGTAGAAAAAGCTTAAATAAATATTTTTTAAAACTGGAGTTTGGGCACTTTGGTAAGTCTTGGTTAGCCCAGACATTGAAAAGATTACTTTTTTATCGTCAGACATGGATATTTGTTGTTAATAGTTTATAGTTTGTTGTTGAGATTAATTTCTCTTGATTTTTTGTCCCTTTATTTCTGATTTTTTAAAATAGTACATAAAGGCGCCTATTTTATTTTTTTCCAACTCACACATATTAATAAGTTTGTTGAATTGTTCTTCTGTAATAAGTATTTTATCGAATGCCCTAAAGGTTTGAGACTTCAGGTCTGATGCAGAACCTTTTGAGAAACTTACAAAGTTTATAAACTCCTTGTTTCCATCCCTATCAAAGCCTTCCGCAATGGTATCCATTATTAAGCCAAAACTCCCTACCATTTAATTTCTAAGTCTATAGTTATTTACAATCCCTGTGGTTTGAAATAGCTCTTCAACAAATTGGCAAATTATTCTTGCATGCTGCCAAACTTCCAAATCTTCAAATCTTTCTATCCTTGCCATAATAATATAGTACAGTAATTATCGAATTCTTTAACTATAAAAACTATAAACCCTTTAGTGCAAATTCAATAGTCTTAAAACCACCATCATTTGTCCTGTATGGTAGGCAGTGTGCTCAATAACCAATAAGGCTTCCCTTAACAGCGTTTGTTCATCTTTTCCGTTTTTAACTGCTTCGGTTAAGTTATTGGAACCATCTAAAAGAAAATCTTTAAGTCGTTCTCGATCTGCTGTGTATTCAGCTTTTAGGCTCTTCCAATCTTCTTTAGATTTACATACTTTTTCCCTTGGCCAATAATATTCGGGCCATTTAGGTTTTGTATAATCATCCGAACAGCTAAATTTCACAATATCCTTCTGTGTAAAGACTACATGAAAAAACAGTTCATAAAATGAATAAGGTAAGTTTGAAGGTCGTGTATTTATATCTTCAAAAGAAATTAGCTCCAACATTTGGGTAACGGGCATAAAAGCCTCTCCTCCGTCGAGGTGTTTTACAAGTCTTTCGCGTATGTTTCTTTCTTCAGACATAAGTTTGATAAGTTGAATTAGGTATTAGTTACTAGCAAATTAGACTGGTACTGTAAGATTGAGAGCTGCATTAAACTCTTCCTTTAAGCGCATTAAACACCCAAGCAATGGCGAAGAAACCGATTCCTACAGATGCAAAGCCCCATCCCGCAACATCGTCATATCGAAATGCACCTAAAAGAATTAAGGCACAGCCTACAACAATCATTATAAAGGTAGCCCACGCTAATACAGTATTTTTATTCATTCCCATAGTTTAATTTTCGTTGGTTGATTAATCTCACAAATATAAGTGCAAAAGCAAATATCGGTAATATATCGTAGAAATTAGTTAACAAAATGTCATAGTTGAAGGAATGAATTTGAAATTGAAGCTGAAATCAAAATCGAAACCGACCCCAGAGGCTTACTGGAGAAAACAACGGTTGGAAACAAGACGGTTGGAGTGGCAACTATATGAAACACGATGATAGAACATTAGGAAAAAGGACCTGGAGTTGAATTTCAATATTGAATAATTGAGGTGTGAAGTTGTTTTTCGTGTATTCATGGTAATATTTCAAAAAACAAACAAAATTAAATCTGGAAAGTAGTTAAGAATCGATAAGATTAGATTTTTGCCAAAGTTTATGGATATGGATTATAAGCATTTCGTATTTTAGCCGAAACAAAGAATTTCAATGGACTTAAATTTCAACAAAAACGAGGACCACAATAAACTACTGGTTTCCACATTAAAAAATAAGCTGGCAAAGGTAAAACTCGGAGGAGGTAAAGACCGAATTGAAAAACAGCACAAACAAGGGAAATTAACGGCTAGAGAACGTATTAAATATTTATTAGACCCTGAAAAACCAAGTATTGAAATAGGTGCTTTTGCTGGAGAAGATATGTATGAAGAACACGGCGGCGCGCCTGGTGGCGGCGTGGTTGTAAAGATTGGTTATGTAAAAGGAAAGCAATGTATCGTCGTTGCCAATGATGCAACTGTAAAAGCAGGCGCTTGGTTTCCGATTACAGCAAAGAAAAACCTTCGTGCGCAGGAAATTTCTATAGAAAATAGATTGCCAATTATATATTTAGTAGACAGCGCAGGCGTTTATCTGCCTATGCAAGATGAAATTTTCCCCGATAAAGAACACTTTGGAAGAATGTTTAGAAACAACGCCGTTATGAGCAGTATGGGGATTACTCAAATTGCAGCCGTTATGGGCAGTTGCGTTGCGGGTGGTGCTTACCTCCCAATTATGAGCGACGAGGCACTAATCGTAGACAAAACGGGAAGTATTTTTCTAGCTGGAAGTTATTTGGTAAAAGCTGCCATTGGTGAAAGTATCGACAACGAAACCCTTGGAGGTGCTACCACGCATTGTGAAATCAGCGGTGTTACCGATTATAAATCCAAAGATGATAAAGACGCTCTAGATACAATTAAAAACATCGTCTCTAAAATAGGAGATTTTGACAAAGCAGGATTTAATCGCGAAAAAGCAATAAAACCGAAGAAAGACCCTAAAGATATTTATGGTATTCTTCCTAAAGCGCGTTCAGAACAATACGATATGCGCGAAATTATAGAACGCCTTGTAGACGATAGCGATTTTGAAGAATACAAAGAAGGTTATGGTAAAACTATTCTTACTGGATATGCACGAATAGACGGTTGGGCAGTTGGAATTGTTGCAAACCAGCGTACCTTGGTTAAGACAAAAAAAGGCGAAATGCAGTTTGGAGGCGTAATTTATAGCGACAGCGCCGACAAGGCTACTCGTTTTATCGCCAACTGCAACCAAAAGAAAATTCCTTTAGTATTTCTTCAAGATGTTACAGGTTTTATGGTGGGCAGCAAAAGTGAACACGGCGGAATTATTAAAGATGGCGCCAAAATGGTCAATGCCGTAAGTAACAGTGTCGTTCCAAAATTCACAGTTATTATAGGTAATAGTTATGGTGCAGGAAACTACGCAATGTGCGGAAAAGCTTATGACCCTAGACTGATTGTTGCTTGGCCGAGTGCCGAGTTGGCTGTAATGAGTGGTAACAGTGCGGCAAAAGTATTGCTTCAAATAGAAACTGCTTCCCTTAAAAAACAAGGCAAGAAGATTTCTGAAGAAGATGAAAAAGAACTCTACGACAAAATTAAAGCACGTTACGATAAGCAAATTTCACCTTATTATGCCGCTGCACGAATTTGGACAGATGCCGTTATAGACCCAGCCGAAACCCGAAATTGGATTTCGATGGGAATCGAAGCTGCTAACCACGCTCCTATCGAGAAAAAATTTAATCTTGGAGTAATTCAGGTATAATCTAATTTTTGTTTATCCGTTTTTTGTTTTATGAGTTAAAAAGTCTGCGAATATATGTGACCCGATCGATAGTGAACTGGCGAAGCAAATCAACGGGAAACAAAAATCTGGGAATGAAAATATATCACGCGGATCACGCGGATTAACACAAAATAAAAGGAAGTATTTGCTGTTAGAGATTTCATATAAAAGTTGCTATTCATAGCTTTATGATATTTTACAGACAATCAATCTAATTTTATACTTATAAAGAATGAAAGCACTACTCTGTTTCTTAATTTTATTACCACTACACATTATAGCGCAAGAACAACCAAGTTCAGAAATGTTTTGGGCACAACTGAAAGAACATTGCGGAAAAGCCTATGAAGGTGAAATCATTGCAGGCGCAGTTGCTGGTGATGGATTTACTGGAGAAAAGTTAGTTATGCACGTGCGTTTTTGTGATAAAAATGACATCCGAATTCCTTTTTTTGTGGGCGAAAACAAGTCTCGAACTTGGGTTTTGCACTTAAATGAAGATAAAATAATAAGCCTAAAACACGATCATCGCCATCCCGATGGTTCGGAAGAAGACTTAACACAATACGGTGGTACAAGCTCCAACGTCGGTTTGGCAAATCTCCAAATGTTTCCTGCCGATGCGCATACTGCAAGCATTTTACCAGCTGCTTCAACAAATATCTGGTGGTTTACAATAGATGAAACGAGTTTCACCTACAACCTTCGTCGTGTTGGTAGCGATCGTTTGTTTTCTGTAAAATTTGACTTAACTAAAACTATTGAAACCCCAAGCGCTCCTTGGGGAACTGTAGATTAAAAACTTAAAAAGACTTGGTGAAAAACAGTATCTTGAATGTGATTTTTATTAATTACCAATGCTTCAAATGAAAATGATGGAAATAGAAAAAACAGAACAGTTATTAAAAAAGTTCGATTACAAGTTCAAACGAAAAAATAATGAAATTGTAATACACCTACCCTATTCCCAACGAGTAATAGTTGATTTTTCAGATCCAGAAAAGATCAGAATAAAAGACAAACTTGTTGGGTGGAATTTCCTGACTGGGTTAATAGAAATGAGCATTAAAAGTGCATTTCTCTATAACTTTATTGGATCCATATTATTCACATTTCTAGCAATTTATGTAGATGTAGAAAATTTCGGCATCACTCTAATTTATTTCTATTTAGCATTCTTGTTTTGGGTGTTGCTTTGGACGATGTACTATTTAATAAAAGCGGAAAACCTTAAACACACTATAATTAACTGGAATCAGGTATAAGCTAAAGAAACGATTTTCAAACCTTCAATATTAATTGTTTAAAAGAACGAAATATGAGGAAATTACTTACAGTTATCATACTTTTCGTTTTCACTTCACTTGAAGGCCTAGTTGCTCAAGAAGTCACGTACATAAAAGCTGGACTTTTTTACGACAGCGAACAAAATGTTTTGCTAAAAAATAAAGCGATACAGATCGAGGGCAATAAAATTGTATCAATTGGTGAACTTAATACAATTCCAAGCCACGCAGCCGTAATTGATCTATCAGAATATACAGTACTGCCAGGACTGATTGATGGCCATACTCACGTATTATTTTCTCAAGATGCCGATACGGATTTTGCAGCGCATAGTATACAATCGCTCACTATGGAAAGTGAAGCACTAAGGGCGCTTCGAGGAGCTAAAAGAGCTAAATCGTATTTAGATGTCGGGTTTACAAGCATTAAAGACCTTGGTAATTCAGGATTATTCTTGGATGTAGCACTTCGCGATGCCATAAATGAAGGTACTATTGAAGGACCGCGAATTTTCGCCTCGGGCCCCATTATAGGTGCTACTGGCGGACAGATTTACGGAGTTTCACCCAAGCATCAAAGTCTAATCGATTTAGAATATCGTATTGTAAAAAGTGTAGAAGACGCCAAAATTGCCATTAGGGAACATGTAAATCAAAATGTAGATCTTATAAAAATCGCTGCAGATAATCTTCCTAACAACACTCGTCTGTCCATAGATGAAATGAAAATGATTGTGAAAACTGCGCATTCGTACGGCCTTACGGTAACTGCGCACACCGTAAACAACCAATCTGCTTGGGACGCTATTAAAGCGGGTGTAGATGGTATTGAACACGGCTTTAACATAGCAGACTCTACCTTGACATTAATGGCTGAGAAAAATATCTTTCTTGTTCCTACAGAAAATAGCAGAAATTATATGAACACCTATGTAAAACTCGCAAGGTATGACGAAGATGATTTAGAATGGATAGATTGGTATTTGAATAACCAGAAAAAAAGATTGATGACGGCTATCAGCAAAGGGGTGCCAATTGTAGCAGGTTCTGACAACTATACGGATATTGGTGTCTCAGCCGGAAAATCGTCGCAGGATATGTTTCGTGCTTATTTTGAAGCGGGAATGAAACCTTTAAACATTTTGCAATCTTCAACCTATATTTCTGCATTGTATTTAAAAAAAGAAGATGAAATAGGCGCTTTAAAACCCAACGCAAAAGCGGATATAATTGCCGTAAAAGGAGATTTGATGAATGATTTTATAAACACCATCGAGAACATTGTATTCGTTATGAAAGATGGGAAGGTTTATTTCAATAGAGATAATTAAAATTTATAAAACCATTTTGAATAGTAAATACCCCCATTCAAAATAGCAAATGAATAACCTAAATTTGGTAGTAAAATCGATAGTGAAGTTACTAGCTTTTTAATGAACTATCTATGACTTATCTATGGCTTATCCGTGGAGTATCCATGGGCTAAAAAATCTTGATTTCTGAAATGATTTAAGTTGAAGGAAAAAGTCGGCTAAAAAGTAGTTTTGGATGTCTATTCAAGCGCAGTCGAGAATTTTAACCTTCCTAGTTGCGATTAGGTCTCGCCTGCACTCGACCTGACCAGTCGATTAAATTATACTTTTTAGAAAGTTTTTCGCCTGCGCTCGACCTGGCAAGTCGATTAAATTGTATTTTTTAAACAGCTTATAAAAGGAAAGCAAAACCCCCTCTCAAAAATAAAATTGAGAGGGGGTTTATAGTTATATTCGTTAAGCCTACATATCTATTCTTTATTTACACCTTCCACAAAAGCTTCCATAACTTCGTTGCTTACGCCCATATTAGAGAATCCGCCATCGTTGTATAGGTTTTGAAGCGTAACGCGCTTGGTTAGGTCGCTAAACATCGCTACCGTATAATTGGCGCAATCTAAGGCAGTTGCATTCCCTAAAGGCGACATTTTATCGGCATAGCTAATAAATCCGTCAAAACCTTTTACGCCTTGACCGGCAGTTGTTGGAGTTGGTGATTGGGAAATAGTGTTTACACGAACTTTTTTGTCTTTTCCGAAGAAATAACCAAAACTACGCGCTATACTTTCCAAATAGGCTTTATTGTCGGCCATATCGTTATAATCAGGAAAAACACGTTGAGAAGCCATATAGGTAAGCGCAATAATGCTTCCCCATTCACTCATAGCATCTTTTTGATAAAGCACTTGCATCGTTTTATGAAAAGAAATTGCAGAAACATCCCAACCTTTATGTGTAAAATCATAATTCTGGCTCGTGTAATGATTTCCCTTTCGCACGTTTACTGACATTCCGATAGAATGTAGCACAAAATCCAGTTTTCCTCCTAGAATCTCCGTCGCTTTTTCGACCAAGTTTTCAAGATCTTCTACGCTAGTGGCATCTGCAGGAATAATTTCAGAATTAGTCTTTTCGGCTAAATCTTTTATTTGCCCCATACGCATTGCGATAGGCGCATTTGTAAGAACGAATTTTCCACCTTCTTCGTGAACCCTTTCTGCCGTTTTCCAAGCAATAGAATTTGCATCCAACGCTCCAAAAATGATTCCTCGTTTTCCCTTTAGTAGATTATAAGACATACTTTATAAATTAGTGATTAAATTTTATGTGTCAATTTATTTTAAAAAAATCGAAAAGTAAAGATACATTTTAATTCAATAATTCCTTAGCATTTGCAATGGCTGCTTCCGAAATATTCTTCCCTCCTAGCATTTGTGCAATTTCTGAAATTCGTTCTTCTTTATCCAACTTCTTCAAGTGGGTAACCGTTACTTGATTTATATCTGCTTTATATACTTTTAAATGATGTTCGCCTCTAGCGGCAATTTGCGGTAAATGAGTGATAGACAACACCTGCATATTACCACTCATTTCTAACATTATAAGCGCCATTTTAGTGGCTATTTCGCCCGAAACCCCTGTATCGATTTCATCAAAAATTATGGTTGGCAGCTTTTTATATTTCGCCAAAACAGATTTTATAGCCAGCATAATCCGGCTCATTTCCCCTCCTGAAGCAACTTTTTTTAGAGGTCCCATCGACATTCCTTTGTTCGCTGTAAAAAGTAACTCTAATGAGTCTATTCCGTTTTTTCTAAACGCTTCAGAAGTTTCTAAATTAAACTGAAATTGAGCATTGGGCAATCCTAAGAGCGATAACACTTCCTCCAATTGCTTTTTCAGTTGGGGAATGGCTTTTATCCTTTCCTTACTTATTTCAGAAGCCGACTTAAGCGCAGCTTCAGAAAAACGTTTTCCTTTAATTTCAAGTTTGGCAATTTGGTCGTCTAAACCTAAGGTAGTGTTTACTTTTTCTTCTAATGAATTCTGAAGTTCTAACAATTCTTCAACTGTTGCTAAACCGTGTTTTTGTTGAAGTTTGTAAAGTTGCTGAAGTTTATCATTTACTTCAGAAAGCAATTGAGGGTCGGAAGCTACTTTTTCGGAAGTGTTTTGCATTTCTTCTGAAAGATCTTCCATTTCAATAATAACACTGTTTAAGCGTTGCCAATAATCTTCATAAGTAGCAGAAAAACCTTTGATGCGCCCAAGTGTAATTCGTGCTTCTTTTGCAGTTTCTATTGTTCCAAAGGGTTCTTCATTCAACAACTGATTTACCTGAGAAAAAGCACCTTGAATTTCTTCTGCATTATTTAAGGTTTCGTAGGTTTCTTCCAAATCCTGTTGGTTTAAACCCTGAAGTCCTGCTTGTTGTAATTCGTTATACAAAAAAGCATTGTACTCCAATTCCTTGATAGCCGATTCTTTTTGCGACTTTAACATCTCCAATGCCTCTTCGTTCTTTCGGAAATCGGTGAGTTGATTTTGATATGTTTTTAAAATTTTTGAATTGCCCGCTAAAGCATCAATAACCTCTAATTGATAGTTTTCTGAAACAACTTCTAGCGTTTCGTGTTGACTGTGCACATCGACTAACAGTGGGGCAATGGCTTGTAATTGACTTAAAGCAACTGGAGTGTCATTGACAAAAGCACGGGATTTTCCACTTGGTAAAATTTCACGTCTTATTATGGTATGGGAATCATAATCCAGATCGTTTTCTTCAAAAATGCTTTGTAAATTGTAATTGGCTATGGAGAAATGACCTTCGACAACACATTTTTTAGAAGAATCCTTTACGCTATTAATATCGGCTCGCTTACCAAGAAGTAAGGCTAAAGCTCCCAGAATAATGGACTTTCCTGCTCCCGTTTCACCAGTAATAACAGTTAAGCCTTGATTCATATCCACACGGATATCCTCAATAAGCGCATAGTTTTTTATGGCGAGCGTTGTTATCACGAACGATTGGGAATATTAGAAGTTAGATTTAAGAAATTGTTCCACAAGAATTTTATGGGAAATATTGGTTTACTACTAAACCGAAACAAAGTTATTGAAATTAAACTAGAACTTTATTTCTTCCCAGTTACTTCTTTTTGTAGGCGCCATTCTATTTAGATTTTCCACTAATTGAACAATGTCTACTTGTGGTCCACCGCTATAAATAGCTGTAATTTCATCACTTTTTGCGTCAAAAAATGTTCGTACTAGGTATGAGTTCGGCCGTCTGTCGTTTATTCCTTTAAGCAGCCTAAGCGATTCAGAAATTATTTCTTTTGCTTCTTTAGGTTTCGAAGCCATTAAATCCATTCCTTCACGATGATATTTATATAATGCTTGGTGAAATTCTTTATATACTGAAGATAATAAAGCATCATTATATTGGTAACGTGACTGGTTTCCATCTTTCGATTTCCAGCCAGAAAAACTGGTTCCTGCTGCAGTATTTACAATTTGTTTGGCAATTTCAAAATAAGGTTCGCCTCCACCTTGAATGTAAGTATCGGCATCTAAACCAATAATGGTGTAAACGTGAAAAGCAATAACAGAAACTATATTGGATTCAGAATTATTTATGTTGAAATTTAAAGGTTCGAATTCCTTATATCTAAAATTAACTTGTCTGTCAAAATAATTATAAACCGGACTGTCGTAAGTAGAATCAAAAATGGGACGGGATGATTGTATTTGTAGCGTTCCGGTAAAATTATCACCATCAATACTACTAATAACCAAGCTCATATTACAATCTATACGCTCTTGATTTTTGTAGGCTTTATTAGTCCATTTGGTGTTGTTTATAAATTCCTTTAATTGAGTTTCCAAAGTTTGGAATACTTGTAGGTTTGGCTGCCCGGTTTGAGTGGCATCAATGGCAAAAGAACAATTAAGTTCCTGAGCTTGGGTCAAATTTGCGACCGCAACAAATAATAAAAGAAGTATAAATTTACGCATGGGTTTTTTCTATAATATAATCTAAAATGTCTTGAGCGACCTCACTTTTAGGTTTAACAGGAAACGGAAGCACTTTATTGTCTTTTGAAATTAAAGTTACCTTATTTGTATCCGATTTAAAACCTGCGCCCTTGTCTCTAAGCGAATTTAAAACAATTAAATCTAAATTCTTTTTTTTGAGTTTCGATTTTGCGTTTTCCTCCTCATTTTGGGTTTCAAGAGCAAAGCCTACTAAAAATTGTTGTTTCTTAATTTCGCCCAACGATTTTAGAATATCCTTGGTTTTTGTAAGATGAAGTACTAAATCGTCGTCCTTCTTTTTAATCTTTTGAGAAGAAACATCTGCGGGGCGATAATCAGCGACAGCAGCACTAAGAATAGCAATATCAGAACTTGGGAAGTATTGATGGGCAGCTTGGTACATTTCCTCTGCAGAAGTTACGCGAATAACTTTCACAAAATCATGCTCAAGCTTTATACATACAGGTCCTGAAACAAGAGTCACTTCGGCTCCTAGTTTTGCAGCCTCTTCAGCAATTGCATATCCCATTTTTCCACTAGAATGGTTTCCTATAAAACGAACTGGATCTAGCGCTTCATACGTAGGACCAGCAGTTATCAAAACCTTTTTACCTTTTAATGGCAGATTTTTTAAAATATCATTTTCCAAAAATGAAACGATGTCTTCGGGTTCTGCCATTCTTCCTTGCCCTACCAATCCGCTTGCAAGTTCGCCAAAAGTTGCAGGAATTTGAATATTACCAAAACTTTCTAGTTTCTTAAAAACTTCAGCAACGGTAGGGTGTTTATACATGTCCAAATCCATTGCCGGTGCATAATAAACGGGACACTTGGCAGAAAAGTAAACAGCGAGCAGCAAATTATCACAAGTGCCACTTGCCATTTTAGACATAGTATTTGCGGTGGCTGGCGCAATCAAGATTAAATCTGCCCACAGCGCAAGTTCAACGTGATTGTTCCATTGTGGATTTTCACCTGAATTATCGTTCGAATCAGAACTAGTGAATGAAGAGTACACCTCGTTTTTCGACAAGGTAGAAAGTGTAAGCGGTGTAACAAATTCTTTTGCAGAAGTTGTCATCACCACTTTTACATTCGCTCCTTGCTTCACAAGTAGGCGTACCAAAAAAGCCGCCTTGTATGCGGCAATCCCGCCGGTTACGCCAAGCAAGATATTTTTACCGCTCAAAACAGCCATAATTCTTAATTCAGTATTCAATTGTTAAAAACAAATAGAGGTTCAATTCCTTTCGGAATAGAGACCACTACCCTTCTAACGATTCTTCTTTTGTATTTCTGTGGTAGATTTTATCTTCCAGCCATTCTTGAACTGCTAAAGCGTGAGGTTTAGGAAGTCTTTCGTAGAATTTAGAAACTTCGATTTGTTCCTTATTTTCAAAAATTTCTTCTAGGCTATCGTTGTAGGTAGCAAATTCATCTAACTTTTCAAGGAGTTCTTTTTTAATGTCTCCATTAATTTGGTTAGCTCTTTTCGAGATAATAGAAATTGCCTCGTAAATATTGCCTGTAGGTCCGTCAATTAAATCTCTATCGTAAGTGATTGTATTGATAGGCGCTTGTGTATTTTTAATATCCATGTTTCTAAATTATTAAGTAGATTTTGTTTCTTTAGTCACCAATCGTTTCTCGATTTCATCATTGATTTCGTTGGCTTCCTCAGCAGAGTCGGTGCTCTTGTAATATTTTATAAAACTGTTGTAATGACCTTTTGCGGTTAAAAGTCGTTCTTGTACTAAATATGGCAAACTATTTATTGCTAATTTATACGAAGCTTTTAACCTATATAAAAAAGCTTCTTCTCTATAAACCGTTCCTGGATTGTCGGCAATAAAATTATCAAAAGACTCAATTGCTGCTTTATAATCCTCAATTCGATAATACTGACGCGCTGTTTCAAACTGTTTTTTCTCCAATTTGGTTCGCAGTTCAGTAATCAATTCATTCGCTTCTATTCGTTTATCAGAATTTGGATAGGTGTTAATGAATCCTTGCAGTTTTTCCATCCCTCTATACGTTTCTCTTTGATCTAAAGAAAAGCGCTCTGAAAGTTGATAAAAACTCTTTGCCGATTTAAAATAGGCGACTTCTGTACTGTCACTATTAGGATATGCTTGCGTAAACCGCTCAAATTGGTATCCAGCCGAATAAAAGTCTCCCAATTTGTAAAAAGTATTGGAATACATAAACATAAGCTTTTCGGCCTGAGGTTTCCCTCTATACGCTGGAACTATTTGCTCCATTAACTTCAAGGCTTTTTTATATTTCCCTATAGTGTAAAGAGAGTCGGCAAAAGCATATTTCTTACCTATATCATCCTTCCGAAGCACCTTTTGGTATTGGCCACAAGAAGCAAAGAGCAAGGAAATGCATAGTAATAAAAAAACAGGGAATCGCATGGGTTTCAAAAACATCGTGCAAAAGTAAGGATTTATACGAAAATTAGCAAACTTATTATCTGGCTAAAATATTAAGATGAAGGGGATTATTTGTGCCTCTTTTGAAATATTTAACTTGCAGGTTTTAAAGACTAAATTTTAATAGTTTTCAACAAACAAGTCTATCTTCTTTCTAAGGTCGTCACTAACCCCAACTAGTGGCAATCGTACCGTATCTGCGCAGATTTCTAGTTTGTTAAACACTGCTTTTATTCCGGCGGGATTTCCTTCTGCAAAAATGTAATCTATCGCAGGTGCAATTTTATAATGAATCTTATAAGCTTCGGTTACCTTTTTTTCCAGACCTAGCTTCACCATTTTTGAGAAATCTTTTGGAAAACCTTCACCAATAACCGAAATTACTCCTGCCCCACCTGCAAGTATTATTGGTAATGTATTCATATCGTCTCCAGAAATGATTAAGAAATCTTCCGGACAACCAGAAATTAAGCGCATTGCTTGTACTATATCGCCAGCAGCTTCTTTTATGGCAACAATTTTTTCAAAATCATTTGCAAGGCGAATAACGGTTTCAGGCAGCATATTCGATGCTGTTCTTCCTGGCACATTATACAAAATTATAGGCAATGGCGTTGCTTTTGCTATGGCCGCAAAATGCTGATAGATTCCTTCTTGAGTAGGTTTATTATAAAATGGCGAAACAGAAAGAATGGCTGTAAAGGCAGAAAGATCGCGAGTTTTCATTTCCTCGATTACTTCGTGAGTATTATTACCACCAATTCCTAAAACCAGTGGCAAGCGCCCATTATTTTCGGAAACCACAGTGTCTATCACGAGCTGCTTTTCCTCTTTAGAAAGCGTCGCACTCTCAGCTGTGGTGCCTAACACAACTAAGTAATCGATTCCATTTTCAATATTGAAATTGACAACGTTTTTGAGCCCAACTACGTCTACTGAAAAATCACTTTTAAAAGGTGTTATTAATGCGACACCTGTCCCTATTAATTCTTTCATATTTAGCTTATTATTTTTAATTTATACCGCATTTCCATTTTACAAAACAATGATATAAACAGCTTGCAGCAAATTATATTTTCTTTAAAATCTTCAAATACTTACCTACTTCACTTTTAAAAGTTTCAGGGTTCTTAAGGTCTATTGTTAACAGTAAATCGTATAACCTATCGTCTGCATTATTAAAGCCGATTTTAAATTTTGCTTTACTCTGTGCCATCATTGCATCTAAATAATCGTGCTTCCCTTTGTACAACCCAATAATAGCATCGAACGGAAAATTGAGGAATTCTTTTGCTTCTTCATTTTGAATTTCACCTTTCCAGTTAAATTCTTTGTTGCTTATCTGATTTTCCCGTAACGAAGGAACTTTTTTCTTAGTTTCGAGAAAAGTAAATTGCTTGATATCTTTTCGCTGTAATCCGAGCTCAGTTCCAAATTTGAATAATTTTTCAAAATCGTTAAAAAAAGTTTCATCTATTAAAAATCCCATATACTTCAACGATGTGTTTCGCTGTGAAACATCACGTTGTAACAAATTCTTATCAGTTTGTTTCTTTAAGAAATATAATTTAAACTTTTTTAACATAGAATTTCAAGCCAAGGCGGTGCAAAAATAGTCTTTTTCACGGTTTTTTACTTTGGTTTATATGGATTTAAGCATAGCCGGAAAAAATCAATAAAGAGTCTTTTATACTTCTGTGCAAACTACATTTACAAAAAGACCTACAAGGAGGTTTTGCTGAAAAAACGAAACAACACCTTGCAGGAGAAAGTAGGCATGCTGGATGGTTTAGTCAAAACGACTAAACAACACCTTGCAGGTCGAGAAGCGAAGCAAAAGCCAGGAAGAAATTTAAATCATTTGTAAGAAATCGTCTTCGGAAATGATTGCGACACCTAGACTTTCCGCTTTTGTTTTTTTACTCGGTCCCATATTGTCACCTGCTACCACATAATTGGTTTTGGTTGAAATAGAACTCGAAACTTTTCCACCATTGTCCTCTATCAATTTTTTGAGTTCATTACGCGATACTTTTGTAAAGACGCCGGAGACAACAAAAGTGTTTCCTTTTAGAGTATCTGTTTGATTGGCGAGTTTTTCTGCCGAAATTTCTAACTGAACCCCATACATTTTCAAACGTTCAATAATTGCAATAGTTTCATCTGAAGCGAAAAAGGAAACAACACTTTGGGCAATACGTTCGCCAATTTCATCGACAGTAATTAATTCTTCCTGAGTTGCATTTTTCAGCGCATCGATTGTTTTATAATGATTTGCCAGTTTTTTAGCCACCGTTTCACCCACGTAACGAATTCCCAAGCCGAACAACACTCTTTCAAAAGGAATCTGTTTGGAAGCTTCAACACCGTTTATAATATTTTCGGCGCTTTTTTGAGCCATTCGTTCTAGGGGAATAATCTGTTCTTCCTTTAAGAGGTATAAATCTGCGTAATTATTAATCAAGCCATTATTCACCAGAAGCGCGACAGTTTCACCTCCCAACCCTTCAATATCCATTGCCTTGCGTGAAATGAAATGCTGGATTCTACCAATAATTTGAGGTGGGCATCCCGCTGTATTTGGACAATAATGCTGGGCTTCCCCTTCAGCGCGAACTAAAGGTGTGTTGCATTCTGGGCATTCAGTGATATATTGTGTTGGTGATGAATTTGGATCGCGCTGAGTGAAGTCCACTCCGATTATTTTCGGAATAATTTCGCCGCCTTTTTCAACAAAAACAGTGTCACCTTCGCGAATATCTAGCTTTTCAATTTGGTCGGCGTTGTGAAGCGAAGCACGTTTTACGATAGTTCCTGCCAATTCAACAGCTTCCAAATTTGCCACGGGCGTAATTGCTCCAGTTCTTCCAACTTGATACGTAATTTGATTGAGGACAGTTGAAACTTGCTCGGCCTTAAACTTATATGCCATTGCCCAACGAGGAGATTTGGCGGTATAGCCCAATTCTTCTTGTTGTTGTAAGCTATTTACCTTTACCACAACTCCGTCTGTTTCGTACGGAAGCTCGTGGCGGTGAACATCCCAATAATTCACAAACTCTAAAACTTCATCTAAATTTTTAGCTAATTTGGCTGCTTCGGGAACTTTAAAACCCCATTCCCGTGCTTTTTGAAGACTTTCAAATTGAGTTTTTATCGGTACTCTATCCCCTTGAATATTATAAAGTAAGCACTCCAAAGGTCGTTTTGCAACCTCTGCGCTATCTTGTAATTTTAAACTACCCGACGCTGTGTTTCTGGGATTTCGATAAGGCTCCTCGCCTAGCTCTACCCTTTCGGCATTCATTTTTACAAAGCCTTCAAATGGCAAAATAATTTCCCCTCGAATATCAAAAAGCGGCGGATAATCACCTCGTAATTGTAACGGCACTGAACGGATGGTTTTTACATTGGCTGTAACATCATCTCCTTGAAATCCATCGCCTCGGGTTACAGCTCGCTTCAGTTTTCCGTCTTCATATGTTAAACTAATAGAAGCTCCGTCGTATTTAAGCTCGCAGGTAAATTCAACTACACCATCGACCATTTTTTCAATCCTTTTTTCCCAATCTTCAAGATCTTCTTTAGAATACGAATTTTCCAGCGAATACATTCTGAAAGTATGCGGAATGGTTTCAAAGTTTTTTGTTATTTCGCCGCCTACTCTAAGGGTTGGGGAGTTGGCATCATAAAACTCAGGATGCGCTTTTTCCAACTCTTGAAGTTGTTTCAGCTTTTGATCAAATTCGAAATCTGATATCGTAGGATTATCTAAAACGTAGTAGTTATAGTTGTGTTCGCTTAATTGGTTGCGAAGGGTTTTGATTTGTTGTTCGATGTTCATAAAAACAAAGATAAAATTTTAATCGTGTTGCTTTTTGAAAATCTGATCGGTTTTTTGAAGAATCATTACCAAAATTAAATGACCAATAAACAAATAGCGAACCCGCATATACAAACGCAAAAAAACTCTTTTAGAAAATTTTCAAAAGAGCTTTATTTTCAATTTTTCAATAAAAAGTACTACTTTGAAGTTTCAAGACTTTTTACAATACCTTTGGCATAATCTTCGGCAGTACTGGTCATAGTTCTAGGATCGGTGATTTTAGAAGTTACAATTGCTAACAGTTGCTTGTCTTCACTTTCGTCCATGTTATAAGCAACAGTTTCGACAATATATGTTTTAGAAACAGTGGTAGTTGTAGAATATGGCACATAATTTCCGTAGGTTGAATACGACATAGGGTAATAATAGTAACCATAAAAACCGTAGTAGTACGAAGGATAGCCCATTGGGTGTATTCCACCAGCGTAATAACCACCATCGGTTGTGGTTCGGGTGCTTTCTTGATAGTCTTTAACCACACTCATCACCACTCCGTTATACCCTTCGCTTTCCAAAATGGTTTTAATCATTTGTTGTTTGGCTTCGGTTGGTTTTTGGTCTGGATTTAACTTTGGAAACCTCTTAAAACTCTCCGTAGCCTTTATTCCCCTTGCGCGTAATTGATTGGCTATAGCTTCTTCAAAAGCCATTCTAGCCTGGTTGTTATCGGTTCGTGCAACAACTAAAATGTTTTTATCTTTTAATGATGCTAGGTTATCGCTTTTCCAACTGTCCAATACTTTCGAGGTAGAACAGCTTTGAGCAATCAATGCGAAGGTTATGATTAAAGAAGCAAATATGAATTTTCTCATAAATTAGGCAATTATTGTTGATTGGTTTGGAGTGTAAAGTACTTTAATTATGATGCGTATAAATTATTTTCAGAAACTTTTTTTAAGCTCTATCTTTATTCAACCATTTTGGAACCTCTGGGCGTTTAAATTCTTCCATTTTTTTGAGAAGCTGTATTGGGCTGGAATCTACTAAAAGTAGGTTGTAGTTTTCGATGGAAAGAAAGCCTTTACGCACCATATTTTCGAGCAAATTGATAAGGTCGTTATAAAACCCATTTACATTGAGAAGGCCAATTGGCTTTTTGTGAAGACCGAGCTGAAGCCAAGTAATGATTTCAAACAGTTCTTCGAGTGTTCCCATGCCACCAGGCAGCGCTATAAAACCATCGCTAGCTTCCTGCATTTTTAGTTTGCGTTCGTGCATGTTTTGGGTAGTTATAAGTTCTGAAAGGCCAAGGTGAACTACTTCTTTCATTTTTAGGAACTCAGGAATTATTCCAATCACTTTTCCATTATTATCTAAAACACTTTTTGCAATAGTTCCCATTACTCCAATCTTAGCAGCACCATAAATTAAAGTAATATTTCGGGCGGCAAAAATTTCACCAAGCTTTACAGCCATATCGGTTATAGCTAAATCATTACCACTACTACTCCCGCAGAAAACACATATTTTTTTGAGTTCGTTCATTTTTGGTGCAATTTAGCTAGAATTTATTTACACGATAAAACTTCGATTTCGATTTCAATTTCAGTTCTTATCCTCTAACAAAGGTACAAATCGAAATTCACCGAATTCTTCCTTTTCGAATTCTTTTTCTGATTTACGAGTAAAAACCGTCATTATTTGTACATTTTCCCCAACTGGAATTACTAATTTAGCTCCTATTTTGAGCTGTGCGAGCAAGGGTTGTGGAACGTACGGAGCACCCGCAGTTACTATTATTCCATCGAAAGGTGCTTCATCTGCCAAACCTATATAACCATCGCCAAAAATTAATCTTTTAGGCTTATAGCCTAATTTTGGTAAAAAAAGTTTCGTCTTTTTAAATAATTCGTTTTGTCGTTCTATAGTATAAAGCCTCACTCCCATTTCCAAAAGTACTGCTGCCTGATATCCACTCCCTGTTCCTATTTCCAGTATTTTATCGCCTTTTTTCACTTCCAAAAGTTCTGTTTGGCGGGCCACAGTGTAAGGTTGAGAAATAGTTTGATCGGCTGCAATTGGGAACGCCTTGTCCACGTAAGCGTGTCCTACAAAACCAGAATCCATAAAAAGATGGCGCGGAATCCTGCCAATAGCTGCTAAGACATTTTTATCTAGAATTCCTTTTTTTTCAAGGACCCCAACCAATTTTTTCCGCATACCCTTATGGGTAAAAGTGTCTTTCATGTTTTGTGAAATTTGATTTACAAAGTAACCTAATTTCGGTGGGAAGGTCAAGAGGTTGGAATGATTAATGAATATTTAATAATGGATAACGTTATATCAAAAATCTAGTAACTGCATATTGTTTCTTAGTACTGAACACCTAGCAACTGATTACTGAAAACTGTTTACTGAATACTGCGCACTGGACACTGATTCTTGAACACTAAATAAACCCTTTAAACTTTGCCTCGAAAATCTTACATTTGTGAAAAACACACGCACATGCTAAAAGCAGGAGTTCTTGGTGCTGGTCACTTGGGAAAAATTCACCTAAAATTGCTCAAACTATCTGAAAAATATGATTTGGTTGGGTTTTATGATGCAGATAAAAATGCTTCAAAAAAAATAGAAGAGGAATTCGGTTATAAGAGTTTTCCAACTATGGAAAGCCTTATCGAAGCGGCCGATATGGTTGTTGTGGTTACGCCCACCATTCATCATTACGATTGCGCTAAAAAAGTAATTGAAGCCGGCAAACATCTTTTCATTGAAAAACCAATCACGAAAACTGTGGCTGAGGCTGAAGAAATTCGGGATTTAGCCAAACAATATAAAGTTCGTGGACAGGTAGGACAGGTGGAACGCTTCAACCCAGCTTTTATGGCTATTAGGGATAAAATTAGCAACCCCATGTTTATCGAAACCCATCGATTAGCGGAATTCAACCCGAGAGGTACTGATGTTTCCGTGGTTCTCGATTTAATGATTCACGATATAGATATTATTCTTAGCGTCGTAAAAAGCCCCGTAAAAACTGTTAGTTCTAGTGGGGTTTCAGTGCTAAGCGAAACGCCCGATATTGCAAATGCACGTATCGAATTTGAAAACGGCTGCGTGGCCAACCTTACCGCTAGTAGAATTTCACTCAAAAATATGCGAAAAGCCCGATTCTTTCAGCGTGATGCCTATATTTCAGTAGATTTCCTTGAGAAGAAATGTGAAGCGGTACGGATGAAAGATGCGCCAAAAGAATTAGACGACTTCGCCTTGGTTTTGACGAACGCTGAAGGAAAACAGAAGCAAATTTATTTCGAAAACCCCAATGTGGATAGCAACAATGCCATCTTGGACGAATTGGAAAGTTTCGCCGAAGCCATTAAGGCCGATAGAACACCCGAAGTTTCATTACGCCAAGGAACAGAAGCCTTGCGCGTGGCAATGCTGATTATCGAAAAATTCAAGAGTATTTAATTATTCTTTTCCTGAAAGAGAACTATAAATTCCAAAATATAAATTCATTACTAATACATTAGATAAATCTAAAAACATCACATCAAGAAAATGAAAAATATAGCAGTAATAGGTGCCGGTACAATGGGAAATGGCATCGCCCATACGTTCGCTCAATTTGATTATAAAGTACATTTAATAGACATTCAGCAGGCTTATTTGGATAAGGGGATGGCAACTATCACCAAAAACCTTGACCGAATGGTTACCAAGGAAAGCATATCCGAAGCAGATAAGGAGCGAACTTTAAACAATATTATTACCTACACCAACCTTGAGGAAGGAGTAAAAAACGTAGGATTGGTAGTTGAGGCTGCTACAGAAAATGTAGATCTAAAATTGAATATTTTTCGTGATTTAGACAAGTTTTGCGGTCCCGACACTATTCTATCGAGCAACACCTCTTCTATCTCAATTACTCAGATTGCTGCAGTTACTTCGCGACCAGAAAAAGTAATTGGAATGCACTTTATGAACCCTGTTCCTATCATGAAATTGGTGGAAATTATTAAAGGGTACAGTACCAGTTCAGAAACATATGAAACGGTAGAAACACTTTCTAAAAACCTAAACAAAGTTCCTGTAGAAGTAAACGATTATCCTGGATTTGTGGCAAACAGAATATTGATGCCAATGATTAACGAGGCCATCGAAACACTTTATAATGGCGTGGCGGGAGTAAAAGAAATCGATACGGTTATGCGATTAGGAATGGCGCACCCTATGGGACCGTTGGCTTTAGCCGATTTTATTGGATTAGACGTTTGCCTTTCTATTTTAAACGTAATGTACGACGGATTTAAAAACCCAAAATACGCACCTTGTCCGTTATTGGTCAATATGGTTATGGCTGGAAAATTGGGTAGCAAAAGTGGCGAAGGTTTTTACGATTATAGCGAAAACCGCAAAGCAGAGGTCGTTTCAGCTCAATTCACAAAATAGTATTAAGTTAATGGTTATTGGGTTATTCAGTCTGGTTACTTAATACCTATTAACTCATTAACAAATAGCTCAGTTTCAAATAACTTACTAAAACTCAGTCTTGGCAAAAATAATTCCTTTTAAAGCCGTTCGACCCACTCGCGATAAGGTTAACTTACTTGCGGCTCGATCTTATGATAGTTACACGGCAGCCCAAGTGGAGTCGCGTTTACGGGACAATCCGTTTTCGTTTTTACATATCGTTAATCCGGGATATAAATTCCAAAAGGAGATTTCAGGGGTAGAACGTTATGGTTTGGTTCGAAATCGCTACGAGGAATTTAAGGAGGATGGTATTTTTATGCAGGACGAAAAACCGTCTTTTTACATTTATAAAATTGTGAATAGAGACGGATTAAAATTCACGGGTATTGTAGCTGCTGCAAGTGTTCAGGATTATGAAGACGATGTAATTAAAAAACATGAAGACACACTGGAATATCGCGAAACGGTACTCAAGGAGTACGTAAAAACTATTGGATTTAATGCAGAAGCAGTTCTCCTTACCTATCCAGACAATCCCAATTTGAATGAAATTATTCTGTCGGTAATGCAAAACCGTCCAGAATATGAATTTACAACCACCTACCGCGACACACATTATCTATGGAATGTTGATGATGAAGAATTATTGAAAAAAATACAAGAAATTTATGCCGAAATACCTGCATTGTACATTGCAGACGGCCACCATCGATCGGCTTCTTCCTATTTGCTAGCTAAAGACTTAAAAGAAGAAAATCCCGAACATACTGGCGATGAGTCGTATAATTATTTTATGAGTTTCCTAATTCCTGAGAGCGACTTAAAAATTTATGAATTCAATAGATTGGTGAAAGATTTAAACGGATTGGAAAAAGAAGAATTCTTGATAAAACTTGATGAATCTTTCAGAATAGAAAATCGTGGGTTAGACTATTATAAACCTTCAAAAAAGCATCATTTTAGCATGTATCTTGACGGTGAATTTTACTCATTACACCTTCGAAAAAATAAATACAAGATAAATAACGCACTTGATGCACTTGATGCTCAAATATTGTACACAACTATTCTAAAGCCCCTATTAGGAATCGAAGATTTAAGAAATGATCAACGAATTGAGTATTCTCACGGAAAAAAAGAACTCGCCTACGTACAAACCGTGATAGATTCAGGTAGCTTTGCCGTGGGTTTTGGGCTACTTCCCGTAACAACCGACGAACTTAAAAAAATCGCAGATGAAGGGTTAAAAATGCCTCCAAAAAGCACATACATAGAACCCAAATTAAGAAGTGGTGTGACAGTATATGAATTCTAATGTCAATAATTAAACATTACTTATTCACAATACTGTAAACCAGAAATTCTAAAAACCTTAAATTGAATACGTGAATAGCGAGAATAAAATGAAGATGAATATTTCAGAAAATTTAAAAGAGCTTAAAAAAGAATTACCTGATAATGTAAGTTTAGTAGCTGTTACAAAAACTAAGCCCATTGGTGATATAATGGAAGCTTATAATGCAGGCCATCGCGTCTTCGGGGAAAACAAAGTCCAGGAAATGGAATCTAAATGGCAGGAAATGCCAAAGGATATTGAATGGCATATGATTGGCCATGTTCAGCGGAACAAGGTGAAGTATATGGCTCCTTTTGTTTCATTAATCCATGCTGTTGATAGCCTCAGGCTCCTAAGGGAAATTAACAAAGAAGCTCGAAAAAATGATAGGGTTATCAATTGTCTTTTGCAAATTAAAATAGCAGAGGAAGACAGTAAATTTGGAATGGATAAAACTGAAGCGCTTCAATTACTTGATTCTAACGATTTCAAAAAATTTGAAAATATTAAAATCATTGGCTTAATGGGCATGGCAACCTTTACTGATGATGAAAAACAAGTCTCCAACGAATTTAGAAGTCTAAAAACTCTGTTTGATTCTATTAAAGAAAAGCATAATATGCCTGTGCTGTCCATGGGAATGAGCGGCGATTATAAGTTGGCAATAAAAAACGGCAGCAATATGGTTCGGGTTGGGAGTGCTATTTTTGGAGAACGCGGGTAATGCGTGTTCAGTAGCAGTTCGCAGTAGCTCCTCCTACACTGAAAAAGCTTCGGCGGACAAGAGTGGGCAGTTATTTCAATAAAAATATAAATTAAGAATAGTCAGTTAGTTGATGTACGCAGTTTTAGATATAGAAACCACAGGTGGAAAATACAATGAGGAAGGCATAACTGAAATTGCAATCTACAGATTTGATGGACATAAAATCGTTGACCAATTTGCCAGTTTAGTAAATCCCGAAAGACCAATACAACCTTTTGTGGTGAACTTAACGGGCATTAATAATAATATGTTACGGCAGGCACCAAAGTTCTATGAAGTAGCAAAACGCATTATAGAAATTACCGATGGCTGCGTTATGGTTGCGCATAATGCACTTTTTGACAATCGAATTTTAACGACGGAATTTGATAGATTAGGCTATAATTTTCAAAAAGAAACACTTTGCACTGTTGAATTGGCAAAAAAGCTAATTCCAGATATGCCGTCATATAGTTTAGGCAAATTAGTGAAAGCATTAGGCATTCCACTAAGTGACAGGCATCGCGCTCAAGGAGATGCAAAAGCGACTGTAGCCCTCTTCAAGTTGCTTCTTAACAAGGATAATTCTAAAGAAATAATTGCGGAAACGCTCAGAAAAGAAATTAAGCCTGAGTTAAATCCAAAAATGCTGGATATTATAGAATCCACTCCTTCAGAGACTGGAGTTTATTATATGCACAATAGCGCTGGCGAAATAATTTTTATAGGCAGAAGTAAAAATATCCGCAAAAAACTGATACAACACTTCACCAACGACAATAGGAAATCAAAGCGACTGCAGCTAGAAGTAAAAAAGGTAACGTATGAAAAAACAGGGAATGAATTAATTTCGATGTTAAAAGAACATCTCGAAATTAGGCTAAACAAACCAAGGTATAACAAGATTCAACGCCGCTCTTTATACACCCATCAGCTTACTTCATTCGTTGATAACAATGGTTACTTAAATCTGAAGATTGATAAGTCCGACGGCAGGAAAAAAGCGTTAATTACTTTTAGTAACTACCAACAAGCAAAATCAGAGCTTCTTAGAATTACGCAAGAAAATGAATTATGTCCTAAATTAACGGGGCTTCAGGATAGTTCAGAAAATTGTTCTTATTATTCGATTGAAAAATGTGCGGGCGCGTGTATAAATAACGAATCACCCGAATCATATAACAAGCGGGTTCTAGATTTTTTAAACAAAGAAAGTTTTGAAAAGTGGAATAAACTGTTAATCGACCGTGGACGGGAAACAGAGGAGCGTTCTGTAATTTGGATTGAGAATGGAAAATATAGAGGATATGCGTTTTATGATTTAAATTATCAAATCACCAAACCTGAAATTTTAAGAACTATTATCAATTTGGTTGATCATTCCCGCGAATCACAACACATTATCCAAAATTACCTTCGTAGAAATAAAACTATGAAATTAATAAACCTTTCCCCTATTTCGGGCAAATAGATTGACTTTGTCTATTTTTATACTTTTAAAAACCTGATGTTAGAACCAATCAATAAAAAAGACTGGCGTTATCGTGTTCATGAAATAATTTATGAAGCAGATACGCCTATGGGTAAACTCTTTGATATTATTTTACTCATTTTAATATTATTGAGCGTGATTGTTGTAATGCTCGAAAGTGTTGCGAGAATTGGCTTAAAATATCAAAACATTTTTTTGGTAATTGAATGGGTAATTACATTCTTCTTTACCATTGAATATATTGCAAGAGTAATTAGCGTAAAAAAGCCTATAAAATATATATTCAGTTTTTATGGAATTATTGATTTCCTTTCTACTATCCCACTCTACCTTTCATTAGTCTTTGTTGGCAGTAATTATTTATTAACGGTTCGAGCTTTACGACTTTTAAGAGTTTTCAGAATTTTAAAAGTTACGCGTTACATTGGCGAAGGAAATAAATTAAGGAAGGCACTTATTGAAAGTAGAGCAAAGATCTTCATTTTCATTTTTGCAGTACTCATCGTAGCCATAATCACAGGAACTCTAATGTACCTTATAGAAGGAGAAGCAAGTGGTTTTGATAACATTCCTGTTAGTGTATATTGGTGTATTGTAACTCTCACTACCGTTGGCTTTGGCGACATAACGCCGGTAACGCCTGTAGGGCAATTTTTAGCCACCTTCATTATGATTTTAGGTTACGGTATCATTGCTGTGCCTACTGGAATTGTAGGCACGCGATACGCACGAAATAGTAGCGAAGATTATGTACACGTAAACACTCAGTCTTGTCGTAATTGCGGTATTCAAAGACATAGAGATGATGCTAAATTTTGTCATAATTGTGGCGATAGTCTGAATAAGGAAAACATTACTGAAGTAAATGAGGAATAAACCATTACTTGTTTGTGTAGTCGGTCCCACCGCAATCGGAAAAACTTCATTGGCAATTGAACTTGCAAATGCCTTTAACACCGAAATAATTTCTGCAGATTCACGACAGTTTTATAAAGAAATGTCTATCGGAACAGCCGTTCCTTCAGAAGATGAATTAAAGGCCGCACCGCATCATTTTATACAATCCAAAAGTATTTTTGAAGACTATAGTGTAGGTGATTTTGAAAGAGATGCGCTGACTTTAATAACCGAAAAGTTTAATCCAACTGATGCTGATATTGAAAAACGTTCCACTTTAGTTATGGTTGGTGGCTCAGGCCTTTATGTAGATGCTGTCGTTAAAGGACTGGACAAATTTCCAGAAGTACCTGCTGAAATTCGTGATAACTTGAATGTTGAACTCCAGAAATTTGGAATTGAACATCTACAGGAAAAACTAAAAAACGCAGATCCCAACTATTATTCAAAAGTAGATATTCAGAACCCGCATAGGTTAATTAGAGCGCTTGAAATTTATATGGCAACTGGTAGGCCCTACTCTTCCTTTCTTACCAAAGAAAATACAATTAGGGATTTCGAAACTATTTTTATTGGTATAACAGCCGAAAGGGAAATTGTTTATGCAAGAATAAACGAACGGGTCGACAGGATGATTGATGCGGGCTTGATTGAAGAAGCTCGGAGCCTCTACGCCCATCGAGAGAAAAACGCTTTACAGACTGTTGGTTATCGTGAGCTATTTTCGTTTTTCGACGGCACTTTATCTATAGAAGAAGCTATTTCTGAAATAAAAAAGAACACACGGCGCTTTGCCAAAAGACAAGGTACTTGGTTTAAGAAAAACGAGCGCATTCATTGGTTCGATTATCAAACCTGTGCTTCAGAAATCGTCGCCTTTATAAATGAAAAAAACGCCATATAATCGGCGTTTTTTCATATTACATCTAAAACCTTACGTTCTAGTTATCCACTTCGTTTTTAACAACTAATCGGAAGCCTTCGCCATGAATGTTAACGATTTCTACGCCGTCATCCTTGCTAAGGTACTTTCTCAACTTGGCAATATAAACATCCATACTTCTAGAAGTGAAATAATTATCATCTCTCCAGATTTTAGTAAGTGCAAGTTCACGAGCCATTAAATCATTTTTGTGCAATGCTAAAAGGCGCAATAACTCATTTTCCTTTGGGGATAATTTTATTGGATCTTCTTCTTTATATGTCAAGAATCGTAATTTTGAATTTAGGAAGAAATTTCCTATTTCAAATTCAAATTGCTTGCTATCGGCAATTGAATCAATCGCTTTTCTTTGAATAATTGCTTTTATTTTCATCAACAATACTTCGCTATCAAAAGGCTTGTTTAGGTAGTCGTCTGCACCAACTTTATAGCCTTTTAAAACGTCTTCTTTCATAGCCTTCGCAGTAAGGAAGATAATGGGGATATCTTCGTTCTTTTCACGAATCTCTTTCGCTAAAGTGAAACCGTCTTTATAAGGCATCATCACATCTAAGATACAAAGATCGAAGTCGTCTTTTTTAAACTTTTCAAAACCTTCCATTCCATTTTTAGCGTGGGTAACGTTATAATCGTTCATCTGGAGGTAATCTTTCAATACTGTTCCGAAGTTGGGGTCATCTTCTACGAGTAGAATTTTTTTGTTTTCTGTTTCCATAAGTTCTAAGTTATTAGGTGTAGTTTTAATATAAAAGTTGAGCCTTTATCTTTTTCGCTTTCCACGTAAATTTCGGCATCGTGGTCGTCAAGAATACTCTTAACATATGCAAGGCCCAGGCCGTGACCTTTAACATTGTGTATATCTCCAGTGTGTTCGCGATAAAATTTTTCAAATATTCTTTTCATAACAGCTTTACTCATTCCCTGTCCTTGATCCCTAATTTTCAATATGATACTGTTCTTTACGTTTTCTGAGTAAATATCAATTTTAGGCTCGTTGTTAGAATATTTTATAGCATTATCTAGAATATTCACTATTACATTAGTCAAATGTGATTTATTGGCCAAAACTGTCGTTTTCATAGCGCCAAAATGCGTTTTAACATATCCTCCTCTATCTTCTACAATTAGGCTTACATGATTAATAGCTTCCAGCGTTATTTCCTGTAAATCAATTGCTTCTTTTGATAAATTAAGTTCATTCTTTTCCAACTTTGAAATTCGTAAAACATTCTCAACCTGCATATGCATTCGTTTGTTTTCATCACGAATCATTCCCAAATAGCGTTCTAGAAATTCTCTATTGTCTTTAACTTTCGGGTTTTTCAAAGAGTCCAGCGCCAGATTTATAGTGGCAATTGGTGTTTTGAACTCGTGGGTCATATTATTGATAAAATCTGTTTTAATTTGTGAAATCTGTCGCTGTTTATAAATCTGCGAGATAGCACTTGCATAGGCCAACACGATAACTGCTGTAAAAACCAATGAAAGTATAGCCATTCCTAAAATACTGCTAAGCACCAACTTTCGTTTACCTGAGAAATCTACATACAAATCGAACTGACTATTTTTATCGCTTACAAAAAGTGGAACTACATATGTACTTTCTGGCTTTAGTTTAAAATTTTTAGAACGTACTTTGGTTTCTAAATTGTTGCTATAAATCGCAAATTCGAAATCTGATTTTAATCCTCGTTCGTCTAACTCTTTTCTTAGTAATTCATTAATCTCATCTGCATCAACCCTTTTATAAATTGGAGATAAGGCTACTACTTCACTTATAAAATTTTCAAACTGATTTCGCTCATAATCTTTAAGTCTTGAAAAAGATTCAACTTTAGATTCTGTCTTTGAAGCTCCATCTAAACCTTCAGAAATTACGGTTTTGGTTTTTCTGTTGGTTAATTTTTTAAATTGGATGCTATCCAGTTCATTGTCCAATAAACCCGATGACAATTTGTAATCCTGTTCTAAAATGCCATCTGTAAATAAATATGTCTCGTTGGTAGACTTATTTTGAATTTTATAAGCCAATTCGGTGAAGGTTACATTATCCGGAACCTCAATACTATCCACATAGGCACTGTACACCTGATAATAGGCTTCAATTTCTTTCAGTTGGACTTTTTTAGCCACTGATAGGAGTACTTGGCGGACATTGATAGTGAATTGTTCTTGCTTTGTTTGATAAGCATTTGATATCCAATATCCTTGTACAAATACTATTCCCAACAACGAAAGGCTCATAAGTGCTATGAGCAATACGAATAGTTTTTTGTTCATACCACAAAAATAAGATTTTAACATTTAGTGCATTGTACCTTTAACCAAATGTTAACAGAACAAAATAACTTGCTTTAAATCAGTTGAGAATGGATGGTTTCTACTTGCATTTTAGTTTCGGGAAGTGTTTCATTTTGGATGACGAAGTTTGATAATTTTATTTTTTCAGAATCATTCCATTGATTGTTCATACGAGCTTCAACTTCAGTTTTGGAAACTTGGTCTCGATCCATAACACGACGGATACGTTCTTTTTTTGAGGCCGTTACTAAAATAACTAAATCGCATTGCACATTACTGCCACTTTCAAAAAGAATAGCGGCTTCTTTGATAACATACGGTGCGGTTTGATTGGCGACCCAATTTTTAAAATGCTCGCCGACTTTTGGATGAATTATTGCATTCACTTTCTGAAGAAGTACTTTGTCATTAAAGATTTTGTCGGCTAGAAATTTTCTATCGAGTTTACCATTTTTATACGTTTCATCACCAAGTAATAAAATAAGTTCCTTACGAATAGCTTCAGATGTATTCGTTAATATTTTTGCTTCTACATCGGAATTATAAACAGGAATTCCTAATTCAGCAAACATTTTTGCCACGGTAGTTTTACCGCTTCCTATTCCCCCTGTGAGTCCTATTATTTTCATAAACTACTAGTTTCTTTGATATGGCGTACTATTGGAAAGTTATTTGAAAATAAAAAAATCAATTTTCTTCGGCTCAAATACTATATTCACAGCGCCTTTCGGTTTTTTAACTAATACAGGAAGCATAAAGTTATCGCTTTCGTTCCGTTTAGAATAATCGCACACAACCCTGAAATTTTCTTTGGTTGCTCCCTGAAACTCATCAATAGCAATATCAAATGAAACAGTAATTCGTTCTGGCACCAATTTAAGCTCAAGGCTTGGTGGTAAGTTAATTACTTCTACTGGCAATGTAAATTCACCTTGGGAAAATTCCGCTACTGGCCATTCAACTTTAATTTTGGAGGGCTTAATCTTAACAATATCATCTGAAGGTGAGATAAGTTCAAGCGTTTCTGAAATTGATTTTTCAACGTTATTTAAAGTGAGACGTTTGGTGTCTATAGAATGAATTTCCTCCAAAACACCTTTAGGCCCTGAAATTGTAATGGAATCTGGTTTCATTTGAATACTATCAATAGGTTTGAACCCATCTTTAAATGAAATATCAATTTTTGGGTTAACACCTATACGCTTTAATATAATTGGATCTAAATTCACCGTTAAGCCATCAACAGATAAATTTTTGATATCCATATATTTATTGAAGTTTGAACTCAATTTTCTTACTAGTTCATTTCTTGAAATTATAAACTTATCATCATCTTCATCATAGTAACTGGTCACATTAATTTCTAAGGCCGGTTTCTTAAGCTTATAAAATAGAATTTCGAAACCATTTGCAGTCAAATCAAAAGTAATTTCGTGTAGGTTGTTAGAGGCAAGTGCTGCTGTTTCAGGCAAATTTGTATAACTAATTTTTGCAGCAACAGAAGCAGTAAATTCACGGCTAAACTTGGTTAATACCCAAAAAACGCTAGCCACAATAAGAAAAAATATAAATAATTTTAACTTGCCTTTAGAATATTTTGGAGCTGCTTTTTTTGCCATAGTGGGTGCATTGCAATTTTTTTAAAATTACTTAAAAAATAGAAAGGGAAATTGTTTCTGAGGATTTTTGTTCATAACACGTATAAAGAAAAATGACTTCATAAAAGCTAATCCATATCCAAAAAACTGTATAAACGTTGCGATAATTGACAACAAACCTATATAAACACTTTTGTTTTTAATGGTAGAATCAAAAAATATAACGCAAACGTACAGGGTTAAAGGAACTAGAAATAATGAATTAAAAAATAAAGCAAAGAGAATGGAAAACAGAACGAAGAAAACGAACAAACTAGGAAACCAAAATGTAATTTTTGAAGAAGACGGATGCCACTGATTCAAAATGGGGCGAACTAATCCAAATTTTTTTACTTGCAAATAAAACTTACTCCAAGAGATACGTCTTTTGTGATAAACAAATGCGTCGGGGATGAAAGTGGTTTCATACCCTGCTTTTAAAATACGTTGGGAAAGATCAGGATCCTCGCCAGGGTGTATTTTCCCGAATCCTCCGGTAGCCTCAAAAGCTTCTTTAGAAATTCCCATGTTGAAACTACGTGGCTCAAATTTCTGAATACCTTTTTTTCTTCCTCGTAACCCTCCTGTAGTTAACAAAGAGGTCATAACATAGTTTATTGCCTTTTGCAAAGGTGAAAAACTTGAATGCGCGGCATCTGCACCACCAAAACAATGATAATAATTACTGGAAAGAAAATTATCAACAGTTGCAAGGTATGTAGAAGGTAATAAGCAATCTGAGTCTAGTATAATAAAGTAATCATTTTTAGCACGTGCCATTCCATAATTACGGGAATCACCTGGTCCAGAGTTATTTTTAAAAAAATATGAAATCGTGAGTTTATCTGAAAATTCAGACACTACATCTTTTGCTGTTTCTGAAGAACCATCTTCAACAATAACCACTTCAAACGGATTTTGATAGTCTAAAAGCACCATGCTTTCCAATAACTCCCTAATTTCATGGGGGCGGTTATAAACAGGAATGATAAAGGAATATTTATTCATTTTGCAAAGTTAGGCAAATAAAAAAAGCCATTCCCTTTTGAGAATGGCTTTTGAGATTGAAGTTAATCTAAAAAATTACTTCTTAGTAATTTTGTACGTTCCTGTTTGACCATCAACAGTAACTTGCATTACGTAAGTTCCAGCTGCAAGTCCTTCTAAATTAATATTAGAAGCAGTAGCATCAACATTTACAGTCATAACTTTTTGACCCAAAAGGTTAAATAAAGAAACAGCCTCTATGTTGCTATTTGCTTTTAAGTTAAGTACATCGCTTGTTGGGTTTGGATAAAAATTGAATCCAGAAAGTGCATTGTCTTTAATACCAACAGTTGGTGTACCGTACATAATGAAAGGCATACCTTGTGGAGTAAATGAACCACCGTCTTCAAGTGGCTGCCAGATATCATCAGCAGCAACATATTGCATAGCGTTTCCAGTTGTAGCTTCACCTAAAATTGCAATAGGAGGAGCCCAAGGACCAGAAGAACCAGAACCTCCAAATGAATAGTGTATCCAGTAAGTTCCAGGAGCAAGATTTAATCCATTTGTAAATGCAGTTACTCTGTTAATTTGTCTTGTAGTGTCATCAGGAGTGTTTTCAGACGCTCTGTTCGCTTCTGCGTAGAAAGAATCTTCTATAATGTTTGTTGTTAAGTCACCCCAGATAACGTTAGCACCTGCACTTGGATCACCATCCCAAACTTGAAGATATACAGCATCTACAGTTGGAGCAGTCGAGCCTGTTTGGTAAGCGAATACATCGATAAATTCAATTGAGTACCCTTCAGTAAGTTCTACATCGTCAGCAACGCTATATCCACTTGCGAAGGCTGCACCAGCACCTAACGTGGTCATACCAAGAGTGTTAACCTCTAAAAGACTTACATTTGGAGTGCCTTCGATATTCCAGAAAGGTCCATTGTCATAAATAACATCAGCTCTCATTGCATTGTTTGAAGAACCGTAAGTACCTGTAAACGGAATATTCACATTTAGATTTCTTTCCGCAGCTACATTTTCAGTTGCAACTACAGCATCTTGAACCAATACAGAAGCATTAGTATCGTAATAAGCAGCTGGTAACTGAACTTGCTGTGCTTTCATCATACCAACAGTGGCGATAAAAGAACATAATAATAAAGTAGTTTTTTTCATAATATTAAAGTTTAATTGTTAATACTGAACAAACATAAGAAAAGAAAAATAAGTTTTGATAATTTTAACAATGTTTTTTTGTCATTCAAATTAAAATATTGTAATCGTGATTGTTGTGGAAAAATCAAAAATAAATTTACATCTAATAAACTACTATACAAGTGTTTAAATTCATAACAATCAAGGTATACAAAAACTGGATTTTAAACTTAGCTTCTGCTTGAAATTCATTTTAGATAATTACACTTCAATTTATGCTACACAATAACTGTTTACAAAAAAGAGGCCACCAATTTGGCAGCCTCTTAATTGTATTTAAAAACTATTTAAATTAGTTTTTAATAACCTTATAGGTTCCAGTCTGTCCATCGACAGTTACTTTCATAATATAAGTTCCTACAGCAAGTCCTTCAACATTCAAGTTAGAAGATGTTGCACCAATTTGGTTAGCCATAACTTTTTGGCCTAACATATTGAACAATTCTACAGACTCGATGTTTTTAGATGCATTTAGGTAAAGCATTTGATTTGCTGGGTTTGGATAAAAATTAAATCCAGCAAGTGAATTATCTTCAATTCCTACAGTAGCATTACACTCTCCTTCGAAAATATAAACACCATCCATAAGTGGGTCTCCGATAGTCCAACCTGCATCAAACTGTGCTGCTGGGTGTCCTACAGAAGATGAAGAAGTAACTACCCAGAATACACTTCCAGTAGCGCCCCCATCGGTAACAGAAAGCTCAATCCAATATGTGGTAGGAGCGTCGTTTTGTCCTTCAAACACAAATGGCTCTACAGAAAGCTCTATTTCGTTAACATCGAAACCAAAATTGTTTCCAATTACGGCTTGACTATCGATAGTAACACCTGTTTCTGAACCAATTAATGCTCCAGGAAGACCAGCTGCATCGTCATAGTAATTAACATCTACACTAGCAATACCTCCGTTAGCAAAAATACTAGCTGTGATATTAGTTAATGTAAAGTCTTCTCCTGCTGGAATGGTAACGTCATTAGCAGTCATAAAGTCGGTTGCTGAAGAACAGTTAAATCCGTTTTCAAAAGTACCGTCGTTTGGATTCTCTTCAGCACAAGTGTCTCCACCACCGCCTCCGCCGGTAGGTTCACACTCACCTTCAAA
>NZ_FNNS01000018.1:0-41874 GCF_900106795.1 Aequorivita viscosa | reverse complement strand
TTAAATCCGTTTTCAAAAGTACCGTCGTTTGGATTCTCTTCAGCACAAGTGTCTCCACCACCGCCTCCGCCGGTAGGTTCACACTCACCTTCAAATATATAAACGCCATCCATAAGGGGGTCTCCGATGGCCCAACCTGCATCAAACTGTGCTGCCGGATGTCCTACAGAAGAAGAAGAAGTAACTACCCAGAATACACTTCCAGTAGCACCACCGTCGGTAACGGAAAGTTCAACCCAATACGTAGTTGGAGCATCATCTTGACCTTCAAACAAGAATGGATCTACAGAAAGCTCTATTTCATTTACGTCAAAACCAAAATTAGTACCAATTACGGTCTGGCTATCAATAGTAACACCTGTTTCTGAACCTATTAAAGTACCAGGAAGACCAGCTGTGTCGGAATAATAATTTACATCAACGTTAGAAATACCTCCGTTAGCGAAAATACTAGCTGTGATATTAGTTAATGTAAAGTCTTCTCCTGCTGCAACCGTTACGTCGTTCGCGGTCATAAAGTCGGTTGCTGAAGAACAGTTAAATCCGTTTTCAAAAGTACCGTCGTTTGGATTCTCTTCAAAGCAGGTGTCTCCCCCGCCGCCGCCTCCGGCAGTAACATCAATGGTATAGTCTTCGGCTTGTCCATAACCAGAACCTGGAGTACAGGAATCGGTAGCGAAACCAGCTAAGAATTTTTTAATAACCCGCATTCTTGTTTCTCCTTCAACAACTCCTGCTGGTACAGTAATTGTACCTGTTGCTTGAATACCATCGTTACCATTAGAGTTAACAATTGTACCTATTTCATATCGTTCGCCGGCATTGTCTAAAATTCCGTCTTGGTTCCAATCGATAAATACAGTAAAACTAGCAGTAAAATTGCCATCAGTATTTCCTTCTAATGCTATTGGATAGCTTTCTCCTTCGGCCATTTCACCAATTATAGTAGTAAAATCCTCATGCGCTGGAGATCCGCCAGGAGCAGCGTCGCTTCTATTGCTTATTCCAGCAACCTCAACGTTAGTAATTGGTTCTACGTTACTATTATAAGTTAAAGGTCCACAATAGGGCTCAGGAAAAGTACCTCCTCCACCGCCACCACCAGTAGGTGCACAAGTGCCTTCAAAAATATAAACGCCGTCCATAAGCGGGTCTCCGATAGACCAACCTGCATCAAACTGTGCAGCTTTGTTTCCTACTGAAGTTGAAGAAGTAACTACCCAAAATACACTTCCAGTCGCACCACCATCGGTAACAGAAAGCTCAATCCAATAGGTAGTTGGTACATCATCTTGACCTACGAATACAAACGGATCTACAGAAAGCTCAATTTCATTTACATCGATACCAAAATTAGTACCAATTACGGTTTGGTTATCAATAGTAACACCTGTTTCTGAACCTATTAAAGTACCAGGAAGACCAGCCGCGTCGTTGTAATAATTAACATCTACACTTGCAATACCTCCGTTAGCAAAAATACTAGCTGTGATATTAGTTAAAGTAAAGTCCTCACCTGCCGCAACGGTTACGTCATTCGCAGTCATAAAATCGCTTGCTGAAGAACAGTTAAAACCGTTTTCAAAAGTACCGTCGTTTGGATTCTCTTCAGAACAAGTGTCTCCACCACCTCCGCCACCATCGGTAGCGACTATTAGTGCATCCCAACCTAGCCAGTTTACAACTCCACTAGCGTGAAAAAAGAAAAAGAAATTTCCGCTTGTTGATGTAAATGTAGCCGAACCGTGAGAAGCAATCATATTTGCTAAGGTTTTATCTCCTGTATTGGCTCCAGTACTACTATTATCGTAAAGAATAGTTCCAGTGGCATCAGTACCATCATATATTCTTAGGTAATCAAAAGTTCCATTTACACCGAAATCAAGAAACTCGATTTCTGAAACGCCTGCTAAGGTTGTTTGAGTATCGCAATTACAGTTTGGATAGTTGCCTGCGTTACCATCAGAATTCGCTCCTCCTGGTCCTCCTGGATCAAAGAAATTGTCTCCAACAGCAGGTGTAAAAGTTTCTGTAGCTCCAGCCGTAGGAGTAATATCTGCCATAGGTCTGTTAGCAACAGCTGCAGGAGATACGTAAACTACAGGATTACTTGCTCTATAGGCTGCATCTGCAAGAAGCTCGGCCTCAATATCATCTTGATTTAACGGATAATTAACCGTTGGTGAAGTTGAAACCCGATTAAAAATTACAGGATTATTTTCTCCAAGATTCATAGCAGTTCTATGAAAAGAATCACTGCTACGCGACTGCACATTCAATTGTCTTTCCGAATTAGAAGTTACTCTGCCAGGATTCATTTCAGCAAAACCTTTAATAGTGCTTTCTCTTGGTAGCTGATAAGTTCCTTGATGCTGAACTTGCTCTCTTGTTAAAACAGTAGGATTATTAACCCCTTGACTTTTGGCGTCTATTTCGCCAGACTGCAAAGAAACACCAGACTGCGTAACAGTTTGGGATTTTCGTTGCTGATCGTACCGAATAGGGTTATCAACCCTATTTTCTTTTACTGTGGTTTCTTGGGAATACCCGAGGGTACCAACCGCCAGTAAAATTAACAGTGTAAAAGTTTTTCTCATAATACATTTAAATTAGTTAATACTATGCTAAAAATATACAATTTCCAGTTAATTGAGCAAACTGAATGTGTTAATTAATTTCATACAGCTTCACAGAAATCACTTTTTTATGAAAATAAATATGTACTTTATTTTTCGCCTTAACCCGTCTAGCAAGAGCCTAGCAACAATTACACAGCTACAAAAACTGAGTAAAAAATAATTGAGAACCCATCTTGATTTTAGTAAATATTAAATTTTTTCTGAATATTACGAGTCAATTTATTTCTAATTAAATAGATAACCTATTGTATTAATAGTATGACGCCACAACTATACGCACTAAGAAGGTTTTCACTTTCATCAATATTGAGTAAAAACAGATTGCGAGCGGATAATTAATAATTGAGCTGAACAATATACTTCTCTATAAAATCCAAGTCTATTAAGATTGACTAAAGGAGACTTATATATGCAGAGGTAACCGATACTTTAAATGAAGCGTAATATGTTTATCATCCACTTAAAACCATTGACCCGTCAAGTATTTTGAATAATTTATAACAGTGGTACCCAAGCCAGCATGGAATATTCGTAAAAATCGATAATTCAAATTTTAAGATTGAAGAAAATTAAGATTTTGTCCTAAATTATATGAATGCACAAAAGGTTTCAACAATTGAGAATTGGAAGATAGCTAAAAGGCGGTTTTTCTTTTGATTCTATACCGTATAAATCCTATTCAACACTGCCTTTCGTTTTATTTTTCCTGTTTCGGTATATATAAAGGTTGGAGTTGTAAGAACTTTCTTTGGTTTCTCGTATTTAAAAAGTGTTTCAAAAATTTGAGTGAACATAGACACATCAACATCTTCAGCACTTTCTAAAATCAAGACAACCTTTTCTCCCAGCATTTCATCTTTTTCTGATGCAATAAAAAATGGTTGCTTTATCTGAGTTGCGAGCTTTTCCTCAACTTGCTCGGGATGCACTTTTACACCACCCGTATTAATTACATTATCTATTCTTCCTAAAAGCCTAAATGATTTATCTGAAAGCAATTCTACAACATCATTTGTATTTACAGTTTCTTCTGAAATTTTTGGGGCATCTATTAGTAAACAAGAATTTTGATTTTGAGAAAACTTTACATCTGGAAGCGCTTGATAAATTGAAGACCGTTTTGAGCCATTTAAAGAGCGAATAGCAATATGACTAATTGTTTCCGTCATTCCATACGTAGCATAGACGCTCGTATTTAAATGTTGAAGTTTTTCTTCGAGTAATGGTGAAACAGCACCACCCCCAACAATCATTTTTTTTACTTTGTGCATTTCTGATATTGAATGATGCACTTGATAAGGTACCATTGCCGCAAAATCGAATTCAATTTCAATACCTTTTAAAGGATTCTTTCCAGGAGATGTAATATATATGTCCCAACCAGCAATCATCGCGCGTACCAGCATCATTTTACCTGCAATATAATCTGAGGGAAGACAAAGCAATGCTTTAGTTCGAGCATTTAAATCAAAAAATGCCGCAGTAGCCAAAGCACTGTTCCTTACGTGCTTTTTTAAGAGTTTGATAGGCTTAGGCTTTCCAGTAGAGCCGGAAGTTTTCACTTCAATAAATTCGTTGCTATTCAGCCATTCAAGGATAAATTTTCCGACAGAAACCTCATCACTCGCACCGATTTTAATCAATTGTAGAGCATAGCTACTTAATAATTCAGAAGAAGGAAAAGTGGTACCGTTTAATTTAAAATCGGGATGTAGCAATGTAATTAGAATTAAATAAGATTATGAATAATCTGTTGTTTCTTCAACCAAAATTATCGGCTTTTTTACTTTTCCAAAAAGTTTACCTTTCCAATCTGTCCAGTTATAGCGTCGTGCCATTAGTAATAAAAAGATAGGGTAAATTATAAGAACGGGCGCAATTACATCAAATCCTGCCGACGGTTCTGATATGTCTTTTAAAATAGAATTGGTCGAAAAAACTGTCCAATCGGCTGTAACCAAAAGTGCTGCGATTAAGTTATTTCCCGCGTGAAAGCCTAAAGCGAGTTCCATTCCTTCATCCATAAGCGTCATTATTCCCAACAGCAATCCTGTACCTATATAATAAACCATTATAACGGAGCCTAATTTATCAACTTCTGGATTAGCCATATGAAGACCGCCAAAAACCACTGAAGTTACGATTAACGGAACCCATCTGTTCTTAGCAAGCACCCCTATGCCCTGCATTAAATATCCTCTAAAAAGATATTCTTCAAAACTGGTTTGCAAGGGTATCATTACAATTGCTATTACAGCAAGAATTAAAAACGGAATTAACTCGAATTGAACAACATAGTCTTCTGGATTGCTGTAATAATCCGCTGCCGTTAAAACAATTGTTAGCGTGGCTATAAGTGCAAATCCAAAGAATACCCTTCCCCAATCTGTTTTTTTCCGACTTGTGGTCAATTCAATAAAAGGTTGCTTGTGAAGAAATCGTGCAACAAAATACACTCCCAATAACCCGACTGCAAAACTTAACAACATTAAGAAGAAAGTAAGATTGGAATCGAGTACCGTAAGCATTGAATTCGTGTCTTGCAGACTTTCTAAGCCTGCACCCGATGAAAATGATTTTATAACAACCGCAATAGCAAGTGGAATGGAGCCTATTTGACTGGCAAAAACTATAATGATAATACCTACAAGGTAGCGCCACCAATCGTGAAGGGATTTAAAAGCTTGTTCAATGTACATTCTTTATGAGGTTTTAGATATGAGATTTGAGATGTGATACATTATAAATGGCTATAATTTTATTGATTATTGTGAAGTAAATCGAGATTCCATACCTCGGAAATATCATATTTTAGAGTACCGTTAGAAACTTTTAAAGGGCTTTCAATATTGTTGGTATAAAGACTTCCGGTCCCTAAGCCTTGTGGCAATTTACTGTTTTTAGTAAACGTATATTGTGAAATTGCGTTTAAACCTACATTGCTCTCCAACGCAGAGGTAATCCACCAACCAGCACCATTGCGCTCGGCGAGATTTATCCACGTGTCGCTTCCTTGAAAACCTCCAATTAACGATGGTTTTAAAATAATATATTGTGGTTTAATAGTATGCAGCAATTTCGATTTTTCTTCTTTTTGGAATACTCCAATTAACTCCTCATCCAAGGCGATGGCTAAAGGACTGTCTTCACAAAGTCGTGCCATTTCCTGCCATTGCCCTTGCCTTATTGGTTGTTCTATGGAATGAAGTTTTAAATCTGAAAGCACCTTCAATTTTTCTAAAGCTTCTTTGGGAGAAAATGCACCGTTTGCATCTACACGGAGTTCTACTTCTGATGAAGAAAACTGTTTTCTAATAGATTTTAAAAGGGCTAATTCAGTTTTAAAGTCGATAGCCCCGATTTTCATTTTTACACAAGTGAAGCCCTGTTTTAGTTTTTCAGAAATCTGTTCTTTCATAAAACCCTCATCGCCCATCCACACCAAGCCATTAATAGATATGGAAGCTTCACCTTGCGTAAATTCTGATGGAAATAAAATAAATGAATCCTCCGACAGCAACGATTTAAAAGCTGTTTCTACACCAAATTGTATCGAAGGAAATTGGGTTAAAGCCTGGTAAAATTCTGCTTCACCTAAAACTATATTCTCACAAACCCATTGCAATTTTTCTTCGTAATCTGCTCTATCATCTATGCTTAAGCCTCGTAACAAGCCGCACTCTCCTATTCCATACGATTTTCCGTCATTAAGAATTAAAAAAAAAGTTTCTTTTGTTTTCAATATACCTCGCGAAGTTCCGCTTGGGCGTTTGAAGTTTAGAATGTGTTTTCTATATGAGGCTTTCATGTTTTTCTCTCGCAAAGGCACGAAGTCGCAAAGAAATTTGCTTGGCCACTTTTGCAGCTTTACATCTTGTTTATTTTCAAAGGTTTAACATTCTTGCTAATTTGATTTCTAGCAAAGTCGCTATGGCGCAAAGTAAAAAGCTTAGCAACACGATTACTTTATGGCAATATGCTACAACTCGATACTCTCCCCTATTTCAAAAAGCATTAAATCTTTTCCTGCTTCATAAAATTTACGTTTCGCATCTTCGTGGTCTATTTCAATATACCCGAAGGTGTCGTAATGAACTCCCATTACTTTATCGCACTGTACAAAATCGCTTGCAATAATTGCATCATCCACTCCCATAGTGAAATTATCCCCAATAGGCAGTATCGCCAAATCCAGCTTAATGTATAGCGGGATAAGCTTCATGTCCATCGTTAAAGCGGTATCACCGGCAATGTAGATGTTTTTATGTTCACCTTCAATTACAAATCCACCAGGTTGTCCGCCGTAGCCACCATCTGGAAAGCTGCTTGTATGAATTGCAGTAACGTATTTTACCTTCCCAAATTCAAACTTCCAACTTCCTCCGTGATTCATTGGGTGCACTTCGATTCCTTTTTCTTCGTAGTGACTTGTAATCTCAAAATTACTGACAATAATAGCACCGGTTCGTTTTGCTATTGCTTCAGCATCCAAAATATGGTCGGAGTGTGCGTGAGTTAATAAAATATAATCTGCCTGAAGTGTTTCAATGTCTATTTTATCTTTTGCAAGGTCGTTTCCAGTAATAAAGGGATCGACTAATATGTGAGTGCCTCGAACTTCAATACCAAGGCAGTTATGACCGTAGAATGTAATTTTCATAATTTAAAATATTTTGATTTAAATATATTAAAACCAAGCCGAAACAAAAAACAATATCGAAAACAGAAAGGTGCTTAATGCTACCTTTTTCAGTTCTGGATCTAACAGTGGCGGTGCATTATTTTTGTGGACTTTTTTTAGGTGAATAAATAATGGAACGAAAGCGAGCATCGGGAGATAATCTACCCAATGATTTCCATTCAAAGCAAAATAAAGGAAAGCCGAAATAAAGGCTATACTAATTAAGGTGTAATGATACTTTTTAGCATTTGCTTCTCCCAATAGCACAGCAATGGTAATTTTGTTCACTTTTGCATCAGACAAACGATCACGCATATTATTAAGGTTAAGAACTGCCGTACTCAAAAGCCCTATAACAATGGCCGGAAGGAGAATAAACCCATTTAAGTCTTTTGCAAATAAAAAGTAGCCTCCTAAAACACTAAGCAGCCCAAAAAATGAAAAAACAAAAACATCGCCCATTGCACGATAACCATAAGCTGTTTTCCCGACGGTATAAGTTATTGCGGCAACAATAGCGGCGATTCCGAGGATGAAAAATATGGTGGAATGCAAAATATTTTGATTTTCAAAAGAAACGTAAATAAGCGAACAGGCAAGCACCAATGTTATAATTGAAGCTATTGCAATTCCTTTTTTCAATTCTGAAGCAGAAAGCACTCCACTTTGCATAGCCCGCATAGGGCCTACCCGTTCGTGATTATCTGTTCCTTTTACTCCATCGCCATAATCATTAGCAAAATTTGAAAGAATTTGAAGCCCCAAAGTTGTTGCAAGGGCAAGGCTAAAAATTGGCATTGAGAATATTCCAACTTCTTTTGCAGCAGCTCCAGCAGTTACAATTCCAGAAATCGAAAGTGGTAAGGTACGCAATCGGGCAGCAGAAATCCAAGCTTCGAGTTTTGTCATTCACTTATTAATTTAATGCCGTAAAAATACATTTAAAAAGTAGCGGAGACAATTATATTAAAAATTCATATTTTCACACCTTTAAACTTAAACCCTCAGTTATGACGCAAAATTTCGGTCTTTTATTTCTTCGTGTTGCTTTTAGCGGCCTGATGCTTACGCACGGCATCCCTAAACTTTTAAAACTGATTTCTGGTAATTTTGAATTCGCCGACCCTATTGGTATTGGCCCTACCGCTTCATTAATATTAGCTGTCTTGGGAGAGGTTGTTTTTCCTGTTCTTATAATTATTGGATATAAAACTCGTTTGGCAGCTATCCCCGTGGTAATAACAATGCTAATAGCCGCTTTCGTGCACCACGCAAACGATCCGTTCGGTGTTCAGGAAAAGGCTTTAATGTACTTGGCGGCCTTTATTTCTATTGCTATTTTAGGCGCTGGCAAATATTCTATTGACAGAAAATAATTTTCGTTCCCTCGAATGGCAGATCTATTCGAGGGAACGATAATTTAATTGAATACTTTAATTAAAAGCTCTTTTAATAAGTCTCCTTGTGAAAGATTAGCGGCACCAACCCCTTTGCTTTTCATATCGACTTCTCTAATAGCGGCAATTGCGGCACTCACTTTTTTCATCGGAAAATTTCCTGCAGCAGTTTGGTAATCTTTAATAAAATAAGGATTAATCCCAAGCATTCGAGACGCATCCCGTTTGTTAGAAAGTGCGTGGTATTTTAAAAGTTTTGAGAAGAAACCATATAAAAGTCCAATGGTAACCACTATTGGGTTGTTTTTTGGATTCTGTGAGAAGTATTGCACTATGGCAAAAGCTTTTTTCATGTCTCTTTCTCCAATGGCATTCTGTAGCTCAAAATTATTGAAATCCTTACTTATCCCAATGTTTTCCTCAATTAGCTGTGGCGTTATTTGTCCCCCTGCGTTTAGAATTAGCTGTAATTTTTCAAGTTCGTTGTTTACTTTACTCAAATCATTACCTAAAAACTCCACGAGCATTTGAGCAGCTTTTGGTGTAATTGTATAACCTTTACCTGCCAAAACGCGTTTTATCCAATCAGGAACTTGATTTTCGTAGAGTTTTTTGCTTTCAAAAAGCACCCCGGTCTTGGCAATTTCTTTTGCTAACTTTTTCCGTTTGTCAAGGGTTTTATACTTATAGCACATAACCAAAATGGTTGTGGGCTGTGGGTTTTTAGCATAATTCACTAGATTTTCGATTGTCCTCGATAAATCCTGAGCCTCTTTTACAATAACCACTTGTTTTTCGGCCATCATCGGGTAACGCTTAGCATTACTAACAACGTCATCTATCGTAATATCACGCCCATAAAGAACCATTTGGTTAAAACCTTTTTCTTCTTCGCTCAACACATTCTCTTCAATGTATTTCGAAATCCCGTCGATATAATAAGGCTCATCTCCCATTAAAAAATAAATAGGCTTTATAGTACCGTTTTTAAGGTCGTTGATTATGGATTTTACTTTATCGAGTGGCATAAAAGAGTTTAAATGTTTATACGTTTAAGTGTTTATAAGTGTAAATGTTTATAAATTTGAGTGTTTATAAGCTTGACTCTGAAAGATGTTTTTATGTTTAAAAGTTGAAGCGTTTAAATGCACAAGAAATTAGATTTTCATATATTCTATTGTCTTAATTTTTTGTGCTTCATTCTCTACGCTATATTTTTTGTTCTTTATGAAATCGACCTTTTGCAATTTCTATAAGCTTCGGAATTTAGTACTTTTACCAGATGCAAAAACTAAACTTTCCCGAATATTCCTTTCGCTTCAAAAATAGCGAAAATAGAACGATGGTTTTTGATGAAATTCGAAAAAAGTTTGTCGTTCTTACTCCCGAAGAATGGGTTCGATTACACGTGGTGCAGTTTTTATTAAAAGAGCATACCTACCCTAAAGGCCTTATAAATGTAGAAAAGCAGCTAAAGCTTAACAACACAACCAAACGGTACGACGTTGTGGTGTACAATAAAGATGGCAGTGTTTTTATGATAGTAGAATGCAAGGCTCCTTCAGTTCCGATAACTCAGCATACATTTGACCAAATTGCACGATATAATCTAGCTTTGGATGCACAATACTTGATGGTTACAAACGGGCTAGAACACTATTTTTGTCAAATGGATTTTGAAAACAGGCGATATGTGTTTTTAAAAAATGTGCCGAATCCAAATAAATAACGTATAACAAAGGTTGCTGAGTACATTTCAATAAGCAAAGCAATATTAAAATTTGTACCGAAGCAATGACATTTTATCTAAATTTGGTGCCGTGAAAGTAGCAGTAGTCATCTTAAATTGGAACGGAAAAGCATTGTTGGAGCGATTTCTCCCTTCGGTAATAACTTTTTCGGAAGGAGCAAATATTTACTTAGCAGACAATGCTTCTACAGATGATTCAGTAGCTTTTGTTTCGAGTGAGTTTCCATCTGTAAAAATTATTCAAAATTCCGAGAATGGTGGTTATGCGCAAGGATATAATGATTCGCTTAAAAACCTTTCCGAAGAAATCTTTGTTCTTTTAAACAGCGATGTTGAAGTTACTGAAAACTGGTTAGCCCCTATTATTTCTGAATTTATCAAAGACGCAACTGTCGTAGCGGCACAACCAAAATTATTAGACCTTAAAAAGAAGGAGTATTTTGAATACGCGGGTGCTGCAGGAGGTTTTATTGATCGTTATGGATATCCGTTTTGCCGCGGAAGAATTTTTGATGTTTTAGAAAAGGACACTGGACAGTATAACGACACTACAGAAATATTTTGGGCTTCGGGAGCTTGTCTTTTTGTAAGAGCGAAATCGTTCCGTGATGCCAATGGATTTGATGAAGATTATTTTACCCATCAAGAAGAAATTGATCTCTGTTGGCGACTTAAAAATTCGGGAGGAAAAGTATTATTTGTAGGCGAGTCAAAAGTATTCCATTTAGGAGGAGCAACCTTACACTCAGGAAATCCTCGGAAAACCTTTTTCAACTTTAGGAATTCGCTCTTAAACCTCGTTAAAAATGTGTCAGGCACGCGAGTATTTGGAATTATTTTCGTGCGAATGATACTCGATGGAGCAGCAGCTTTTCAGTTTCTATTGAAAGGAAAACCAAAACATTTTACAGCAGTATTAAAAGCACATTATAGCTTTTATGGATTATTGCCAAAATTTAGAAAAAAAAGAATAAAAATTGATTTAAATAAGAATTACTTCCGAGTTACATCTATTGTTTTTCAATTTTACATCCGAAAAATCAAGTATTTTAATCAACTCTAAGTTGTTTTGCCTAAAGTATTGTTAATCGTGCCTTAACTATAGGGAAGTTTGATAAATTTGGGGCTCCAAAAACGGAAATAACAAACTAACATAATTCTTAACAAACTATGAAGAAACTATTGATTTTAGCATTATGCTCGAGCTTTGCATTTACTTCTTGTGTATCAAGTAAGAAGTACAACGAGCTTGCGGCTAAACAAAAAAACACCCAAGACCTACTTAATTCTTGCACAGTAAAATTAAATGAGTGCCTTACTGAAAAAACAGCAGCTTCTGTTAGAGCAAAACAACTTGAAGAGCGTCTAGCCGATATGAGACAGACCAATCAAGATCTTATTCAAAGCTCTAAAGAATTGACAATGCTAACTTCTAAAGGAGCAACAAACCTTGAGAAGTCATTAGAAAGTCTAAAAGAAAAAGATTTAAAAATTACCCGTTTGCAGGATGCCTTGAACAAAAAAGATAGTGTTACCCTTGCTTTGGTTACTAGCCTTAAAAAGGAAGTTGGTATTAACGATCCAGACATTGAAGTAAATGTTGAAAAGGGAGTTGTTTACATTTCACTTTCGGATAAAGTTCTTTTCAAAACTGGAAGCTATGAAATTTCTGGTAGAGCTAACGAAATCTTAGGAAAAGTTGCCAAAGTAATTAACGGAAAACCAAATTTTGAAGCAATGGTAGAAGGTCACACCGACAACGTACCATACAGAGAAAGAAATGGCCTGATAGACAACTGGGATTTAAGTGTAAAAAGGGCTACTTCTATTGTAAGAGCATTGAAAGATTTAGGTGTTAGCCCAGAAAGATTAGTTGCTGCTGGTCGTGGAGAATATGACCCATTAGTACCAAATACGACTGCGGAAAACAGGGCTACAAACAGAAGAACCCGAATTTTAGTACTTCCAAAAATCGATCAGTTCTACGATATGATTGAAAAGGAAATGAAAACCCTTGAAAAGCAAGGATAATAATTTTCAAGAAAAATAAAATTGCACAACCCAGTCTTTAACGGCTGGGTTTTTGTTTTTTAAATAGCGACATATTCACAATGCTTTTCGTATCTTAGTCTTTAGCTTATTAAAGCCAATTTAAACATAAATAATATGGATGAATTTACCACTAATTGGACGCACGAAGAATTAAAGGCTTATATGCTTTTGTACTGTGCCAACGCAGATTTTGTTGTATCTCCAGAAGAAAAGAAATTTATTAAATCGAAGGTTAGCCCTGAAGAATACAAAAGAATTCATAAGGAGTTTGAAGCCGATAATGACTATCAGCGTATTCAGAAAATAGACGCCACCATTAAGCGGTTTGATTATTCAAAGGAAGAAATAGACGAAGCTTTTCAAAGTATAAAAAAGCTGTTTTTAACCGATGGGGAAATGGATATTTTAGAAAAAAACATTTACAGAGGATTAAAACACCTACTCCAAAAGTAAGTGTTTTAATTTCCTCAAAATTAAAGGTCTAAACTCCCTTTTCCTTCTCTAATTACAACGGGCTCATCCCCAGTAAGATCGATTACTGTAGAAGCAATGTTTCCACCATAACCACCATCAATTACAAGATCGACCAGATTCCCCCATTTTTCGAGAATAAGTTCAGGATCTGTGGTATATTCAATCAATTCGTCCTCGTCTCTAATTGAAGTTGATATAATAGGGTTTCCAAGTTCGTGAACTATAGCACGAGCAATAGCGTTATCGGGTACACGAATACCAACTTCTTTTTTCTTTTTAAATACCGTTGGAAGGTTATTGTTTCCTGGCAATATAAAAGTGTATGGCCCGGGCAAATTACGTTTTAAAAGTTTAAAAGTAGGCGAATCAATTTGCTTTACATAATCGCTTAAATTACTTAAATCTTCACAAATAAAAGAAAAGTTTGCTTTTTCAAGCTTAATTCCACGCAACTGAGCCACGCGTTCCATTGCACGATGATTTGTTATGTCGCAACCTAAAGCATAAACAGTATCACTCGGAAAAATAATAACTCCGCCATCCCTAAGAATTTTAACTACGCGCTTTATTTCTTTCGGATTAGGGTTTTCTTCATAAATTTTTATAAACTCTGCCATAATTTATTTTTTTTCTTAAATATAAACCTATTTGCAATAATTAACAACCACTATTTAAGCATTAAATTAAAAACTTCAACAGGGTGTTAATTGATTATTGAACTTTTAGTTATTAAGTTGATTTAGATTATGTAAGGAACGTCATAGTTTTCATTAAGCACCTGTAATATTTCTTTAAACAAATCTATTCAAGGACTTTAAGTTTGGCAAAACGAAGCAATAATTTTTTTAATCCACCATTTTCAAAATCTATTTCTACTTTGGTATCTGCGCCAGCACCTTCAATTTTAACTATTTTACCTTTTCCAAATCTAACGTGTTCCACCATAGTACCCATTGCAAGGTTAGCATCGGAAGCACTAAAATTTTTATCCGTATTGCTAGTTGCAGGTCTAAGTTTTCTCAATTTCCGCAACTGCGCTTCTGTTGGTCCTTTTGGCGGACTGCCGGCAACTGGTTTTTTTAGACGAAGTTTACTGTGGTCTACATCATCAAAAATGTCTACATCAAGCAAAGGCTTGTATCTGTTTTCTGTAATTGGAGTCAGATATTCTAAATAACTATCGTCGATTTCTTGAATAAATCGGCTTGGTTCTGCGTCAATTAATTTTCCCCATCGATAACGAGACTGAGTGTAAGTTAAATATGCCTGTTTTTCTGCTCGGGTGATAGCCACGTAAAACAACCTTCGCTCCTCTTCCAATTCACTTCGGGTATTCATACTCATACCACTCGGAAATAAATCTTCCTCCATCCCTACGATATACACATACGGGAATTCGAGTCCCTTAGCTAAGTGAACGGTCATTAAGGCAACTCGGTCGCTATCGCCTTTATCGTTATCGGCATCTGTAGCCAGCGCCACATCTTCCATAAATTCTGCAAGCGAGCCAGTAGCATCTACAATTTCTTTTTGTTCTTCTACAAAATCTCGCATTCCGTTTAGTAATTCCTCTATATTTTCAATACGAGCAATTCCTTCGGGAGTACCGTCTTTCTTCAGTTCTTGAAACAGTCCAGTTTTTTTAGTAACGTGTTCGGTTATTTGAAAAACATCATAACTTTTATTTAAAACCTGAAAACTTTCAATCATCGTTACAAAATCGCGTAACTTGTTTTTTGTTCCGGAATTGATTTTTAAATCTATCCGATCTATGTTTTTCATCACTTCAAAAATAGACCGGTTGTAATGGTTTGCAGCTACAATTAAACGTTCCATTGTAGTGTCGCCTATTCCTCTTGCAGGATAATTAATAACCCTTTTTAATGCTTCTTCGTCTTTTGGATTCAATATTAACCGTAAATAAGACAGCACATCTTTAATTTCTTTTCGCTGATAAAAACTAAGTCCGCCATAAATTCGATATGGAATATCCCGCTTCCGAAGTGCATCTTCCATCGCGCGACTTTGAGCATTGGTTCTATACAGAATTGCAAAATCGCCATCCTTCATTTGATGGTTCATTTTATTCTCAAAAATAGAACTCGCCACAAATCTACCTTCATCGCCATCTGTCATTGTACGATTCACAATAATTTTATTGCCATCGTCATTCTCGGTCCAAACAACTTTGTCGAGTCGCGTTTTGTTTTTTTCAATAATGCTGTTAGCGGCATTTACGATATTTTTGGTAGAACGGTAATTTTGCTCCAATCGATATGTTTTAACATCGTCATAATCTTTCTGAAAATTCAGAATGTTATTGATGTTCGCACCTCGGAAAGCATAGATACTCTGGGCGTCATCACCTACCACACAAATATTTTGAAATCTATCTGAGAGCGCCTTTACAATCAAATACTGACTGTGGTTTGTATCTTGGTACTCATCGACCAAAATGTATCGGAAACGATTTTGGTACTTTGCCAACACTTCTGGAAATCGTGTTAAAAGCTCGTTCGTTTTTAGCAATAAATCGTCAAAATCCATTGCTCCTGCTTTGAAACATTTTTCGACATACGACTTATAAATATCACCCAAACGCGGCATTTTCGCCATTGCATCGGCTTCCATTAATTCAGGATTGTTGAAGTAAGCTTTTACAGTTATCAAGCTGTTTTTATAGGAAGAAATTCGAGAGTAAACCTGCTTGTATTTATATACATCCTTGTCTAGATGCATTTCTTTTATAACCGCACGAATTACACTTTGCGAATCCTGGGTATCATAAATTGTAAAGTTTGAAGGATAGCCAAGTTTATCGGCTTCAAACCGAAGAATTTTCGCAAAAATACTGTGGAAAGTTCCCATCCAAATATTTTTACCTTCACTAGCTCCTACAATTTTTGAAATTCGCCCTTTCATTTCACGAGCGGCCTTATTGGTAAAAGTAAGTGCCAATATATTAAACGGATCTACCCCCTGAGACATTAAGTATGCAATTCTATAAGTGAGCACTCGGGTTTTGCCCGATCCCGCACCAGCTATTACAATCATTGCTCCATCCTTTTGCAGCACTGGAGCAAGTTGAGCTTCGTTAAGTTGTTTTAAATACGCTTCCAAATCATCAATTTCTATACGCTGTGAAAATAGCCATTATTGAACTTTTTACCCCCATTATAACCGAGAAATTATAAACAAATATCTTCTTTCACCATACTTAAAATCAGTTATGGAAAAGTTTTTTCGAGATTTAAAAGACTGTTAAATTATTGAAAAATAAGATTGCGATTTTAATGTATTTTCCAACCAAAACATTTTTTCAGTATGTATTTAAAATTTATTGAAAACAATCGTTTCCATTATGTTTTATAACTCATAAAATTTTCAATTTCCACTATTTTTTAAATACCTTTATAGAAACTAAAAAAATCAATCTATGGACGAAGTGCTATCATTTTTAGGGGAAATCCCTTGGTGGGCTTGGATGCTTATTTTTCTGCTCATCGTTGCTATTAGGGATGTGTTTTTTAACAAGTATCATACAATTAGTCATAACTTCCCTATTGTCGGGCACATTAGGTATATTCTTGAAAGCATTGGACCTGAACTTAGGCAGTACATTGTAGCCAATAATCGCGAAGAATTACCTTTTAATCGTATAGAACGCAGTTGGATTTACGCTTCGGCCAAGAACGAAAACAACTACAAAGGTTTTGGAACAGATCGGGATATTTTTAAACCAAATTATATTTTTATCAATAACTCATTGCTTCCTTTTAAAATTCAAAAGGACAATCCTAACTATAAAAACCCGTATTTTTTACCTTGTGCAAAGGTTATGGGAGAATTTAACAAACGAAGAAGACCATACCGCCCAACATCGGTTATTAATGTATCAGCAATGAGTTTTGGATCGCTTTCGGCTAGAGCAGTAGAATCATTAAATAAAGGATGCGCACTTGCCTATTGTTATCACAATACAGGCGAAGGAGGTCTTTCTCCATATCATAAAAATGGCGCCGATGTCGTGTTTCATTTTGGAACAGGATATTTTGGAATTCGTGACGACGATGGTAATTTCTCTATGGAAAAATTGGTTAAACTCGTAAATGAAAATCCACAGGTTCGAGCCATAGAGATTAAACTCTCTCAAGGTGCTAAACCAGGAAAAGGTGGGGTGCTCCCAGGCTCAAAGATTACACAAGAAATTTCTGAAATAAGGCACGTACCTATGGGCAAAGATGTACTCTCCCCTCCTAATCACACCGCATTTGACGGAATTAAAGGCTTGGTTGAGTTTGTTGATAATATTGGGCAGGAAACAGGGTTGCCTGTAGGAATTAAATCTGCTGTTGGTAGAACAAACGAATGGATAGAATTAGCACGCATAATGAAAGAAACCGGCAAAGGTCCAGATTTTATAACCATCGATGGCGGTGAAGGAGGTACCGGTGCTGCTCCCCCTAGCTTTGCAGATCACGTTTCGTTACCCTGGTTATTTGGTTTTGCCGAAGTCTATAAAATTTTTAAAAAGCACGATTTGTGCGACCGCATTGTTTTTATAGGCAGTGGTAAACTAGGCTTCCCAGCTTCGGCTGCGATGGCTTTTTCTATGGGTGCAGATTTAATTAATGTAGCTCGTGAAGCGATGATGTCTATAGGCTGTATTCAAGCGCAACTTTGCCACACAAACCGTTGTCCTACGGGTATTGCAACACAAAATAAATGGTTACAGCGTGGTTTGGATATTGAGGATAAATCGGTGCGAGCGCATTTCTATTTTAAAAACTTTAGAAAAGAATTAATCGAAATGACCCACGCTTGTGGCTACGAGCATCCATCACAGTTTACGATGGACGATGTAGATCTTGCCGTTGGCGATAAAAACCTTATTAAAACTCTTTCACAATCTTTTATGTACCACAAATGTCCAGTACCTTTTGAAAGCGTAAAAGCACTTTCGGAATGTCCACATTTAGGTGGTAATTATCACGAAAAAGAAGCTCGAAAAGAAGTGAAGTCGATGAAAAAAGAAAATTTGGTCCGTTATTGATACTTTAATCCAGTTTTCTGTTTAAAAAGTTTTCGAAATATTAGCTTAAAACCCAGTTTTAAACATTACTGATAAATTGGGTTTACTGTTATATTCTAAAGTATTACCGAAATTAACCAATTCAAAACTGATGATTTGTGTCTCAGACCACAACCTTATCATCAAATTGATAATACTCTGAAAAAACTTAGCTAAAGCCAACAAATATTTTGTCTGTTTCCCCGAGCTAAAACACGGGGTTAAATGAAAAAACAATTTAATAACCTCGGTGCTCTTGCTCGTGGTTAAAACACCAAATGCGAAGCTGGTTTTAGCCAAATATTTAATAGATTGCCTCTTTACGAGTTTACATTCTATATACGTAAAAAACCATATTTCATTCTAAGTTTTAATTCACCCTAAGTCAGTTTTACCGCTATACCATAATAATTTCAAAATCTTCGAAAACTTCTATCCGTCACATTACTTGTATAGCAGTCTAAAACGGCTTATTTTTGAAAACTTATAATATAAATTCTATGGAAGAAGCGATTCAAATTATCAATTATGTAGCCTATCTTTTACCTGCTATTGTTGTAGGAATTGTTGCATATTATTTTTTTAAGGGGCATACCGCAAACGAAGAAGGCCGAAGAAGGTACTTGGTTCAAAAAGAAGCTCAGAAACAGGTGTTACCGCTTCGACTTCAAGCTTATGAGCGCATTACGCTTTATTTAGAAAGAATTGATCCAACAAAATTATTAGTCCGAATAAAACCTTTTTCTGATTCAAAAGAGGATTACGAAACCCTGCTTATTCAAACCATAGAACAAGAATACGAGCATAATCTAACCCAACAAATCTATGTTTCTTCAGAATGTTGGAATTTGGTTGTGGCTGCCAAAAGTACTACCATTCATATTATTCGGCAAGTAACTACTCAAGATGATGTGGACAATGCAGATAAATTGAGACAGCAGATTGTACAGGGTTTTATGGAGGACACCAGCCCTTCTCAGAAAGCAATTGCCTATGTGAAAAGTGAAGTATTGGAGCTTTTTTAATAAAAAATAGAGCGGCTAAACCTTTATTTCGTTCAATTCACTATTCTTTTGTTTTGCATAGTGAAGTCCCCTATCCCACCATTGCGTCATTTTTTCCTTTTCGAAAATAAGTGAATTTGTAGTAAGCACTGTAGGTGTATAATACAAATTTATAATTACATCTTTATTGGCAGCGGCAAACTTTCCAATGCGTATATTCTGTTTTTCAATTCTATCTGCCATATAGCTATGGATGTTGGTGAGCAACGAAAATACATTTTTTGAAGGAAGCCGATTGTAGTACGTAACCTCAGTTTCTAGAACTATAACATCAACCATTGTTGCGCCTCGATTAATTGCTTCCTCAATAGGCACCATACTTCCGAAACCGCCGTCAGCGTATTCGCAATCATTCTTTTTAACAAGACTCATAAAAGGTGTAAAATTGGAAGAAATCCAAATCCAATCACAAAAATCTTTATAATTAAAATCGTTAACCGATTTATATTCCACTTGGTTTAATGAAAGGTTGGAAACGGTTACCACAACCTCTTTATCTGAAGCTTTTAGCATTTCAAACTCAGTTTCAGAAAAGGTTTTTTTAATGAGTTTTCGAAGGTTTAGACTTTCGCCAAAGGTTTTTTTGCCTTTTATGAAGTTTTTTAGCACTTCGTAATGGTTAATGGCAATTTGTCCACCGCCAAATTTGTCTTTTCTAATCACAAAAGGACAACTATTAAAAATACTATGCTGATTAACAGAAGTATAGACCTCCTTAACTTTATCGACTTTCCCTAACGCTAAATGTGAAATCAATAAACTACCAGTAGATGTGCCGACAAAAATATCGTAATTGATGTGCATTTCATCAATTAAATATTGAGCCACACCTCCTGCGAATGCGCCTTTACTACCACCACCCGAAATCACCAATGCTCTCATTACTTTGTTATTGAAATTAAATAACTTTTGGCGTTTTTTGAAACTTGGCTATTTAGCGATTTTACGGTTTCAAACAATTCTTTATTTTTCATGATTTCCATCATAATTTCTTTTGAAGATTTTGCAAAGCGCCACGTTGGGTGAACACAAGCCTCTAGTAAGTTTTTAAGTGTTTCTGAATCCCATAGACCAAGGTCGTTTATATATTTGAAAGCAGTTTCGCGAATTTCAAAACTAAATTCTTGTGAAGTATATTGCTTTAATTCCTCTAGGTAATCCACCTTTTTTGAGTCGTGATAATTTTCAGTTACCAAGGCTAAAACGAGCCAGAGCTGTCGAATGTTTTTATTCTGAAAACCTTCAATACCTTCTATTTGGTCAAGAACCTGCGTTCTTTTTTTAGGAAATTGTGCCCATATTTGATACAAAGCAGTCTCCAAGGTTACATACGATTCGTCATTCATCAAAGTCTCATAATGTGAAAGTAATTTTGTAGGAATTGTTTCAAGAGAAAGCGCCACAGCCTGACGCACGTACAGGTTATTACTTTCAAGCGCTTTAATGTAAAGCGGAAGTGTTTCTGAGATAGGCTCATCTGCAAGTTGATACACTGCCTCTTGCCCAATAAAATCATTCGGAAAAGTAAGTGCATTTCGCAATTGGGCTTTTTTATCTTTTAAAGGAACGGCACGCAACGCGGAAATTTCAAAATAGCTTTTAATGAAATCTGATTTCATCAAGGATTGAAAGGCATCTTCACTCTGAAAAGCGCTCTGATGCAACCAGTTATCTTCAAATTTGGAGATGTCTATTACCGAAACTGCTTTTACTTCATTTAAAAAGTCGGTAGTAGATACATTTTGATATTTGTACTTATTCAGATAATTAACAACTGCGGCTTTAAAGTCTACGTCTCCTATGGTTTCCCTTAAAATATGAAGCGCCCACGCTCCTTTCTGGTAAAAAGTAAGCGAACTTGCTTTGGGATTAAGGAGGGACTCGCCTTTTCCTTCTTCACTTAAAGCCTTCAATTGTTCAGCTGTTTGATACAATTGCCAGTAATAATAGTCATCTCCAAAAATATCCCGCTCTGCCAACAAAGCGTAATAAGTTGCGAAACCTTCCTGAAGCCAATGGTGCGAATCTACCGTTGCTGTCACGGTATTACCAAACCACTGATGCGCCAATTCGTGGGCATTCACGTTAATGTAGTTTCTGTCGTTAAACCCAATAGAATCGACCATAAAAGCTTCAGAAAAGAAGGTAGCCGTTGTGTTTTCCATTCCAGCGTAAAGAAAATCCCTCACAGGAACCTGCTTATAATTTTGCCACGGAAACGGCACTCCTATTTCAGTTTCCAAAAAGTCGAAAATCTGCTTGCTATAGCGATACGTTGGCTCTACTTTTAAGGAATCTTGAGGATTATAATACAGTTCTAAAGGAATTCCGGAATTGGAAGTCAATTCTTGTTTGTCAAAATTTCCAATTGCGAAAGCTACCAGATAGCTGGACATTGGGTTTTTCATATCGAAACGCCAAACCTTCATTTCGTTTAATTTTTCAACATTCAATAATTTTCCATTGGTAATAACAGTTTTGTTCTTTGGGGCAATTATCTGTAAATCGAACTCAATTTTATCGTTGGCGTCATCGATGCTCGGCAACCAATGCGAAGTGTATTTCCCCTGTCCCTGTGTCCATATTTCGTCGTTAAAGAAGTACAAAGTCTGCTTTGGTTTCATACTATACCAAAAGTCTGCGGTATATGTTGTGCCTTTTTCAAAATCACCAATAAACCAGACTTTTTTTTCATCAGCATCAATCTTAAATGCTTTAGTCACTACATCCTCTAACTGAATGTTAACCGCATCCATAAAAATGGAATCCGTTTTACTTAAGATTTTAAATGTAGCTACCAACCGTCCTTCTATTTTTTGCTCTGTACCATCTGGACCAACTGAAGCCTCAATCTTCAAAAAATCGACAGTTTCAGTTTGTTGAGCAAATACTTCATAATTAAAACCAACTTTAAGAAGTAGCAAGAAAAACAGTAAAAGCGATAGACTTCGTGAAGGCTTGTTCATTATTATTTTCGAAAAATCAGGCATAAAAAAAGGTTATTCTTGACAATCAAAAATAACCTTTTTTAAAACTATGCAGTAACGTTTTCTACTCTAATATAATTCGTTTAACACCTGTTCCGTATTGGTTTTCAATATTCATAAAATAAATACCGGCAGAAAGATTTGTTACGTCAAACGAGTAATTATTCAATTCGGAAGCTGAACTAAAATAATAAGTTTTTACAATTCTTCCGTCAATAGTATTAATTGTGAGTCTTGTTTTGCTATCAGGATATTGTGCATTCACGTGAAAATACCCTTTTGCAGGAATTGGAAACACTGAAATGTCATATACCAGCGTGTTATCAATGTTATTTGTACTCAACACATTTCCATAAATCATTGGGTTATTACTTCGATTTATTAAATGTGTATCTACATAATAAATTGGATTATAACCATCGTTACAATCTGTACAAGTTTGCCCCGAAACACAATCTGGGTTGTTAGGGTGACAGAAATCTTGATAACTTGGATGGAAACGGTAATCTAAATTAAAAGTAGTTCCTATTTCGGAACTCACGTCGTACGTATCGGGATGCGCGATAGCACCTGGACACCATCCCGCTCTTGGATATTGCCACGTTCCTCGTTGGTTTGTACAACCGTCTGGGTTTGGGTTACATTGATTCCATAAATGCTGTGTAAACGCCTCTGTTCCATTTATGTCTAAATAATGTGTAGCATTAAAGAACTCCGCTGCATTTGAAGTATTGTTCTGACCCCAACCGTGACCTGTATTAGAAACACGTAAATGCGACGATTCTACGGCTTGTGGAATTTCTATATTAAAAGTAGGTACTGGTTGCAAATTCGCTGGATCACCAAAACTAAAGCCGTCATCCCAAATTTCTATAACATCGCTATAAGCATATTCGGGTGTTCCTGCTGTATATGTCGTGTCGAGGGTAAGTTGCCATCCGCCTGTTCCCCACGTGTCGATAAACACACGGATTTCCACTTCACCTTGCAATAATGAACTATAATCGGTTACATCCAATTCGTGACTGCAAGCCACTCCATAAGGGGTTATGTATCTAATTAACTGAATCCAGTTGCCGTCTGGAGCTTTAATATCTATAAAAGCCCAACGATCCCAATCATCACAGCCACCTGCAATATTAGGGCAAGCCACATCTAAATACGCATTGATGTTGTTATAGGCGCCGACATACTGCGGAAAAGTATGTGTACCATAATACCATCTATCATTTTCGCCCGTAAATTCAATTACCACATCTTCTAAACTCGTAACTGTCTGAGAAGAAGCAGTGTTGACAACATTTATGTTTCGTGTAATTGAAGCTTCATCACCAGCAGCAGTAATTGCAGTCATCACTATTTCGTGATTACCGTAACTAGCTGGAGTCCATAAGTAGTAATAAAAGCCTGTATTTTCCTCAACATTATATTCGGTGCCGTTAATAGAGATTTTAACTTCCGAAACAATATCAGGATCTACCGCAGATGCATTTATATAAATTGGGTATGCCCTTAATTGTGGCATTTCTATAGGATAATCTTCGGTTAACCTTGTAGTTATCTCGGGTGCAGTCAAGGGAAGTGTTTCTGCAAAAGCCGAAAGATGCAGTAAAAAGCAGAAAGCAATTAAAAAGTAGGTTTTTTTCATAGTATAGAATTATTAAATTAGCCATTGGATAGACAAATATATCATTTATCAATCCCGCTGGAGTATTTCCACTCCTTTTTTTGGCGAAAAAGATGCCATTATCTATGAACACTTATCTGCTACAAACACCTATCGATCGTTTAAAAGGACTATGGCCAAAACGGGCTGAAATGCTTAAAAAAGAGCTAGGAATCCATACATATCAAGACCTACTAAACCTTTTTCCTAACCGATATCTAGATCGCACACAGTATTACAAAATCTCAGAATTGCAACCAACCAACGCCGAGGTTCAAATTGTAGGCAAAATAACACATATAAAAACAGTTGAACAGAAACGAGGCAAAAGATTGGTCGCAATATTTACCGATGGAACACATCAAATGGAATTGGTTTGGTTTCGAGGTCAAAAATGGATTCGAGAAAGCTTAAAATTGAATGTTCCGTATGTGATTTTTGGAAAAACAAAATACTTTAACGGGAGCTTTTCTATGCCACATCCCGAAATGGAATTACTCGAAAAACATGAAAAAAGCATGCGATCTGCGATGCAACCTATGTATCCTTCGACCGAAAAATTAGCCAACAGCGGGATGACAAATAGGGTGTTAAATTTGCTCGTGCAACAACTGTTTTTAGAGACCAAAAATGCCTTCGCTGAAACACTTCCAAAACCCCTTTTAGAAGAGCTAAAATTAGTATCGAAAAAGGAGGCACTTTTCAATGTTCATTTTCCAAAAAGTCAAGCTCATTTAGCTCGGGCACAATACCGTTTAAAATTCGAAGAATTGTTCTACATTCAGCTGCAATTAATTCGAAAAAACTTAGTTCACAAATCAAAAATAAAGGGTTATACTTTTGATAAAATTGGAACCTATTTTAATAGTTTTTTTTCCGAACATTTACCCTTTGATTTAACCAATGCACAGAAGCGGGTTATTAAAGAAATTCGAAATGATTTGGGCAGTAACGCCCAAATGAACCGACTTTTGCAAGGAGATGTGGGTAGCGGGAAGACTATAGTTGCTTTCATGTCAATGTTAATAGCACTTGACAACGGTTTTCAAGCCTGTTTAATGGCACCAACTGAAATTTTGTCAGTCCAACACTATAACGGGTTATTGGAGTTGTCTAAAAAACTGAATACCAGAATAGAATTGCTTACAGGTTCAACCAAAACTTCAAAGCGTAGAGAAATCCATGAAAAGCTGGAAAATGGCGAATTAGACATATTAATTGGTACCCACGCTCTACTTGAAGACAAAGTGAAATTTAAAAATTTGGGGCTTGCAATTGTCGATGAACAACATCGTTTTGGCGTGGAACAACGCAGCAAATTATGGCACAAAAACGAGTACCCTCCACACGTACTTGTAATGACCGCTACCCCTATCCCCCGCACCCTTGCCATGAGTGTTTACGGCGACCTAGATATTAGTATTATCGACGAGCTTCCACCAGGCAGAAAAGACATCAAAACCGTGCATCGTTTTGACGCAAATAGACTAAAGGTTTTTCGCTTTATTAGAGACGAAATTTCGAAGGGCAGACAGGTGTATATTGTCTACCCTTTAATCCAAGAAAGCGAGACCATGGATTACAAAGATTTGATGGATGGATACGAGAGTATTTCTCGCGAATTTCCAATGCCAGATTATCAAATTTCAATCGTTCACGGACAAATGAAATCTACCGACAAGGAATATGAAATGAATCGATTTGTGAAAGGCGAAACACAAATCATGGTCGCCACTACTGTTATTGAAGTTGGTGTAAATGTCCCTAACGCAAGCGTGATGATTATCGAAAGTGCAGAACGTTTCGGACTTTCCCAATTACATCAATTGCGTGGTCGTGTAGGGCGTGGTGCCGAGCAGAGTTATTGTATTTTGATGACAGGGCATAAACTTTCTGCCGATGCCAAAACCCGGCTACAAACTATGGTTCGTACCAGTGACGGTTTTGAAATTGCAGAAGTAGATTTAAAACTCCGCGGTCCAGGAGATTTAATGGGAACTCAGCAAAGTGGCGTATTAAACCTTCGAATTGCAGATATAGTAAAAGACTCAGATATCTTGAAAATTGCCAGAAGTTATGCTATGAAAGTCTTAAAAGCCGATCCTAACCTTGCTTCTGAAGAGAACATTCCTGTAAAAAACACCTACGCCCAATTGGTAAAATATCGAAATATTTGGAATTATATTTCGTAACTTTCGCCTCTAAATCCTCTTGAATGCCAATTAATCCGAGCAAGAGCTCAAACTCTGTGAAAGTAATAACCTTTGGAGGAATTCTAATTCTTATTTCTGTTTTAATAAGCATTGTTTTCTTAAATCAAGAATATAGCTTACTAATTGCGATAATTGTCGGAGCAAGTATACTAAGCTTTTTTCTTTATTTTTTCGCTAATTCTTTAAATAAAGTCATGCTTCAGGATAAATCCCTAATTCTCAAAAACAATATGGGGAAAATTGAAATTGCATTTTCAGAAATTAAATCCATAAACACTCTTCAGCCTACTGCTATTACAATGACCATGGGAAGCAAAGGGTTTTTTGGGTTTGTTGAAACTAAAATGGATGGAACGGTAAGTTTAATCAAAAATCGGAAGCAAATGATACTATTGACCACGACCTCAAACAAAAAGTATTTGTTTAGTTGTGACAACAAAAGCGATTTGGTAGCGGCGGTTTCTACTAAAATCAAGGGCAATACCGTTTAAATCGAAATTCCTAACAATAATAAAAAACAAATGAAGTTTTTTCATCTCACAACGATTATTACCTGTTTCTTAACCACTTATTCCTTTCAAGCACAAACCTTTACTATTTTTTACAACCAAATTGTTCAAAACACATCTTCTGATAACATCCTCGATGACCTAAACATTTTTGAAGATTTCGGTGTAAAAGAGGCTGGTACTAGCGCTATTGAAGCCACTAAAGATTGGATTATCGCCCGTTACCAAAGTCTTGGTTACTCTAATATTGAAACACAGTCATTCAATGTTTACGGTCAATCTACCTCTAATATCATCATCACAAAAACAGGAAGTTTGTATCCTGATACGTTTTTAATCATTGACGGCCATTACGACACCGCAAACGGCCCAGGTGTCAATGACAACGGCAGTGGAACCGTTTTAATACTCGAATTGGCTCGTTTACTAAAAAATATAGACACCGAGTACTCTATTAAATTTATTCATTTTAGCGGCGAAGAAGCCGGTTTAATTGGAAGCCAGTACTATGTAAACAATACCGTGATACCAGAAAATTTAGACATTAAATTAGTTTTAAACATCGATCAAGTAGGCGGTTTGGCTGGAACTAATAATAACACAATTGTTTGTGAGCGCGATGAAAGTTCACGACCTAGTTACAACAATGCAGCATCTGCCATTGCTACGCAAGAAATGGCTAACTGCTATGGTCTGTATTCCAACCTTCAGACTGAAATATCAAACGCCTACGGTTCAGATTATGTTCCTTTTGAAGACAATGGAGAAATAATAACCGGAATTTACGAAAAAAACGAATCTCCCTACCCACATACGCCCCTTGACGTTTTGGATAATATGGACCCTGATTACCTATACGAAGTTACCAAAGGCACTATAGGCGCTGCTTTACACTTTGCAGTGGCGAGAGAATCAATGAACATCAATGAAACTAACGTACCAGATAAAATTATCGTTTCACCAAACCCATCAGATGGAAATTTAACTATTCATCTTAATCAATCTTTTTCTTCTGAAGATGTACAATTAACTATCTACGACAGTTTAGGTAAAACAATCTACACTACTTCCCTAATCAATCAATCTACCTTATTAGACTTAAACTTTTTATCAAGCGGCATCTACAATTTTGTTTTCACAAGTAAGGAAGGCAACATTGTGAAGCGGATAATAATATAACCTGTTCTAAACAAATCAATTAAACACTAGGCTATCAAGCACTTAAACCGCAAGACTGAAGCATTAATTATTATTGTCAGTTTTTTGTTGTTTTACTATTAACCTAACGTTTATAATTCTATTTGAATTCAGTTCAATTCATTTTTCATGCCTATAATTTAACTTCAACCAACACCTTTAAATTTCTTGTTAATTAAAATTCTTATCTGTACTTTTAGGTTATGACAGAAGCCGCCATAGAAAAAGAAAACAAAGAAATTGCTAAACAATATAAGCAGTTATTAAAGATTAGTTATCGTACTTTATCCAGCGAGGATAAAAAACTGATACGCAGTGCTTTTGACCTCGCCGTCGATGCACACAAGGAACAACGTCGCAAGAGTGGCGAAGCGTATATTTTCCACCCAATAGCCGTTGCTAAAATTGTTGCTTCCGAGATTGGTTTAGACGCTACTTCTATCGCTGCAGCACTTTTACACGATGTTGTTGAAGATACCGATTACACTTTAAACGATATTGAACGCTTGTTTGGAAGTACCGTAGCACGAATTGTTGACGGGTTAACAAAAATTGCTAACATATCAATGTCTGAAGATGTCTCGATGCAGGCCGAAAACTTTCGGAAAATGCTTCTTACATTAAGCGAAGATGTTCGTGTAATTATAATAAAAATTGCGGATCGACTGCACAATATGCAGACTATGGATTCCATGCCGTCGCATAAGCAACAAAAAATTGCTTCAGAAACACTTTATATATACGCTCCCCTAGCCCACCGCATTGGCCTTTACAACATAAAGTCTGAGTTGGAGGATATGGGGCTCAAATTTACAGAACCCGATGTATATGCCGACATTCTGGGCAGAATCAAAGAAAGCAAAGAAGAGCAAGATGCCTATATTGAAGCTTTTAATAATGTAATAAAAGAATCTTTAGATGCCGAAGATTTTAAATACGAAATCAAAGGCCGACCTAAGTCTATTTTCTCCATTCGAAAAAAAATGCTCGCGCAAAATGTGACTTTTGATGAGGTTTACGACAAATTTGCCGTAAGGATTATTTACGAAAGCACTCCTGAAAACGAAAAATTCTTTGCTTGGAAGATATATTCTATTGTTACAGACCATTTTCGTCCAAATCCTATTCGACTCCGAGATTGGATTTCTTCACCTAAATCTACTGGGTACGAAGCGCTTCACATAACGGTAATGGGACCAAAAGGTAGATGGGTAGAAGTTCAAATAAGAAGTCAAAGAATGAACGAAATCGCTGAAAAAGGTTTCGCAGCACATTACAAATATAAAAACAAAGAAAAGGAAGAAGCCGGACTTGAAAGTTGGCTAAATAAGTTACAAGAAACACTCGAAAACTCAGACTTAAGTGCTGTGGATTTCGTGGAAGAGTTCAAATTAAACTTATACGCCAAAGAAATATTCGTCTTTTCACCCAAAGGAGATTTATATTCCCTTCCAAAAGGTGCAACGGCATTAGATTTTGCGTTTCACATACACACCGAAATAGGAATGCACACTCGTGGAACAAGAGTAAATGGTAAATTAGTTCCGCTAAGTCACGAGCTTAAAAGCGGTGATCAAGTAGAAGTTATTACTTCCGAAAATTCTAGACCAACCTCCAACTGGTTAAATTACGCTACAACCGGTAGGGCAAGATCTAAAATAAAAACTTCACTTAAAGACGAGAAAAAACAAATAGCAGAAGACGGAAAAGAAATTCTAAAAAGAAAACTAAAGTCATTAAAAATAAATCTAGACGAAAATACCATCAATCAAATGGTAGTTTATTTTAAGGTAAAAACAAGTTTAGATTTGTTCTATCGCATTGGTGCTGGTATTATTGATAATCAAAAGCTGAAAGAATTTGCTTCATCTAGGAGCAATGCTTTTATAAGTTTCTTTAAAAACCGAATTAGAAAGCCAGACAAGCCTGAAGACATCCACAAAGACGAAATAACTGAAAAACTCGACCAGTTAGTCTTTGGGAAAGATGAGGATAAACTTGACTATAAAATGGCTAACTGTTGCAACCCCATTCCTGGCGACGACGTGTTTGGCTTTGTAACAGTAAACGAAGGCATAAAGGTTCATAAAACCAACTGCCCGAACGCTATACAGCTTCAAAGTAACTATAGCTATCGAATTATGCCTGCAAAGTGGATTGATTCTACACAAAGAGAATTTAAAGCCATTTTAAACATTAGCGGAATCGACACCATCGGTTTAGTAAATGAGGTGACAAAAGTTATCTCTGGAAACCTTCATATTGATATGAAAAGCGTTCACTTTGATAGTAATGACGGTGTATTCACTGGAAAAATTGTGGTAATAGTAAAGAATAAAACCATCCTCAATAATTTAGCCGAAAACATCCGAAAAATAAACGGAATCGATAAAGTAACTAGAGTCTAAAATTTAAGTAACTTTGCAGCCGTAAATATGAGTTCAAAAACCGAAATATCGAATCAGGAAATCGTAAAAAATGTTTTTACAGATTTTCTCGGAGAAAAAGGCCACCGTAAAACGCCAGAACGATTTGCTATCCTTCAGGAAATCTATGACCACGACGACCATTTTGATATTGAGTCGCTGTACATAAATATGAAGAATAAAAATTACCGCGTTAGCCGTGCCACGCTATACAATACAATAGAATTGCTTTTAGAATGCGGCTTAGTTCGAAAACATCAGTTTGGGCAAAATCAAGCGCTGTATGAAAAATCTTATTTCGATAGTAACCACGACCACATAATTCTTTCAGATGGAGAAGTTATTGAATTTTGCGACCCACGTATTTACTCTATTCAAAAAACTATTGAAGAGATATTTAATATTGATATAAAAGCACATTCTCTATATTTCTACGGAACCAAAAAAACTCCCGACACCAACACAGACGGGAACAATCATAAATAATATTATGGCAGTTGACTTACTACTTGGATTGCAATGGGGAGACGAAGGCAAAGGAAAAATTGTCGACGTACTCACAAAAAACTACAATATTATCGCACGTTTCCAGGGCGGTCCAAATGCAGGACATACGTTGGAATTTGACGGCATTAAACACGTTCTAAGAACAATTCCTTCAGGAATATTTCATACAGATTCCATAAATCTTATCGGTAACGGTGTTGTAATAGATCCCGTTGTTTTTGTGAAAGAATTGGAAGGATTAGACAAATACAAAATAGATTACGTCAAAAATCTATTTATTTCTAGAAAAGCACATCTTATTTTACCCACACACAGGTTATTAGACGCTGCTTCCGAAGCCTCTAAAGGAAAGGCCAAAATTGGTTCAACCTTAAAAGGAATTGGCCCAACATATATGGACAAAACGGGGAGAAATGGAATTCGTGTTGGCGATTTAGAACTTGATAATTGGCAAGATAAATATCGAGCTTTGGCCGATAAACACGAAGCCTTGATTGCTTTTCACGATGTAGATGTGCAATACGATTTAGCCGATCTTGAGGCTGAGTTTTTTGCAGCTGTCGAAACCTTAAAAAAACTTCGCTTTATCGACAGTGAAGAGTATATACACCAAGCCCAAAAGGAAGGAAAAACAATCCTAGCCGAAGGAGCTCAAGGTTCTTTATTGGATATCGATTTTGGAACCTATCCGTTTGTAACCTCATCAAATACTACTGCCGCTGGTGCATGTACAGGCTTAGGCGTACCTCCAAACAAGGTAAAAGAAGCCTTCGGAATTTTTAAAGCATATACTACCAGGGTTGGTAGTGGCCCCTTCCCTACTGAACTTTTTGACGAAGTTGGTGAAAGAATGGCCAAAGTTGGAAGAGAATTTGGAGCAGTTACAGGCAGGCCAAGACGCTGTGGTTGGTTAGATTTAGTAGCTTTACGATATGCCGTTCAGGTAAATGGGGTTACTCAGTTAATTATGATGAAAGCAGATGTTTTAAGTGGTTTCGATACCCTAAAAATCTGTACTGGTTACAATTATAAAGGTGAAACCATTCATCACTTACCTTTTAATATCGAACCAGAAAACGTCACCCCTGTTTATACTGAAATGAAGGGCTGGAAAGAAGATTTAACGGGAATGGACCAAGCCTCACAGCTTCCAAAAGCGTTAAACGACTATATCGAATTTCTTGAAAAAGAATTGGAAGTTCCAATCAAAATTGTTTCTGTAGGCCCAGACCGAAAACAAACCATACACAGGAACTAAGATTTCGTTTTTCTGTAAAGTTTTAAAAGTATTCTACAAGGTTTCAAAAACACCCTGCAAGGTTTCAAAAACATCCTGCAAGGTTTCCAAAACCTTGTAGGTATATAGCGAATTTAAAAAGCGACCTATTTGAAAGCAATTTCATTACACAATCTTTTTTTTCTCATCCTATTCATTTTTGGATCAGGTATTTATGCTCAAGAAAAAGAAAAGGTCGACATTCAATCAGGTTATTTAGAGCGTCGTCCTGATTTTCCCGATGCTGCCATTTACACAAAAGATGAAACCGGACAGGTTTATATCGTTCACGAAGGCATTGAAATGTGGTGCGATCAAGCTTTTGTCTACATAAAAAACAATTTTGTAAAAGCGTACGGAGATGTTCGTTTAACGCAAGGCGATACTATTTCGTTACGCAGCAAATACGCTGAATACAACGGTAACACTCAATTTGCCTTCGCCAGTGGAGACGTGGTTTTAACCGAACCTAAAACCACACTTGAATCAGACACCATTTATTTTGACCGAGTAAAACAGCAAGCTTATTATCGCTCTGGCGGAACAGTTCGCGACACAGCAAGTGTTTTGACGAGTAAATCTGGAAGATATTTTGCCGAAAGCAAAAAGTATCAATTTCTTTCAGACGTAAAGATTGTAAATCCAAAATATACTGTTAATAGCAATCAATTAGATTTTTTTTCAGAATCAGGAGCTGCATATCTTTATGGTCCTTCTACTATCGTTAGTGAATCAAGCACGGTGTATTGCGAAAGAGGTTACTACGATACACGTGGCGACACAGGTTACTTTGTTAAAAACTCTAAAATAGATTACGAAAACCGCACCCTATACGGTGACAGCATCTTCTTTGATCGAAACAAAAGTTTTGCATCCGCAACCAATAATATTAAAGTGTTGGACACTATGAATAAAAGTGTGGTTCGGGGGCATTATGCCGAAGTCTTCCGCGCAAAAGACTCCGTTTTTATCACAAAACGAGCGGTTGCTATTACTGTTCAAGATAACGACTCCATTTATGTTCACGCAGACACGCTTCAAATAACAGGAAAACCCGATAACCGAATTCTCAAAGGGTTTTACAAAGCTCGGATGTTCAAGCCTGGCAAATTAAAGGCTGAACCAATGAGCGGTAAATGCGACTCTATTTATGTAGATGAAAAAAGAGGGATTACAAAGCTCCTTCGAAATCCTGTTTTATGGAGTGGAGAAAATCAAATGACTGGAGACACGATCCATCTTATTTCAGATACGCTTACAGACAAACTAGATACTTTAAAGGTGTTTAACAATGCGTTCTTAATTCAAAAAGACAGCATGGGCTTCAATCAAGTTAAAGGAGAACGACTCATTGGCCTTTTCACCAATAATGAATTAGATACTGTAAACATCAATAAAAACACTCAAGTTATTTACTACTCTAGAAACGATAAAGAGGAATTAATAGGTATAGACAATACGGTTTCCAGCTCAATCCAGATGTATCTCGAGGACCAGCAAATTACGGGCGTTCGATTTATTAAAAAAGCAACTGGCAAGGTTTATCCACCTTCTATGCTTCCTGAGAATGCACGACTTTTACCAGGATTTAACTGGCGCGGTGATGAACGTTTATTTTCAGTTGAAGACCTATTTAAGGGAAAGCCGAAACCTAAACTTCCAAAAATAACCGGAATTCCATTGCCAAAAGACGAAGGCGAGTTTTTTGAAGAAGTCCCAGACGACGAGATCAATTTACCGAAGGAATCAAAACTTTCTCCAAAAGACCTTCAAGCTCGACCTAGCGACCCAAAACCCGAAACTCAAGAAAGTGAGACGGAACAAAAAGCAACGGAATAAAAAAGTGATGATTCCATAGTTTCGAACAACAATATTCAATGTTTTTGTCAGTTACACAAGAAAGATTTAATAGTACACTTTAGCTTTGCTATACCATATCTTCGGAATAGAATGAAAGACGATTTTTTTAAATACCAAGCACAAACAACCCCACATCCATTGGCTGTGGAAATTTCGCATGCTAACGGCAGTTATATTTACGATACTTCCGGCGGAAAGCATTTAGATTTTGTGGCAGGAGTTTCAGCTTGCACCTTAGGGCATTGCCATCCACGAGTTATTTCGGCTATAAAAAATCAAGTCGATAAATACCTGCACGTTATGGTTTATGGAGAATACATCCAACAACCAGCTGTTGCTTTAACAAAATTACTTTCTGAAAACCTTCCGGAGCAATTAAACACCACATATTTGGTAAATAGCGGTACCGAAGCTATCGAAGGCTCTTTAAAACTTTCACGTCGCGCCACGGGACGAAGTGAAATACTTTATGCGGTTAATGCCTATCATGGAAACACTATGGGTTCTATGAGCGTGATGGGTTTTGAGGAAAGAAAAAACGCTTTTAAACCATTGGTGCCAGATTGTTTTCCTATTACTTTTAATAACGAAAGTGATTTATCGCAAATAACAACCAATACAGCTGCCGTTATTCTGGAAACCATTCAAGGTGGCGCAGGTTTTATTCAATCTGAAAATGATTATTTATTAAAAGTCCGCAAACGTTGTGATGAAACGGGAACACTATTAATTCTTGATGAAATACAACCCGGATTTGGACGGACTGGAAAACTATTCGCCTTTGAACATTTCGGTATTGTTCCCGATATTTTGGTTATGGGAAAAGGGATGGCTAGCGGAATGCCAATTGGAGCTTTTACAGCTTCACGTGAAGTTATGACACTGCTTCAAGACAATCCAAAATTAGGTCATATTACCACTTTTGGAGGCAATCCGGTAATCGCTTCGGCTGCTTTAGCTACCCTTCAGGAGTTAACCGAAACTGATATAATAGAACAAACACTAGAGAAAGAACAGCTTTTTAGAAAATTACTCAAACACCCCAAAATCAAAGAAGTACGCGGAAAAGGCTTAATGCTAGCTGCTATATTAGATTCGCCAGAAGTGGCAACGCAAGTAATTCTGAGTTGTAAGGAACACGGATTAATCCTATTTTGGTTGCTTTTTGAAGGTCGTGCCTTGCGAATTACTCCACCACTAACAATAACAACTTCCGAAATTGAAGCAGGATGTGAGATACTGTTAAAAGTTTTGAATGGTTTGGAGAATCAATAAAACAGTATTAACTTGCTGTTTTTAAGCACACTCCCCTTTTTAAGAATGTTGATAAGTCCGTTAACAATAAACACGGCATAACTATTGATTTCCCCTTTTCATTATTATCTTTAAATACAGAAGAAACCGTTAAACCGTGCACTATGCAATTAAGTCCAGACGAGCATTCCAACTTCTCCCTAGCTAGATTTGAGTCGATGTTGAAGACGAATAGCGTCCTCTTTTTCGATTCAGAAGAATTTGAAGAAATAGTGCATCATTACCTTGAAAATGGTAAAATTGCACTCGCTAAAAAAGCTACGAAACTTGGCTTAGAGCAACATCCTACTTCTATTAATTTGAAGCTGTATCTCATCGAAATGTACATTTTCGAAAACAAGCTAGAATTAGCCGAAGAGCTTTTAGATGTATTAGCTCAACTGGAACAAAGTAACGAAGAAATTTATATTCAAAAAGCCAATATTTTTTCAAGAAGGGATAATCATGAAGAAGCGGTTAGACTACTTGAAGAAGCATTAAAAATAACCAATGATCCAGCAGATGTCCTTTCTTTAATGGGAATGGAATATTTGTTTATGGATGATTTTGAGCACGCAAAACTATTTTTTATACGCTGTTTAGAAGAAGATCTGGAAGATTATTCCGCTTTATTCAACGTAATTTATTGCTTTGAATATTTAGAACAGTACGAAGAGGCGATTGAATACCTAACCGAATATTTAGACAACAATCCTTATTGTGGTATTGCTTGGCTTCAGTTAGGAAAACAGTACTACAAATTAAAAGAGTATAAAAAGGCACTCGCAGCTTATGATTTTGCAATTATCAGTGACGATAGTTTTATTGGGGCGTACCTTGAAAAAGGAAGGGTTTTAGAAAAATTGAAACGATATGAAGAAGCCATCGAAAGCTACTCGATCACTTTAGGTCTTGACGACCCAACCTCTTATGCATTTCTTCGCATTGGTAAAAGTTATGAAAAATTAGGAAACACAGAACTGGCGCTTCAATTTTACACCAAATGTGTTGAAGAAGATGGGCTTTTAGACAAAGGTTGGATTGCAATTACCGATTTTTATTTTAAAAGCCAACAGTACCAAAAAGCGCTTTATTACATCGAAAAAGCAATAAGTATAGATGCCGAAAATGTAGCTTATTGGAAACGATACGCAAAAATAAATAACCGCCTAAAGCATTTTGAAGAGGCCGAAGTAGGATATAGAAAAGCATTAGAGTTAGGCAACTACGAATTAGAATCTTGGTTAACCAGAGGAGATATTCTTACCAATTTAGGTGAATACGAAGCCGCGGTTAACAACTTTAATCAAGCATTAGAATTCTACCCTAGAAATGCAGAAATTGAATACCGATTATCAGGGCTTTACTTTTCGCTTCGTGAAGGATCTAAAGGTGAATTTTATTTAAAAAATGCGCTAAATTCTGAACCCGAATATTTAATGATTATCGAGGAAATCTTCCCACTTGTGTTCCGAATGAAAAAGGTGAAACAAATAATAGCACAGCACAAAAACCCATCTCTTTAAATTGTTTACTTTTGGGGTTTATCATAAAAAATTATGCCTCAAAGAAATTTTCTTCAATATTTAGTAATTACCGCAAAAGGTCTTGCAATGGGTGCTGCCGATGTGGTTCCTGGTGTCTCGGGAGGAACTATAGCCTTTATTTCAGGTATTTACGAAGAGCTAATTGAAACTATTCATAAACTTGATTTCGGAATTTTTAAAATTTGGAAAAAAGAAGGTTTTTTAAAAGCTTGGAATGCCTACAATTTATCTTTTCTTCTAGCCTTATTTTCTGGAGTTTTTATTAGTATCATCTCACTCGCTAAATTAATTACTTGGCTATTAGCTGAATATCCCGTAATGGTATGGTCATTTTTCTTTGGCCTTGTAATAGCAAGTATTCTTTATGTAGGCAAGCAAATATCTCGCTGGCGACTTTCTATTGTCTTAGCGCTTATCATTGCTTCAGTTGCATCATATATGATTACTATTGCCGACCCCGTAGGGTCTCCAGACAGTTTATGGTTTTTATTCCTTGCAGGGTTTATAGCTATTATTGCGATGATTCTCCCAGGTATTTCTGGTGCTTTTATTCTATTACTTCTAGGTGCGTATACAGGGGTAATTGGCATTATTACCCAATTTGGCGACGGCATTACAACTATGGACGGTTCATTGTTGTCTGAAGCGCTTGGAAAACTTTTAATCTTTGGGGTTGGTGCTATATTCGGACTTAAAATATTCTCGAACGCATTAAATTGGATGTTTAAGCATCATAAAGACACAACATTGGCGGTTTTAACTGGGTTTATGATTGGCGCCTTAAACAAAATTTGGCCCTGGAAAGAAGTGCTTCAATATCGGATAAATCACGATGGAGAGAATATTCCATTTATTGAAAGAAGTATTTTACCACAGAATTTTGACGGTGAACCTCAAATAATTTTAGCAATTGCTTTTGCTCTCGTTGGATTTCTAACCATCTTTCTTTTAGAATTGTTCGCAAATAAAAAAGAAACTGGAGTTAATTTAGATAAATCATAATCGCAAACCAATATAAGGTAACATCAATGCTCGAGTCTTGAAATGTACGAAAATCGTTCACTTTCCGATAAAGTTTGGTTAGTCCTAAAAGGACTCGGGATGGGTGCGGCCAATAAAGTGCCTGGAATTTCAGGAGGTGTGGTTGCTTTTGTGGCAGGCTTTTACGAAGAATTTATCTACTCCCTACAAAAAATCAATAAAAAAGCTTTTAAACTCCTTTTCAATGGTCGGTTTAAAAGCTTTTATCGTTACACAAATGGGCAGTTTCTCGCACTTCTAATTTTAGGAATGGTAATTAGCTATTTCAGTGTTTCTAAAGTTTTGGATTACCTAATTGTCCACTATCAACTCTATGTATGGAGCACGTTTTTCGGAATGATTATAGGATCTATATACTTTATAGCCAAAGACTTCGGGGAATGGAACAGAAAATACATTGCATACCTATTAATGGGAATTATTGTTGGTGTAGCCATAAGTTTTTTAGAACCTGCAAAGGAAAACAGTAATCTCCTTTTCGTTTTCTTTTGTGGTATTATCAGTGTGTCGGGAATGACCCTGCCCGGACTTTCAGGTTCATTTATTTTAATTCTTATAGGCAACTATGTTTTATTGCTAGTCGATTCCGTAAACGCGCTTTTTGATACTTTTGCAAATATTGTACAATGGGATTTTAGTTGGATTCACAATACAGAACGCATTGAACTCTTAAAAATATTAGCCGTTTTCTCGTTGGGCTCTTTAGTTGGATTGGTTTCGCTCTCTCACCTCCTAGCCTATGTTTTAAAACGATTCAAAAAAGCTACGTATGCAGTAATTATAGGTTTTATTTCAGGTTCTTTGGGCGTGGTTTGGCCTTGGAAAGAAGTAATTTACAAAACTGATGTTGCTGGACAAATCATTTCAGACTCTAAAGGAAGATCTATAATAAAAAGTTATAATCGCCAATTTCCTACCGAATTCGATACAGAAACTTTTTTAGCGTTGGTTTTTATAGTAGTAGGAATTTTAATTGTGCTGAGCCTCGATTGGTACGACAATTATAAACGAAAAGTAAATGGCTAAATTTGGATTAATAGGAAAAGATATTATTTACTCGTTTTCAAAATCGTATTTCACCGAAAAATTTGAAAAACAAGGGTTGCCGCATACATACGAGAACTTTGATATTTCAACTATAGAAAGTTTTTCAGATATAATTTCAGAAAACACCAAGCTAGGCGGTTTAAATGTTACAATCCCGTATAAAGAAAAAGTAATTCCGTATTTAGATGAACTCGATGAAACGGCGAAAGCAATAGGAGCTGTCAACGTCATTAAGGTTTTAAAAAACAATAAACTCATTGGCTACAACAGTGATTATTTTGGATTTCAAGATTCCCTCAATAAGTTTTTACCGCTTCAACAAAAAACAGCACTTATTTTAGGAACGGGTGGCGCTTCAAAAGCCATTGCTTTTGCATTAGATAAGTTAGGTTTTGAATATAAATTTGTGAGTCGCTCTAATGGTTCAAATTCATTAAATTATTCCGATTTAAATCAAACATTAATTGAAAAACACCTTTTAATCATCAACTGTACCCCTCTTGGCACCTCTCCAGATATTAATGCCGCTCCCCCTATTCCCTATCAGTTCATCACCAAAAACCATTTGTTGTTCGATCTAATTTATAATCCTTCAGAAACACAGTTTTTAAAGCGAGGAAAAATTTGGGGTGCAAGAACATCTAATGGACTAGCAATGCTAGAGTCGCAGGCGGAAAAAGCATGGAAAATATGGAATTTGTAACAACCAACAAAAAGTAGCTTGATGCTTTGTCAATTCAGCGGTTGTTAGTATATTGACCAACTTATAAAACAGAACACGAACCTCAACATTGAAACAAATGTCCAACGAACAAGCGTCTCCGGAAGAAAATGAAAAAGTAATTCCTTCCACCGAAGTCAATCAAGAATCTCAAGTTACTCCAGAAAATACTGTAACCACTGAAAAGACACAGGAATCGATCGAGTCTGGCAGCTCCGAAACAAACCCTTCATCTAAAACCCCTACGGCCTTAGAGTTAGAAGAAAAAAAGGGTATCAAGGATGAAGCGAACAGTGCAGCTGTATCTTCTGAAAATGATGACGACAACGAAGATGAAGACGAAGAAGAAGTAATCTCGTCTGAGGATGACGAATCTGACGACGATAAAGAAGAAAAGGCTCAAAAGGACTACTCAACACTCTCTAAAAAAGAATTGATCGCGGAGTTTGAAAATCTGCTTAAAACCCAGAAAATTCAGGACATCAAACATGATGCAGAGGAAATTCGGTCTGAATTCAACAATAAATTTAACGAAGAACTCGAGCAGAAAAAAGAGGAATTTCTTGCCGAAGGTGGAAACATTATCGATTTCCATTATACTACACCATTAAAAAAAGAATTCAACTCGCTGTATTTTGATTATAAGGAGAAGCGAAATAATCATTACAAAAACCTCAAAAAAGATCTTCAAGGAAACCTTAACAAACGATGGGAGTTAATTGAAGAATTAAAAAGCCTTTTGAGTGCCGAAGAAAACATTAATACCACCTACAAACACTTTAAAGATATTCAAGAAAAATGGCATTTGGCGGGTGCAATTCCTAGGGACAAGTACAATACTGTTTGGAACACCTATCACCACCACGTTGAAAACTTCTACGATTTTCTTCATTTAAATCGCGAATTCCGTGATCTAGATTTCAAACACAATTTGGATGCTAAATTAAAACTAATTACCCGTGCAGAAGAACTAGCCCAAGAAGCAGACATAAATAAAGCTTTCCGCGAATTGCAAATGCTTCATAAAATGTGGAAAGAGGAAATTGGCCCGGTTGCAAAAGAATATCGAGACGAAGTTTGGGATAAATTTAGCGAAGCAACTAAGGTTATCCACGACAAACGACAAGAGCAAATGGCTGAAATGGAAAAAGAATTCCAAGCCAATTACGAAAAGAAAAAGCAATTTATTGAAGGCATAAAAGAAACAACTGAAACAGCGAAACCTAGTCATCAAGGATGGCAACAAGCTATTAAAAAGGTGCAAGAGCTTAGAGATGGATTTTTTAATACAGGAAGAGTTCCGCGCAGTAACAATAAGGAAATATGGAAAGCATTTAAAGATGCTACCGGCAACTTTAATCGTCAAAAAAACAGCTTCTATAAAAATCAAAAGAAGGAGCAATTTACCAATCTAGAGAAGAAGCGAGAGCTTATTAAAATTGCAGAGGAAAACAAAGACAGTGACGATTTTGAAACCGTTACTGCCCTTATGAAGAAAATTCAAGACGATTGGAAAAAAATCGGTCACGTACCTCGTAAAGACAGTGACAAAATATGGAAGCAATTTAAAAAAGCATGTAATCATTATTTTGACCGTGTTCACGCACAAAAAAACGAAGCGAATAAAGAAGAAGTCGGTAATTATGAATCTAAACAAGCAATGCTAGATAAAATATCCAGCTTTGAATTAAGCGGAGATCACAAAGAAGACCTCAAATCTATTAAGAAATATATAGCTGCTTGGAAAGAAGTTGGTCGCGTGCCGTACAATAAGCGTTTTATAGAGCAAAAATTCAATAAAACGTTAGATGGTCTTTTCACGAAATTGGATTTAGGAAAAAAGGAAACCGAATTAATAAAATTTGACAATAAGCTGAATACACTTGTAAATCGTGATGACGAACGCAAGCTTCAGAACGAACATTTCTTTATTTCTAAGAAAATAGACGAAACAAAAGATGAAATCCGTCAATTAGAAAACAATTTGGGCTTTTTCCATCACGTTGATGAAAATAATCCTATGGTAAAAGAAGTTCATAACAACATAGCTCGCCACAAAGAACAATTGGAAGTTTGGAAAGCAAAACTGTCAAAAATTAAAGAAGTTCGACAGGAAAAATAAGAATCTAGAAATTTATAATCGACACTATCCCGCTAAGTGTGTAAGTTTAAAATAACAGGGGTTAGACTTTTTAAAGTCTGACCCTTTTTTCATAGATCGTTAGGAACTGATTTAAAATGATGCCCCAGTTCCTGATAGGCATTGTCCATTTTTTGGTTGCTTCGCGTACAGACAAATATACGGATTTCATTACGGCATCGTCTGTTGGGAAAGAAAGTTTGTTCTTGGTGTACTTTCTTATTTTCCCGTTCAGGTTCTCGATAAGGTTTGTGGTATAGATAATCTTCCTGATCTCCAGAGGGAACTCATAGAACACCGTGAGCTCTTCCCAGTT
>NZ_FNNS01000039.1 GCF_900106795.1 Aequorivita viscosa | reverse complement strand
AGGGCTTTAAAGCTTTTTTTCGATGATCTCCTTGGCCATCTGGTGGTCAAGGGCCAGAGTGGCATACATCTGCTTGAGCTTGCGATTCTCTTCCTCTAGCTCCTTGAGGCGCTTGAGCTCCTTGGAGTTCATTCCAGCATATCTAGAACGCCACTTATAGAAAGTGGCGGGGCTGACCCCATGCTCACGACTGATCTGGTCGACACTCTTTCCATTGTCGAACTCTTTTAAAATCTTTGCAATCTGTTGTGGTGAAAATTTACTTCGTCTCATAATACTGTTTAAAATTAAGATAATTATTCTACTTTTAAACAGTTCGGTTTAAAGGGAAGCTTACAAACCTAATATTCAAATTCCTATTTTCTGATTCATAAACTCCATTCAGGGCAGTGAATTTTCCTTGTTTAACGCGAATATTTAATCCGTTATCAGAGGTTTCAATTAGTTCTGAAATGTGCTTAGGTTCTATATCAAATATAGATTGGAAAAGGTCTAGTAATTTAAAAAATAACCAATATTCATATAGGTTGGCAACATCTTTTTTGCCTGCACCATAAACATCTTCCCCTCCTTTCCATACTAACTTTGCTGCTAGCTCAAACATTAACCAAACTCTTAAAACTTCTCTATATCCTTCTTTTCGTTGGAGAACTGGACTATTGAGCTTTAAGGTTGTAGGTCTTGATATTTCCTGGAAAATAATGTGATGTAAATGAGATTCTAACTCTCTACTTAATGTTTTTGATTCATTGTCTAACTTAGAATCTTTTTTTGAAGCTTTGTTTATGTCGTTGCAAAACTTTAAGAACGTTTCTAAAGCGTGTTTAATAAAACGATTCTCAGGCGTATCAACCGAATCTATCTTCCGAACACTCGTAATACGCTCAGGAATTGTTTTCAATCCATACTTTTCTAAGTAGTGTTTTGGAGGTAATTTGGTTCTATTACTTCCTTTAACCAATTCTTTAAGGCTACTATTCGCAAACTTTCTAACACTTCTAATATCCTTAAGCTCTGAGGACTCGGCCCAAACGGTGACAGGAGAAGTGACAATTCTATTTATAGCATCATGAAATTCATCTGAGGAAATGACAGATTTTATAAAGGCAAATTTTTGATAAAGACTTTGGCTGTCTTTTTCAAAATCAATGTCAAAATGATGGGATACGGGAGAATTGGCTTGTAATAACAGGTCTGTACATTTTTCTGTAATAAGCTCAAGCATGTCCCTATAATCCTCTCTATAATCTGACTTTACAGACTGAACTTCTAGTTTTATTATTTGACACGGTTCTTCTTCACCTGTTCTAAAAAGTGGAATTTCTAATGTGCCTACGAAGATGTTAGGAGCTAGCGTACCAAGATTTTGATCCCGACGATGTTGCTGAATAATGTTTTCGCCTACATCTGCTAGGTAATAATTTTCATCATTTATTTAATAGTCATAAAAACAACCTTCACGTAATTGGAAACGAGCTTCGTTATATTCTGCAGCTGATCTTTCAGCGTCAAATAGAGTCCCTCCTTTTCGGGCATCTATCCAAAGCTTTAAGCCTTCTTTTACTACATCAAGGTTAATTTCTATGTTTTGTGATTCCGTCATTTACTAAGCTTCAGCAAAACTTGTAAATCCATTATCTATAGCTCCATTATACATTCTTGATATTTTTTCTAATGACAATGGATAAAGAACCTCCTCTTTGTTTGAAAAATCGAAATCGTCTTTTCCAAAAATATTTTTCACAATGTTCTCTTTATTATTGACACAGAAACCGCCCAAAGTTTCTAAAACTGGGCAAAGCTTTCTTCGTGAACCATGCAATTTTGGTAAAAGCTTTTGCATGATGACAATATCTATTTTATCATCAGTAGACATACTATTGTCTAATACGTGTAATTGATGAATTAGCCTCATAATTTCAGATGCAGTTCTATATCCAAATTCAGCTCCTGTTTTCTTAAGCTCCCCAAAGAACATTAGCAGTGTTTCGTTTATATCATCAACATCTTCTGTGGCAAATGATTTATTATATGAAAGCTTTAAAAAATCTTGTGCCATAGTGGCTCCTTTCTGATACAAAGCTTCCATGTTTAGTTCTTGCATAGTGTTTAAAAATGACTCCATTTCCGTGTCATTGACTCTAAACTCAATCGTATTGGCTCTATCCAATACTTTTGGACTAAACATATTGGTGGTTTCATCTATATTTACTGTGCCAATTATAAATAAATTAGAAGGTAGCTTAATGTTAGATGGGACTCCATTTTCAACCTTGTCTTCTGCATGTAGCGGAATTTCTTCATTAGATTCCATTACACTCAAGAAATCTGCAAAATAACGTTCCACATGACTTAAGTTCATTTCGTCAAGAATCAGGAAAAATGGTAGCTCAGGATTAGATTGAGCTTTTATCATTAAATCTAGCACTTTGTTTTCTGGTTTCACATATTCTTTAGGATTCAAAGCATTTGGATAACCTAATAATGGTTCACGATTCGTCCAATCTGCCCCTACAGGGACTATGCGATACTGATTGTCATCTTGACAAATCCATTGCACAAAGGCTTGAGCTAATTTGGTCTTCCCAGAACCAGAAAGACCTGTTAGAATTACAAAGGGTTTTGTTAGTAATGAACTTGTAAAGCGAGTAATAAGTTGCCTTGAATAAACTAACCCAGAATGATCTAATTGCTCGGAAAATGAATTCAATTTAAATTTTTTATTTGTTACTGCAATTCCTGCAATCTCCTGTTCTTGAAGTTGAGTATTATTTTTCGTTAAAAGAAACTCTTTATATTTACTTAAACTAGCGGAATAAAAATATCTTTCACCATAGGATGGGGCATCTTTATTATATATGTATGATGTTTTATCTCTTTGAATATTTTTAACTTCGGAATGAAGCTCTGTAATCAATTCGACATCTTCGATTTCAAAAATCGATTTTTTTGAAATCTTACCGTTCTCATAAAAACGATTGGATAACCATTCTATAGATGTAATGTATGCAGGGCCAGCACCAGACTTTTCAGTTAAATTATCTAGAACCCATTTTTTGAATTGTTCTTTGTTGTTATGATTTTCCACTACCGATTTGTTTTTAATTTCAAAATCATGATCACGAAGAATTTTAAATGGTATTTCAACATTATTGCCGAAATCTTCTAGAGTGAGTTTCCTCTTCATCTTTGCCTCATTTGCTAATGACAAAACCAAAATAGGAGGATATTTTTTTTTTGTTATATATGAGGTCGTATGTAGAAGAATGGCGGCCAGTTTTTATTTTAGGATTATCGTCTATCTGCTTAATTGCGTTAATTATTTCTTTTCTAGTAAAATCAACCACCATAACACTATATTTTTACAAAATCAACACCAACTCTCAATGGATATGAAAATGCATGATTTGCTATTCTTTGACAATAATTTTCACGAATAGTAGTAATGTATTTTACTGGTCTACTTTTACGTTCTCCCTCTTTATTTAAATAATACAAATCAATTACTCCATTTTCATTAATTAAATCTTTTCCATCTAAAACCTTATATTGTAAAGGCTTTACATATATTGGGACATATTTAGAAGGTTCTTGTGGTGCATCCGTCCACCTCACAACTTTACCGTTAGGTAAAAAACTTACAAATGCTGTGTCACCCAGTTTGAGAGCTTCTTCTAAATTTATATGTTCACCCTCTGCAAAAAAATAATTGCGTTTAATTTTTTCCTGAGGTCTGAGACAATCGCACAAAGGAGTCAAGCATATTAAATACTTATCAGCTTTATCTGCATCTTCAAAATTAAAAACATCTCCAAAATTTATATAGCTGTCTTTTTTATTAAGAATGAATGAATTATAAAACACATTCATTCTATGACTATCTTCGTTTTTAGCTTTTATTGCTGGGTTATATAGTTCCTCAAATATTTCATCAGACAAAAGAGCAGATTTTGTATTTCTTAATGATAAATTCATTTTTTCAAGAAGTAACTCTTTAACAAATTCTTCATAAAAACTATCTAAGCCTTCATTCTTTAATCTGTTTCTGTGTTCAAGTAAAGCTTCTTTACTAAAATTTATCTTGTTATCCTTATTAATGATACCGATTTTAAAGATTCTGTTAAAAAAGTCAATAGCCAAAAGTTGGTTGTAACTATCAATATCATTAATAATATGATCAAAAAAATTATCAAGCAAATTTTTAGGATCATTCTCCTTTTTCTTGAATATAGTAATTATTGTATTATTAATTTCTAATAAAAATTTGTCTTGTTTTATTATATTAGGACAAGGTAACGGATGATTAAGTTCTTCGTGAAAAGTGTCCAGATTAACGTTGGATATTTTGCATATTGCACATATAATGTCATCTAAAGAAGCAGCCTTTTTAAATTCTTCTATTTGCGTTTTATATTTTTTCAACAATGGACCAATTTCCTTTTTTATATCGGCATCATTACGACCCATACTAATTTTATGAAATTCACTGAAATCAAAACCTTCGCCAAAGATGGATTCGGTATATTCTTTATATTCAGAATAAACCTCCTTGGTTAAACTTGAATAATTGGTCAAAATTCTTTTGAAAACACCGTCCAAGTATTCTTCACTTGTATAAATCACGCAAAAGTGAATATTAGGTGTATTAATTATCTTATCCAAGATTATTAAACTCTGTATTTCTCCAGATTGTCCATCCAAGTGCCAATCTAGTAGAATTAAATCTCTATTATCTAAGCAATAATTTACCCAGTTATCATCGTTTTCATAGCCAATAGCATATTTAACTGATTCTAAAGAGACTCCTGCACTTCTAAACTTTGAATATAATTCTAAAGACAATATTTCTTCATCAGCACCAATCAAAGCAGCAACATCTTGATTAAATTCACGAGCGTTTTCATCGATATAAATTGCTGATTTTATATTTTCTTTTAAAATCTCTTTTGCGATATTTATATATGCCATATTAATTAACTTTTTTGTTGATCACAAAACAAGCTCCTTTTAAAGAATTGTATTTTACATCATTTGTTGCATAAATATCCAAACCTGCTTCATTTAAACTTTGCTTCGATAAATAAAGTCCAATACCTCTTCCATTAGGGCGTTGTGAATAAAACAAATCAAAAATTTTATCCAATCTATAGTCAGGTATTTTTTCTCCAGAATTAGCTATAATTATTTCTTGTGTATCTATTAGATAATCAAGCTTTATAACACGTTGTTCTTTATTACGTAACCAATAAATAGCGTTATTAATAATATTTATAAAAACAGTATGGATAACTGGTTCTTTAATATTGATAATATGATTTCTGAAATTGTCTGATACATCAAAATAAATATTGTATTCTAATATTTGATTTTCAAAAAATTCCAACAAATAATTGAAAATTTTATTACAAGAAATATCTTTAATCAGCGCTCCTGAAATACGATATAACGGAGATAATAAGGCATATTTATCTTCTAATTGCTTAAAGTTCTTTTCAAGGAAGCGAAACTCTTTAATCGAATTGACAACCTCATTATTACCCAATACTCCTAATTGATTATTGATTTTTGCATATAGCTGATTAAATTCGTGATCAATTATTTCTACTGCAATACCCAATTGTGCTGTATCTCTCGTTTGTTCCCACTGATACTTCATTTGGTCATATTGTGCTTTGTAAGCGCCTTCTACTTCTTCTTGATTAATTTCAAACTTCAATCTTTTTATATGATTCACTAACGGAAATAATTTTCTTTCCGCTTCTACAAATAAACTATTATATTGCATTTCAATCTCGTTAGTGAATTGATTCACTTGTTCTTTGGAAAAGATTTCATTTATTACCCTTTCTTTATTTTCAGAGAGTGAATTTATTAGTCGTTTAGATCGTTCTCTATATTCTTTTGATAAAGATGTGAACTTTTCATCAAGCTGTTGTCTGTTTTCATTAAGAGCCTTTTCCAATGAAAAAATGTAACCATTGTATTTCTTTGAAAAGTCAATCTTTAAATCTCGGATCTCTAATTTATCTTGAGCTTTCTTATTTAGTTCATCTCTTTTGGGTTTTATAAGCTCAAAATAATTATTCAGCTTATCTTCAAATTTATATAATCGCTCTTTTTGTGTTTCAGTTGGCTTATAGTGCTTAGGGACTTTTGGTATCAAAGCTTTAAAGTCCAAATCCATTTTTTGAAGTTCGTCTAAAATACTTTCTACTTCGGAATAGGTAACATTAATATTATTCAGCTTTTCATCTAAAATATTCAGTAAATCTCTATATTTATTTTGATGTTCATCGAGTTTCTGAGGATAAGCATTCAACGATTTTGTAAATGCTATTTTTTCTGCTTTTTCTCTAGCTTTATCAGCTTTTAGTGCCTCGTGCTGATCATTTAATTCTTTCTTTTTATCTAAAAATATTGATTGCTTTGCTTCTGTTCCAAAATAATCTTGTGCTAGTGTAACAAAGAAATTAATAGCATCATTTGTAAAGGCTCTGTATTGAGCATTATTTATTAACCCTTCTCGACTTGATTTATCTTTAAGATGTTCATTTCTTTCCCTTGTAATATCTAAATAACCATACATTCTTCTATAAGAAAAATAATACGTACCCGCTCTTTTAGATCGTCTTTGCTCGAAATTTAAAAAATCCGCATTTTCCCGACCATATGGCAATACTCTAAAATTGTCTCTAAAAATGTATAATCCGCCATATTCTCGAACTTTGTTAAATAAACCTGCGAACTGACTTTCAGTTAAACTTGAAGATTTCTCTTCTCCTTGTGAATAACCTAATTCAAGTGGTATAGCGCCGTAAAAAGATCTTTTATCTTTTTTTCTCGGATTGGTATATGAATAATCTATTATTTCGTTGTAAATTCTAATTTTTCCTTCGAATGTTCCATTGCCGTTGAATTCTCCTTTTATATAAACATCTGCTAAATCAAAGTCGGATTTGGTGAAGAAATTCCCTCTGGAATTTAATAAATCGTAGGTTTCTATTCCCTTATTTATATTGAAAATTGTAGATACATCAATTTTTATATCCTTGAATGGATTAGTAAAACCTGTTAAACTTGAAATAACAAATTTTCTATCTTCCAATCCATCATTATCATTTTCTGCAAGTTCTAGAATTTGATTTATGGGATTAAATGTTAAAAATAATGTCCCGTGGGAATCATCAGAATTAAAAAAGGAAAAGATTTTATCTAGAACTGGGGCTTCTAATAATGCTTCCTTCGTATTTGTAACAATTTCAGATTTTAGCTCAATTTGTTTTCCCTCCCAAATCGGCTTATTATCCAAATCGGTTTCTTTTTCGAAATTTAATAAAAACTCGTTCTTCAAATCTGCAAAAATAGATTCTAATGTATTTAGCTTCTCTACAGATTTTAATGGAATATTAATGTCGTCAAGAAACAAATTATAATTTTCTAATAACCTCCAGTCAAAGAACAACGCTTGTAAAGGATAGCCAATTTTCTTTGTAAGCATAAGCATCGGATTTCCTAAATAAGCAACAGATAAACGACCTATTCCTTTTTCACCAGCTTTAATGCGTGGCCTTTTCCATAATGTGTCTTCCGACTCAATATCAGTTTCAGCTCTTGATTTTGAATCCGTTCCTAAAACCAACCATTTATCCAAAATATCAGAATTGGACATTCCTTTTCCGTCATCCGAAATGGTAAAATATGATTTTGTAAGTCCGTTGTATCCTTTTTTAAATAGTTCAGCTTTCAGGTTATCAGCATACGCATCGTAACCATTTTTCCACAATTCTGTGATGGCAGTCGGTAAATCTGCAATTTGCCCTTTTCCTAGTAAATCTACTGCTCTTGCTTTGGTTCTAAATTGCATTTTTGTGATTTTGAATTATAGCTTTACCTATAGCAATTGCATATTTTGGAGGTACAGCGTTACCGATCATCCGGGCAATGCCAGCTACACTGGTTCCTTTAAATTTATACGTTTTAGGAAAGGACTGTAAAACAGCACCTTCTCTGATAGATATAGCTCTATTTTCTTCTGGGTGTCCAAAACGTCCATTAGAGAAACTAAAAAATTTTGTTGTTATCGTTGGCGATGGCTTATCCCACCACATTCTACCGTAAATATCTTTAAACCCGTCAGTTTTCCTATAATGACATGGAGGTGCCAATCGTTCATCATTTACATAAGCCATTCTAGTTCCACCATCTTTGGGGGTTAGGCTTAGTCTTTCTAAATTAAGTGCATTCAGTCCAGCAACAGTATGCATAAATTCTGTATTGTCTTTATGGCCTTGAGTGATTTTTGGAAAACCATTCTTTTCACCTAAAACGTCCCTAACTGTTATTTTCTTTCCTTCTACAGCAAGAGGTTTCAATTCAATTTGGGAAATCCTATTTGCTATTAGTGTAAATCTTTTTCTATGCTGCGGTACGCCATAATTACTTACCTCATGAACTTCAAAATGAACTTTATAACCTTTTTTTTCTAACCAGACAATAAATTCATTAAGACCACTTTCTTCCTTTTTTCTTAAAACGCCTGGCACATTTTCTACAATCACATAACCAGGATTGAAATATGATACAAAACGATGAAATTCAATTAAGAGATTCTTAGACTTTTTTGACTTCTCTTTTGTGGTATTTATAATACTCCAAAACTGACACGGACTGCAACCAATTAAAACAAGACTGTCATCGTTTTTCTTTAAAGAAAGTCGACTTTCGAGTTCTTTCTCCTTTAGATCAAAAACATCAGCGTGGATAAATTCAGCACCCTTAATATTTGCTTCGTACGTTTCTTTGCAATTTTCATCAAAATCAATCCCTGCAAGAATTTGTATTCCTGCTTCCTGTATACCATAGCTCATACCTCCTCCAGAACAGAAGAAATCTACTGCTTTTAACTTACTTTGATTTTGTGTGTTTGCGATTATTTCTTTCATTTAAAATCGGCGAGAATGATTAATAAAATTAATTATGACAACTATTTATATCATTGGTGTTCAAAGCTCCAAATTACAGCATACCTGTAATTTAGGTTTAAATATTAGAATTTTTAGAATAATATGCTAAAATATAAAATCTTTATTGGCAAATTAAACTTTATTTTTCCATTAGTACTATGATAACGTTATATTGTTCCCTTGAAATATGGTTTCATTCTTGACGGTTAATTAAAGTTATATAATTTTCTTTATATGTTTTCAGTTCCTCTATATTTTGAGACAATAGATGCTAAAATCACCTCCAGCAACTTCCCGTTCACATTCCTAAAAAAAACGCAACCCCAACGACATTTACCACTGCCACCGCTCCTGACATAGCGATGCAACCATTTATCTTTAGGCTTAAAACAATAAGCGCAATCATCCTTTGCTTTAGCGTAAAAGAGTAAAGAAACTTATGTTCTATTCACTTTTATAATTTTATGTAAATATAAATCAAATGATAGTACAAGAATTACGGATAACCGTAACAGCGAGCATTTTAATAGGGGAGAATACCAAATATAGAAATAAATTGGTAATGAATAAAACAAAGATTATTTTAAACTGGTTGATAGGTATGTGAATGTGTGAATTTAGTTTGATGCGTATTGCAAATGTTTTTTATGAAGAGCACGATAGGCATTTCTCCTTCTCTCAAATCAAATCATAAAATGACACCTAAATTTATACGGTAACACTTCAGAGAAGTATGAATTATTTCTTTTCTTTCAATGTATCTTCCAGCTCCTTTTCAGTAAGTTGAAGTTGATTAGTTAAGAGTTCAATAGCCTTTTTAATCTGGCTGCCAGATTCACTCATTATTTTATCCGCCTGCCCAAGCACCCTTAATTCATCCTCCAAATAAGCTAATTTTTTTCGTAGAATGTATGGACTTTTAGCTTCATTAACTTGAAGCTCTTTTTCCTCATCACTCATCATTGGCTCCTTTCCACACAAAAGCCAAGAAGGATTGAGTTCAGGGCATTTATTATATAGTAACTCCGCATCAAAAGAGTTTCTGCTCTTCCAGTTTGAATATACCTGTGGTGTAATTCCTAAAAACTTGGCAAAGTCTACGTCAGTTTTAAAGCTGTAGTAGTCTTTAATCTTATCTAGCATTATGGCCTTATCCATAATAATAAAATATTTGTGTATAAAATTTGCACAATAAACAAAACGTTTATATATTTGATTGTCAGTATGTAAAACTGTTCAGTAAATGTGAACAGATTATTTAATTTGTAAATATAGCTAAAATGAAGCAAACTTATAATGCAACCCTTGTCAAGGCGCTTGCCAAGAAGTATAAGATATCGCCACGATATGTTAGGTACTGTCTCAAAGGAGAGCGATCTCCCTGTTTCGCAGATAAAATTAAAAAGGATTATGCAAGATTTACAAGTAAGATAGAAAATATAATAGAAAAGGAGTGTAAATCAAAATAGTGTCCTATGAAATCCAATACTTTCATACAACTAAAACAAGGCTGTCCCAACTCCCTTACCGCCATTTATGATGAGTACCAGAGGCGTATCTTTGGGTTGGGCAGGTACTTCCTTCGCGACGAATTTGTGGTGGAATGCCTGATGCAGGACACCTTTTTAAAACTTTGGGTGAACCGAGACCGCATCGAACGGCCGGAACACATCCTTTTCTTTCTCCTTTTTGTAATGAAAAGGGAATGTATCTCCTATTACACCCGTCCCAGAAACGACTTCAATAGAAAAATTCGCTCCCTCGATAGTTTTGATAATTACCAGGAATATATGGCGGGCTACGATTCTTTAAGCGATACCGAGACCCAAAGGTTACAGGCAGAGGAACAACAGCACTTTGAGCTCATACAAAGCGTACTACCTCTCTTGGACGCCGAGGGAAAACACCTAATCGAGCTTTGTCTAAAATATGGCTTCCGTTACAAAGCCATTGCCCAAGCCATGGGTAGCAGTGTTACAGACACCAGCAACAAAGTGAAAAAAGCCATTGCCGCCCTTAAGATCATTGTGTGCCAAGGCGGAACGTTAAACAGCGAACAGAAGCCTGCCACCATCAAGCTACAAGGTGCAATGACCCCCGAACAGGCGGAAATACTAAAACTGCGCTGTGAAAATAAATACTCCTTCGCCGACATAGCCCAAACCCTCAACCGCCCCCAAAAGGAAATCCATCGAGAATTTATAACAGCATACAAACTCATACAACAAAAACACCACCAACAAACTCAACCGACATAGTAACAAACCCAAAACCCACAACCTGCAACATCAAACCTGCAACCCGAAACCCAAAAAATGCTAATAACCAATAACCAATAACAAATAACCAAAACCCATTATGCCCCCCTCCACCCTAAAACTCACCCGAAAACTCCAGCTCATCGTAGACCTGCCAGAAGGGGAGGAGCGCAACGAAGCTTTCGAAAAACTCTATCGCTGGCAGAACCGTGCTTATCGTGCGGCAAACCTGATTGTCTCTCATCATTATATACAGGAAATAATACAAGAGTTCCTATACCTCTCCGAAAAAGTGCAATACAAACTAACCGACGAGAAAAAAGATCCGCTAGGCATTCTAAAACAATCGCGAAACAATACAACTTATCGTTTGGTATCAGACCGTTTCAAAGGCGAAATCCCCACCAACATCCTCTCCAACCTCAACCGTGCTCTTCTCCTATCATTCAACAAGGAGAAGCATGGATACTGGAAAGGGGAGCGGTCCGTAAAAAACTTTAGGAGAGATATGGCATTCCCATTTGCCCCTGATGAGTGTATCCACTGCCTGCACTACAACGTGGAAAAGAAAGCCTTTTGCTTTCGATTGTTCAAAATTCCCTTCCGAATCTATCTGGGCAGGGATTTCACCGACAAGCGAAAGCTGTTGGAAAGGGCAATAGCAGGAGAGACCAGCATCCGCACCTCCCATATAAAATTAAAAGAGGGAAAGATATTTTGGCTAGCGGTCTTTGAAATAGAGAAGGAAAACCACACCCTAAGGCCTGAAGTAATCGCCGAGGCATCCCTCTCATTGGAATTTCCTATTGTGGTAAAAGCCAATAAGACCAGGCTCACCATTGGCAATAAGGAAGAATTCCTACACCGAAGGCTCGCCATACAGGCAGCCCGGAAAAGGGCCCAAAGCGGCGCCACCTTTTCCCGCTCTGGCAAAGGCACCAAAAGAAAGCTAAAAGCAGTGGACAGTTTTTATGAAAAAGAAAGCAATTATGTCAATACCCGCCTACATGTGTACAGCAGAAAGCTAATCGACTTCTGCGTAAAACAACAGGCAGGAACGCTAGTCCTTTTGAACCAAGAAGAGAAAATAGGCATCGCCAAAGAAGAAGAATTCGTATTGCGAAACTGGAGCTATTATGAATTAATGGAAAAAATAAAATACAAAGCCCAAAAAGCCGGCATAGAACTTATTATAGACTAAAAACCCAAAGAAACCTGAAACCTGAAACCTGAAACCCGAAACCTGCAATTTGAACTTTATCCCCGAGGGTGCTTGTACACCCGCAAGGTGAGGCCTCGGCACTCACTAAATGCAAAATGCATATACAACGCGTGAGCTCTCTTATCTTATAAATCCCCGTACGGACAGCTCGCGAGCTGTCCCTTCCCATGCAAATTATCCATCCCATCCCCGTACGGACAGGTCGCGACCTGTCCCAATCCAAAATTTAATTCCCAATCCAAAATTTAATCTCCAATCCCAATCCTCCAATCCCAATCCTCCAATCCCAATCCTCCAATTATCCATCCCATCCCCACGCAAATCACCCAACCCCCAAAATCCGCATCGCTCCAACATCCTTCATCGCCAATAGCTCTCCATTCACCTCCTTCATAAACGATACTCCAACCATTGTTATCACCGCTATCTCCTCCGGCAAAGCACCCCCAGCCTCTAATTTTATCCGAAGATCAACAGGAGCAATCGTCTTTTGCTTTAATGCAAATGGTTTGCTTTCCACAAAGTCCCCGAGGTTTTTAAACTTAGGTTCTATTGGGGTATATCCTTTCTTTTTCACATCATATTTATAATTACTCACAGTCCCCGCCCCAAGAATAAACTTAATATGCGTTGCTTCTTCGGGTGCAGTTATTTGTTTCTTGGGAATTAGCGTAGGGGAGATCCAACAAACTTCAGTTCTATCCTCGCTAAACCTTGGTTTATCTTTAATCCCTCCAACGCTATATACCAAAGGTCTCACTTCAAAAAATTCAAAGACTTCAAGCAAGTCCCCGTTTTTACGAAAATCCAATTTCCGTTGTCCAGGAGTGCCATCCCCCAAACCTACGATCATCCGAACCTTACCGCTAAGTCTTCCCATAAAATAGCGATCCTCATACCCACGTTTTTTTGAGTTAAGAGCTAATCGAAATGCTTTTACCGCCTTGCTTGCGCCACCCATTTCTTCGTTACTGTTTAGTGTGCCTTCGCTTAGTGTTTCCGGTCCTTCCGACTGCTTTTTTGCAATTGTACCTCTGTCGTCTTGACTAAAAGTAATCCCGCCCATGCTCCCGCTGAGCTTTAAAAAATCATTCTTAATTCGTGCCATAATAAATTGTTTTGTAGCCCTAGAAAGTCTCGATCGAAACGTCCTAGAGCCTAGTTAAACTATCACTGTTATTTGATTAAAATTTAGATCATCCTATTAAAGTCAGACCAATAAAAACTTTAGGCTATTTAGCTTAATGACGCCCCTTCTTTTCATCTTGTCTAGAAATAAAACCATAACATTAAAATGCAATCTGATTTTAAATCTTCACATATTAACCTCTAACCTCTAACCTCTAACCTCCAACCTCTAACAATATTGAAAAAACAAACCTTATCCGTTAAAAAACCTATAATAGATATATGACAAAATATGACGAGCGCATTCTTTTAGTTAGCACTTGAGTAGTCTTACATTCATCAAACTACTTGTGCTTAAAGCTGATTTCCTGTATCTCGTTTGTATGTATAAACATTTGATTAAACGATTTTTACTAATATTGTTAGAACTTAAAAACAGACTGAAAGTCTATTTCGATCGTGAAGTCTAAAGCACCCTTTATGCGCCATCATTTTCAGAAAAGAGTGGATTCGTGTGTATTAGTGTAATTCGTGGCTACACCTTAAATCCAAGTCTATTCCCTTCGTTAAATCTAAGCACCCTTTGTGTGCCATCGTTTTCAGGAAAGGATAAATTCGTGTATGTTAGTGCAATTCGTGGCGGCGCATAAAGCCATATATATCCCATTGATGAAGCTACAATACCCCCATGTAGGTCCGGGTTAAGTCCGGGTCAAGTCTGGGACAGGTCTGGGTGAAATAAACTTAAGATTCTGCTTTTTCTCCTTCGCAACCTCCTTTAACCCACTTAGTAACTCCCGATCGCTCAGCAGCGCAGGGATTTGAGTAGGTCTTGCCGTCGCAGCCGCAAACAGGATCGTACTCCATAGTGCAAGGCCCCATACTTATCTTCGACTCATCGATACAGGCGGTAGTTTGGGTGCTACGACAAGAGGTAGATATCAATATTCCGCCGCTAAGAAACACAGCAGCCAATAAAGTTCTTTTGTATGCTAACTTCATTCAAAATAATTGGATTACTAAAATAAGCTCGTTTGCTTCAAAAATCAAATAAAACCAGTAATTTATATTCATTCTATTCTTTAACAGTCTTTTGTAACCTCGTTTTTAGAAGTCATTACTGTTGTAATGTAACTCACTTTTTCTTCGTTTAACGCCTAAAATTGTCTACTTTTGCACGCTCAAAAATAATTTACAGCAAAGATTATGAACAAGACTTTCGACGTACTTATAGAAATCCCTAAAGGCAGCCGTAATAAATACGAATACGACTTTAAATTAAAAAAAATCCGCTTTGACCGTATGCTGTTTAGCAGTATGATGTATCCTGCCGATTATGGTTTTATTCCAGAAACGTATGCTAAAGATGGGGATCCGCTAGATGTATTGGTGTTGGGTCATGAGCCTACTTTCCCAATGTGTGTGATGGAAGTGAAAGCTATTGGTGTATTCCACATGGCAGACGAAAAAGGACAGGATGAAAAGATTATTTGTGTGCCTGTTTCAGACCCAGTTTGGAACCAATTAAACGACCTTGAAGATTTGAACCCTCATTTAATAAAGGAGATTGAACACTTCTTTAAAGTGTATAAAGATTTAGAGAAAAAACGTGTAGACGTGGGTGGCTGGGGTAATGCTGAAGAAGCTATAGAAATATATAACCAGTGTGTTGCGCGCTATGATAACACCCCAGAGGTGCATGGCCAATTCAGTATATAAATACGATTTACGATTTTTGATTGGTGATTGAATTAACCTCTAATCACTAACTAAATAACTCAAGACACTATCCCGCTAAGTGTGTAAGTTTAAAATAACAGGGGTTAGACTTTTTAAAGTCTGACCCTTTTTTCATAGATCGTTAGGAACTGATTTAAAATGATGCCCCAGTTCCTGATAGGCATTGTCCATTTTTTGGTTGCTTCGCGTACAGACAAATATACGGATTTCATTACGGCATCGTCTGTTGGGAAAGAAAGTTTGTTCTTGGTGTACTTTCTTATTTTCCCGTTCAGGTTCTCGATAAGGTTTGTGGTATAGATAATCTTCCTGATCTCCAGAGGGAACTCATAGAACACCGTGAGCTCTTCCCAGTTGTCACGCCAGCTTTTGACGGCATAGGAATACTTA
>NZ_FNNS01000019.1 GCF_900106795.1 Aequorivita viscosa | reverse complement strand
TGGCTATCGCTAATAATGAATCTGAGGACATCGAAAATCTTTATTTCAAAGTTCCCTCAATTTTAGTTACTCCACAACTTTTTGTGTTGAGCCGTAGAAATCTAGATTCTTACTTTTTTATGAGACTTACCACTAATTAGCAACAAGCGCAAAATTATCAAAGCCGGCATAATCAGCCTGTCCATTTTGCTTGACTCGTATCTTTAAAGCAACCAAAGTTGTTCCTCCAGGCACTGACTCAGATATTGATCCCGAAAGCGATAAGTCTGTTATACCTTCAATTAAAGTAACTTCTGTTTGGTCTACTCCGTCTATGACTACCGTATAATAAGCGTTATCACCATTATCAAATTCAAAAAAGTCATAATCAAAAGAAATAGTCACCCCTCCTGTTGCGGCCGAAACATCTATGGTGTTGAATGTAATTGTAGCGTAACCTATAGTACCGTTGCCATCTTCGGTGTCATCTAAATCCAAAACACCTAAAAAATCATTGGTTAAGGTTGTAATATTGCTAAAGCCACCATTTGAAGAATTCGTAACACCATAAAATCCTTTATTCCCATTATCAAAAAAAGCCACATCTGAGCTATATCCCCAAGTAGTGTTCATATCGAAGTTTTGAAACAAGTTTGTAAAACCTATGGTGTTTACACAATGAATACTTTCCCAACCAGAACCATTATAAACCTGTAAACATCCTATGCTTTCGACATAAACAATTAATCCTTCGTCTGTGGCTACAGTATTTATACCATCCCGGGCTGCAACATCGGGTACTCGAGGAGGCATAATTCCTTTGTAGGCCCCTGCTCCATCGGTTTGACTACTCACCTCCAACATCGCTGCAGGTGAAGGTGTGGTTGTGCCAATTCCTACCTGGGCATTTAAATTTAGGGTGAGTACAATTCCTAAAATGAATAAAAACAGAAATTTCATAAAGATGCGTTTAAGTTAAAAAATAGTAGAAAACACGAATAAATAATATTCAATAGTGGGGAGAGTTTTCTAAAATACTACATTTTTCTTAAAACACAAAAATATTTAGCATAAAATAAATCCTCAAGCTTCTCAATAACAAATACATGGTGCTACAAAAGCATTGAGAACAGTACTATGAGTCTAGATCAAAAGTTTCGGAAGGATCGTCCTTTGGGTCATAATTTAGCATGCCTTCCCCGTCTGCAATAATAGTACAAACTGTAGCATCGCCTGTAACATTTACAACGGTTCGGAACATATCTAAAATTCTATCTACAGGGAAGATAATTGCAATCCACGCAGGATTTAAACCAATCGATTCTAAAACAATTATTAGCATTACCAAGCCAGCACTAGGTACCGCTGCGGAGCCGATAGACGCTAATGTAGCCGTAAGTACAATTGTAAGTTGTTGCCCCAACGTAAGGTCTATCATGTGTAATTGTGCTAAAAACACTACTGCAATGGCTTGATAGAGGCAGGTTCCATCCATGTTTACCGTTGCTCCGATTGGTAACACAAAACTGGTTATTTTTTTATCGACTCCTAAGTTTTCTTCAACGCATTCCATTGTTACAGGAAGGGTAGCCGCACTACTCGACGTTGAAAAGGCTAGTGTTTGTGCTGGTGCCATGGCTTTAAAAAATCCGCGATATGGAATTTTTCTAACGATTAACTTTGTTAGCAATGGATACACTACAAATATCATCAGCATTAACCCTAAAAATACAGTAAGCGAATACCAACTTAGACCTTTAAAAATTTCGTATACTTTTCCTATATCGTTTCCTGCCATTTTACTTACAACGCCAGCCAACAAAGCAAAAACGAAGAATGGAGCTGCTTGCATAACCAAGTCTACCATTTTCAGAAAGACTTCCATGGCACTATCCATAAAGTCTGTTAGCGGCTTAGATTTTTCATTGGGGATTAAAAGCAAACACACGCCAAAAAATATTCCGAAGAAAATAATTTGAAGCATTAGTCCATTATCAGTAAGTGAAAAGAAAAAGTTTTCCGGAACAATGTCTACTAGGGGTTGTAAAGGCGTTGATTCTTTAGTTTTTTGAGCAGTTTCCATTTTTTCTGCGACTGCGGCATCTTTCAATTGTCCTTTCGAAAGATCTGTGATTTTTTGGGCACGTTCAAAAAATGTTGGGTCTTGAAGATAGTTAATACCATCTTTTATCACGCGACCTTCGGCATTGGCCCATATCTCGTAACTAATCCTGTTGTCTATTCGGCTTTGTTCATCAATAAGTTTTCCTGGTTTAATGACATTCACCAGTACTAAACCTAAAGTCACCGCAAAAAATGTAGTTAGTAGATACGCCAATAGTGTCTTCCCTCCCATTCTACCTAGACTCGATGGATCACCGATATTCGCCACACCACTTATAATAGAAACTAACACTAACGGAACCGCAATCAATTTTAGCAAATTGATGAAAATAGTTCCAAACGGTGCAATCCAGTCGATGGTAAACTCACTCCATCCCAATTTACTAGATAACAAGGCCCAAATAATACCTAAAATAAGACCGATGATTATTTTCCAGTGTAGCGCAAGTTTTTTCATAGTTAGGGGTTAGGTATTAAACGTGAAATGAGAGAAATTAGATTTGAGATTTTAGACTTGAGACTTATGTATTCAATTTATTAGTCATTCAGTTTATTAATTTTATTCAGCAACCAAAAATTTGCTAATACAAGAGCGGCCATAGCTTCAACAATTGGCACTGCACGAGGAACAACACACGGGTCGTGACGCCCTTTACCTTCTGCAATTACTTTATTCCCTTTAGTATCTATGGTTTCTTGATTTTGCATTAGCGTTGCAACGGGTTTAAAAGCTACTCTAAAATATATATCCATCCCATTACTTATTCCGCCTTGAATACCGCCACTTAGATTCGATTTGGTACTGCCATCTGGGTTAAACACATCGTTATGTTCGCTTCCTTTCATTTTCGCACCACAAAATCCGCTGCCATATTCAAAACCTTTAACAGCGTTAATTGAGAGCATCGCCTTACCGAGTTCGGCGTGAAGTTTATCAAACACAGGTTCGCCTAAACCAACGGGAACGTTTTGTAGCACACAAGTTATAGTACCGCCTACAGTGTCGCCATCTTTTCTAATTTTTTTAATAAGATTTTCCATTTTTGCGGCACTATCCATATCTGGGCAGCGCACACTATTACTTTCAGTTTTCGTAAAATCTAGGTCTTGGTACGGTTTATCGATAAAAATGTTACCAACTGAAGAAACAAAAGCATTGATTTTAATTTCTGAAAGCAGCTGTTTTGCAATGGCTCCAGCCACAACCCGGCAAGCGGTTTCTCGCGCCGATGAGCGGCCTCCACCACGATAATCACGAATTCCGTACTTTTTATCGTAGGTATAATCTGCGTGCGAAGGACGATAAATATTCTTTATATGGCTGTAGTCATTACTTTTTTGATTCGTGTTTTCTATAACAAATCCAATGGGAGTTCCTGTGGTTACGCCCTCGAATATTCCAGAAAGAAACTTAACATCATCCTCCTCCTTTCGTTGGGTTACGATTGCAGACTGCCCTGGTTTTCGACGTTGCATTTCGGTTTGAATGGCTTCAAAGTCTAACTTTAGGCCTGCCGGACAACCATCTATAATACCGCCAATGGCCGCGCCATGCGATTCGCCAAAGGAGGTAAGAGTAAAGACTTTTCCGAAGGAATTTCCCGCCATAGGTTGGTTTTCAACAAATGTAAACTTTCAGAAGGAAATATTCAAAAATCATTTTGGGAAATAGGATTTTAGGAAGTTAAGAACAAAAGAGTTGAATTAACAGAGTAAAAGAAGTTAAAGCGGCTTTTGAAAACTCACCGCTCCTATCCTTTACAAACTACTGAAAATAAAAAAGAGGATAACCCATTGTGGATTACCCTCTTTCCAAAGAAAATACAGTTTATTACAGAGATGTGGCTCCAGCTTCTGCAACAGCGTGGTCATTTTCTACTGAACTTCCGCTTACTCCAATAGCGCCAATGATTTCATCGTTATCATTTTTGATTGGAACTCCTCCAGGAAAAGTAATTAAACCTCCATTGGAATGCTCAATGTTGTACAAAGAACCTCCAGGTTGTGATAATTCACCTATTATTCCGGTGTTCATATCGAAATAACGTGCAGTTTTGGCTTTTTTAATAGCTATATCCAGTGAACCTAACCAAGCTCCGTCCATACGCACAAAAGCCACTAAGTTTGCACCTGCATCTACAATTGCGATGTTCATTTTTGTGTCTATTGCCGTAGCTTTTTGTTTTGCAGCTTTGATTGCATTTTCTGCTTGTGCTAATGTAATGTTCATGATTTCCTGTTTTAAGTGTTGTTATTATATGAAACAAATGTACACTACCTTTAAAGTCTAGTGCTTACTAAAACAGTTCAGGTGCTTATGAAAAAGGGTCAATCATTAAGGCTTCGGAAAATGAGAAACTATTAAGAAGTTTCACTTGGGCTAAACCCAAATTTGTTTTTAAAAGCAATGCTGAAATTTGAAAGATTGTTATAGCCAATTTCTAGGTAGACATCAGATGCTTTTAGATTTCCACCTTCTAATAGCTCTTTTGCTCTTTGCAGTCTTTTATTTTGAAACCACTTTCCGGGGCTAACATTATATTCGGCTATAAAATTGCGCTTAAAGGTTGATAGACTCATGTTGCATAAGAAAGCGATTTCCTCTAACTTTAAATTGGAATGTATTTTACTTTCAACCGTTTTTTTGAAGGCCGAACTCTCCAGAATAACTAAGGAATGTAAATATAGCTCAAACTTTCTTCCGTATTTCTGAATAAGATAAAGCAATAATTCTTCAAATTTCACAGAGAGTAAATTTTGCATAAAAACCGCTGGAGCATTGCCAATTGTACTTAATGAATTTAAATAGGAAGTAATATAGGAATCGTTTCGTATTATGAAATATGGATTTTCGTATGCTACTTCATCTTGATGTAGATTGTGCTTTTCTAAAAACGAACAAAGGCGCTTTTCTGAAAAAAAGAAGAGCTTACAATAATAAATAGCTTCGGTTTCCAGTAGTTCTGTCCATAGCCAATTTCCTTTTTTAAGAAGTAACGATTGGTTTTTGTTTACGGCAACTGATGTGCCAGCGAAATGAACTTGTTTTTTACCAACTTGCAAAAAACTAAACATATTCATCCCCAAATTCACTTTGCTTTTTACCACATCGTTTGTCATTTTGAAATCGTAGACAAATAAATCTGGAATTTCTTTATTATCGTCAAGGTAAATTTGAGGAATGTTTTCTATTGGCATACCTGCATCTTAGGATTGCGAATGTATTCCGAACATATTGCCTTCGGTATCCTGCGCAAGGACTATAGAGCCATATTCTCCGATAAATTGTTTTGACTGAATAATTTTTCCGCCTGCGGCTTCAATCCTAGCTTCTTCAATGCTGCAATCTTCGCTTCCAAAATAAATTAAGGTAGAATTGCCTCCAGCCTGAAAACCGTCCATTTTAACAAGTGCTCCAGCTGCACCTTCACCTTTTTCTTCCATAGGAAAGAATAACATTTGCATAGCTTCCTCAGATTCGGGCATTGGCATTTCGCTTAACTCCACTTTTAATACTGCTTCATAAAATTTTTTAGCTCTATTTAAGTCATCGACATAAATTTCGAACCATACTACGGGATTTTTAGCTTTCATATAATTTAGATTAGGTTATTGATTTGGTTTACGGTTTTTTGGGTATCTGACTAAGTACCTGTAAATTAAATGCTAAAACAGGCTGTTTTGGATAGGCACAATCCAGATTTTTAAATTTTAGTTTGTATCTTTTTTTAGAAATCGTCAAATTTAAAAATTTGGCGACTTCGTGAAAATGTCCGATCCTCCTTTAGCAACCATTCTCACTATATTCTACAAGATACGTTTATGCTCTCAAAACCTCTATTCAAACAATGTGCGAATCGTATTCATCGGCAGAAACATTTTACCACTATCTGGAAGTTTTATAAATCCAAATTTGTAATAAAACTTTTCGGCATCTTCATCTATTGGGTCAACTACAACTGCAAATGAACCGATGCTTTTTGAAATATCATAACTTCGTCGTAGCGCATCAACCAACAATAATTTTCCTACACCTTGTCTTTGAAATCTTTTATCAATTGCTAATCGCCCAAGTAGCGTAGTAGGAATTGATTTGTAAGAGTTTGGTAGTTTTTTTTGAAATTCTGCGGGAATTAATTCTTGCGCTATACTGTTGTTTGCTAAAGTATAATACCCTTTTAATAAATCAGTTTCATTATCATTTAAAACAAAACATACAGATAATTTCCTTTTAATATCTTGATTGGCTTGTCTTTGCAGATAATTATCCAACATATCTTTCCCACAAGAAAATTCATTTTTTCTATGTTTAGTGTTTAAACTTTCTGTGAGTTCTTTCATTCGGACAAATGAGCTTTATATTCATTTGCAGCATCAACAAGATTTTTATTTGCTTTTGATGAATTTGTGATTGCATCAAAGAATATTTCGCTATCTTTTTTTGAGGCAATGATTTGCTCATTTTCCGCAATGATTTCTTTAGCTTTTTCTTGTACTGCCAAAACAACAAAGTCGGTTAAACTTCTATAGCCACCAATTCTTGCAGCTCGTTCAAAAAACATTTTTTGTTCTTTAGAAAGGCGCGTATCAAATCTCGCTTTTTCCTGTTTTAATTCTTTCGTTGCCATAATTCTAATTTTTAACAAATGTACGGTATAATTACGTACGTATCAAGTTTTAATACCGTAAATTACAGTAATTATAGATCCTTGGTCTGGGCAACGTTTAGTACAAAAGAAGTAGGGCTGTAAATAAGCAGTTAACTTTCGGATTATCCACAAGCCAAATCTTTTGCATTTTGTTTTATATTATTCATCTAAAAGCCTACCGAAGGACTACAACTTCCAAAATATAAAATAAAAAAGAGTTGTAAATCAAAAGATTTGGCGGACTTAGTAAATATTCCTAAATTTTGGATTAAACACCAAAAACCCGTATTAATTATAGCCATTGTAACCCGTTTTTTATTTCAAAAATATACAAGACTTAAAAAAAATAAGACAATTACGCTCAATATAAATACGATACTAGATAATGTTTTTTTTCTTTTTTCACTTATAGTCCAATTTTCAAATTCCTTAAAATATTTTAAATATTGGTCATTTTTAAAGACTAAAAAGTAACAAATCAAATATGAAATAACACCAGATGAAATAAAAAAATATTTATTCCAAACTAATTCAGGAGATAATATTTTAATAGTTATAATTCCTAATCCAATAAAAGTCAGAGCAACAATTCCGATAAGCCAACCTCCGATAAACCATAGACCAAATCCATTTTTTTTATCAGTCCAAAATTCATCATACCATTCAGTCGGGTTTTCAATTCCTTCTTTTTCTTTCATTCGCCTTTTAACAGAAGGTATTTTAAAAAGTAATAACGCAGGATTGATTTTATTGAAAAGAGAGTGTGATTTGTTCTCAATTAAATAAAGGCTGAAATGCAAAATATTTAAACGTCTTTTCATTTAAATTCGGTCTCTCTTCAAATTGGTTGCCAACAAGTAAATATACAAAATCAAATTAAGCAGCAATTGAAACTGTCACAACTCTTCTCTCAATCTAAATATTAAAAAGAACAATGGCTGTCAAGAGCCGTTTAGCAAAGCGGTCGTGTTTCCAACCTTCCGCACTAGAGTAGTGCATTTTTAAGAACCGTAACAGGATGCAAAGCTTTGCGGTCTGTTCCGTCCAAAATTTGGTGACGGCAGCTTGTCCCATTTGCAGCAATAATAATGTCTTCAGCAGATTTACGAACTGCGGGAAAGAGCTTCAACTCCCCTATTTGCATACTTATTTCGTAATGTTCCTTTTCGAAACCAAAACTCCCAGCCATGCCGCAACATCCGGAAGGAATGATTGTGGGTTTGTAATTTTTGGGAAGGTTTAAAATATCAAAAGTAACTTTTTGATTGCTGAGTGATTTCTGATGACAGTGAGAATGGATTTTAATATTTTTTTCTTCGGAAGTGAATTGTGCGGAAGTTATATTTCCCTTTTCAATTTCTTTTGCCAAGAACTCCTCAATCAAAAACGTGTGCTTTGAAATGTTTTCAGCGGAAGGTTTATCGTCTGCCAACCTCAAATATTCGTCACGAAAGGAAAGAATGGCGGAAGGTTCAATGCCCACGAGAGGAACATTTTCGGAAACTTTATTTTTTAAAAATGAAATATTTTTGTTTACCTCGACTTTTGCTTCTTTTAAAAAACCTTTCGAAATCATTGCACGACCGCTGTCCAATGTGTCTATTACAGTAACGTTATATCCCAAATGCGAAAGAAGCAAATAGCTATCTTCGGCGATTTCGGCATCCAAATAATTACTGAATTCATCTACGAACAGTAATACACTGCCTTTGGTTTTACCTTTATAGCTATTTTTTCCAAGAAAATTCATCTCTTTGCCACGGAAAAGACTCTGGAAACTCTCGCTCGAAATTTTAGGCAAAGAACGCTTTTGATGCACGCCGCCAATATTTCTAATAATCCTTGATGTTATTGAATTAGAGTAAACCCAGTTCGATAATTTCGGAAAAATGGAAGCCAACTTGTTTATTTTGGTACTTTTCGCAAAGAGTTTATCTGAAAAACTAACGCCATGCGCTTTGTGGTATTGATATAAAAACTCAGCTTTTGCCATACTTATGTCCACATTACTAGGACACTCACTAGAACAAGCTTTACAACTAATACATAAATCCATTACTTGCTTCAGCTCTTCAGAATCGAACTTGTTAAGGGCTTCATTGTTGGTTAAAACCTCGCGAAGTATATTGGCTCTGGCGCGCGTAGTATCTTTTTCGTTTTTGGTTGCTTGATAACTCGGACACATGGCTCCTGCGGCATCGGCACTTTTTCGGCAATCGCCACTGCCGTTACAGTTTTCGGCAAGACGGAGGATTCCTTGATAATCTTCAAAATCCATCAAGGTTTTTATTTGTGGCTCTTTCCTATCAGCTACATATCGCAACGCCTCATCCATTTTAAAAGAATCGACTATTTTCCCAGGATTGAAGATGTTTTGTGGATCGAATGCTAATTTAATGCGCTTTAATAGTTCATAATTTTTTTCGCCAATCATTAACGAAATAAATTCCGATCTAACAATTCCATCCCCGTGTTCGCCACTAAAAGAACCTTTGTACTTTTTGCAAAGTTTGGCAACATCGGTCGTTATTTTTCTGAAGTATGCTACACCTTCTTTTTCCTTTAGATTGAGGATTGGACGTAAATGAAGCTCTCCTGCACCAGCGTGTGCGTAGTACACTGCCTGTTGGTTATACTTTTTCATCAAAGCAGTAAACTCTGAAATATAATTGGGCAAGTCCTCCAAAGCCACTGCCGTGTCTTCAATACAGGCAACAGCTTTTTTATCGCCGACCATATTTCCTAAAAGTCCCAAACCTGCCTTGCGTAATTCTAAAGCCATTTCAATTTCTTCGCCTCGTAAAACGGGATTGTGATAGCTTAATTTTGAAACTTCTAACGAAACTAATAATGACGCAATTTGATTTTGCAAGTCTGTTTCCGAATCACTCTTTAACTCTAACAACAAAATCGCCTTTGGACTGTCCTTTACAAAAAAACGGTACGGCTCATAGGTCTTACTCTTTTGGGTACAGTCCAGAATCACGTTGTCCATCATTTCACAAGTGTGTAACTTGTGTTTCATTGCGACTCCCACATCGTTTAAACAAGCTTCGAGGGTTTTATAATGTGTTGCAACCATTGCGGTATATTGCGGCGGTAAAGGATCTAATTGCAAGGTAATTTCGGTTGTAAAAGCCAATGTGCCTTCGCTTCCGCAGAGGAGTTTACAAAGATTGATTTCTTCTGTAAAGTCTCCAAAAACCGAAGTGTTTAACAAGGCATCAACCGCATAGCCTGTATTTCTACGATGAATTTCGAGTTTTGGGAATTCATTTTTAATTTCTTCTTGTACTTTGGGTGAAATCAATTCGTCGTAAATTGATTTATATATAGCACCCTCCAAAGAATTGAGATTCATTTTACGGAAAAACCCTGCTTTAGACAATTTTTCAAACACAACTTCTTCTCCATCCGAAAGTATTGTTTTCAGCTTTAAAACTTTATCACGCGTTACGCCATACTGAATTGAAGTTGTACCACTACTATTATTCCCAACCATGCCGCCAATCATACAGCGATTGCTAGTTGAAGTATTCGGACCGAAAAAGAGGTTATAGGGTTTTAAGAATGCATTGAGCTCATCGCGAACAACACCAGGCTGTACCGTTACTGTTTTCGCTTCTTTATCTACCGAAAGTATATTTGTGAAGTATTTGGAAACATCTACTACAATTCCATTACCAACACATTGCCCCGCCAGTGAAGTTCCGGCAGTTCTAGGAATTAAGGATGAATTAATTGTTTCTGCAAATGAAATTAACTGAATAATTCCCCTTGCATTTTTTGGGTAGGCAACTGCCAAAGGAATACGTCTATAGACCGAAGCATCGGTTGCATACAAAGAAGTATGAAGCGAATCGATGTGAAATTCGCCATTGAATATTTTTTTGAAGTCGTTAAGTCGCTTTTCCATTATAGAATGGCAAAGTTAGATATTACTTAACACAAATTTGCAAAATCTAAGGAAAGGATTAGGAAAGGATTAGCAAGGCGTTAACTAAGGCGAGCTCTTATTACATCTAGCTTTGTATACTATTATAACTAAAACAAAAAATTATGAAAAAGTACATTTTTTTAATTCTTATAGCCGTAGCCTTTGGATTTGAGGGAAGTGCACAAGAAATCGCTAAAAACGCTATTGGAGTGCGATTAGGAGACAATGACGGGTTTGGTCCCGAGGTTAATTATCAAAGAGGAATTGGCGACAACAACCGTTTAGAGTTTGGTCTAGCTTGGCACAATTATAGACATCATGACGGTTTTAAATTAACAGGTATTTATCAATGGGTTTGGAATATTGATGGCGGTTTTAATTGGTATGCCGGTCCTGGAGCTGGGCTTGGTATTGTAAATTATGATAGGTATTATTACGATGATGATTATGATGACAAGCGAGACTCGGACTTTTACGGTTTTGTAACAGGTACGGTAGGAATCGAGTATAGCTTTGATTTTCCGCTATTACTTTCTATTGATGCACGGCCACAATTTAATTTAGGATATAATGATGATCTAGGGATTGATGTGGGATTAAGTGCCCGTTATCAATTTTAGGATTCTAGATATATTTTATACAGTAAAAATGCCCGGCTCGATTCGGGTATTTTTACTTTTTGTGTAGCTTAAGTTGTTTTTTCGATTTATATCTCTAAAAGAATTTAGCTAAAGCCAACAGCTTTTATCTACTTTTATCTACTTAACCCCGAGCAAAAACGCGAGATTATTCGGAAAGACGTTGATTAATCACGGAACCAAACTTAACGGAATGGGCAGGTTTAGCCCGTGGACAAAAGGCAGTGCGTAAATCTGGTTTTAGCCAAACTTTTTCGCAACAGCTATGTTACTCAGTTTCAACCTGTTTTTTTATTGTCAATGAGTCGATGGACAGCAATCTGTTTTACTAAACAGACTGATCGTTTCTTAAACTATACTCCTTTTCTAAAGCCATTTTGTATAATTTTACATACATAGGCACGACTTTTTTGGTGTCGTAAACCATTGCAGACTCGATGGCTTGCTTTTTAAAGGCATTTAAGGTTTCATCGGTGTCTAAAATTTTCAGTGCGTTTTCTGCCATTTCTTCCACATTACCTACTTCACTTAAATAACCACTCACACCTTGAATATTTACTTCTGGTAAGCCGCCTGTGTTACTAGAAATAACCGGAACACCACAGGCCATAGCTTCTAGAGCTGCTAAACCAAAACTTTCTTTCTCTGATGGAAGTAAGAAAAGATCGGTAAAACAAAGAATTTTATCTACTTCGTTACTATTCCCTAAAAACATCACTTTTTCAGAAATGCCTTTTTCCTCACATAATTTTTCACAAGATTCACGTTCTGGCCCTTCCCCAACCATAATTAGTTTAGAAGGAGTTTTCTGTTGAATGCGGTCAAAGATTTCTATTACATCTTGTACACGTTTAACTTTTCTAAGGTTACTCACGTGCGTAATAATTCGTTCATGTTTTTCGGCCATTAAATCACGCTGACAATCGGTAACAGGGTTTATCTTTTTCGGGATATCGATAAAATTCGGTACTACGTGAATTTCTTTTTTAATATCAAAAAGCCTTAGGGTATCCTCTTTTAAACTTTGGGAAACCGAAGTAACTACATCGCTATTATTAATGCTGAAAGTTACTGCAGGCTTGTAAAAAGGGTGATTTCCTACCAAGGTAATATCTGTACCGTGAAGCGTTGTCACCATTGGGATAAAAATATTTTCCTCAGCAAGCATTTTTTTCGCCATATATCCAGCATAGGCGTGGGGAATGGCGTAATGAACGTGAAGGACTTCAATTTTATGCAGCTTTACCATATCTACCAATTTGCTCGAAAGGGCAAGCTCGTAGGGTTGATAATGAAAAAGCGGATAAATTGGAACGGTTACTTCGTGAAAGTGGATATTCTTTGAAAGAAGCTCCAGTCGTACAGGCTGTTTGTAGGTTATAAAATGTATTTCGTGACCTTGTTCGGCAAGTGCCAAACCTAATTCGGTAGCTACTACTCCACTCCCGCCAAACGTTGGGTAACATACTATTGCTATTTTCATATATAAGCCCGCAAAGACGGGTAATTCTTTAACTGTTACTATTTTAATTTTAGGATTTTACACCTATATAGATAATCAACTTCAGGTATTTCAATAATCAATCGCCTCATAAATTATCGCTTGGATATTACTTCTAAGATCACTTCGAATTAACTTGCGATTTTCTGCGTCTGGAAAGGTTCTATTCGAAAGGAAAACGTACACTATTTCCGCTTCTGGATCTGCCCAAGTAAAAGTTCCTGTAAAACCGCTGTGGCCAAAACTCGTCATAGATACGCAACCGCAAGTAGGTCCACTGGTGCCTAACTGTGGTTTATCGAAACCAACGCCTCGCCTCACATTTTTATTACAGTAATAACATTGATTAAACTCGTCGAAAACATCTGGATTAAAGTATCTAACTCCGCCATAAAACCCTTTCCAAAGGAACATCTGCATAATTTTTGCCACGTCGTTGGAGTTACTGAAAAGTCCTGCATGACCACTTACTCCACCTAACATTGCAGCTCCTTGGTCGTGCACATAGCCTTGAACTTTCTGTTTTCTAAATAAATCGTCTTGTTCGGTTGGAGGAATATTATTTTTTGAAAACTTTTCTAACGGAAGATAACCAGTGTAATTAGCTCCTAACGATTCGTAAAGGTTTTCTTGAACAATAGTTTCCATTGGTTTTTGAAACTTACGTTCTAAATACTGCTTTAAGATATAATACGGTAAATCGCTATACTTATATGCAAGTCTTGAATTTAGGTCACTTTCGCGAATTGTCTTAAAAATTGTATCTATATAATCTCTGCGCATATATAGGTCTTCAGCGACTTTTACGTTGAAATCTTTTCCTGCTATATCTGAATAATATTTTGACGATGGCCCTGTATTATTTTCATTGAGTGTATTTCGAAAGAAAGGAATCCAAGCCTTTAACCTTGCGTAATGCGATAACATTTGCATCAAGGTTATATTGGCTTTATTGGAGTTTTTGTATTCTGGAAGCATTTCGGAAAGCTTGGTGCTTAAAGAAAGTTCTTTTTTATTTACCAATTCCATTACCATAGGTAGTGCTGCCAAAATTTTTGTCAAGGACGCCAAATCATAAACTGTTGTGTCTTCAACAGCAATTTTTTCATCATACTCGTGATAGCCGAAGTTTTTTTGATAAATAACTTTTCCTTTTCGAGCCACTAAAATTTGTGCTCCCGGGAACATGCCTTCTTTTATACCTTTCGCTGCAAGCGAATCTATTTTTCTTAGTTTATGACTATTCATTCCAACACTTTCGGGAGTTCCGTATTGAAGTCGTCGTAAAGATTTTGTGTTGAAATTAGTATTTAAAGGAAAATCTTCACCTAAAGAAACAGGAAGTTTTCCTTTAGCCTCTCTTGCTCCAAAAATAAGTTGGGCAGATAATTGCTGAGAAATTTTACTGTTTTGATACGACATTATTACACCTTCAAAATTGGCTGTCGTTTTTAAATCCAACATGGCATATGGCCTGGCAAAAACATCGAGAATAACGGTATTTGTTCGAGCGATTTCATACATCCAAACCAATTCTTTATCGGTAAATTCAAACTTTCGCCAAGGATTGTCGTTCGATTTATGAAAACCAATAATTACATAATTATATTCTTTAAGTTTTTCGATATACTCGTCTAAGCTATTTGCTTTCACCCACGTTACATTGCCATATTTTTTTAATTCATTTAGAAAATCTTCTCCCGAATCATCACCTAGATTGATATACGCTATGCTTTTCTTTTTTAAATCTTTTATAGGAAGAATGGCGCGATCATTTTTTATAACAGTCAATGCATTTGCCATTGCTTCTTCATAAAGGGCATCATCATTAACCGTATTCAGGCTTTCTACCAAATAAGTCATATTTACGGGTTTATAGTTGTTTAAACCCACTTTATATTTGGCATACAGAATTTTCTTAACCGATGTTGCTAGACGTTTTTCTGTAATTATTTCGTTTTCATAGGCCGTTACCAAGAACGCCATGGCTTTTGGCACATCTTCAGGAATTAACAATATATCGTTTCCCGCTAAAAAAGCTGCAAGTTCTATTTCACCCGGATTTTTGAAGTTAGACGCGCCTTTCATATTTAGTGCATCGGTAAAAATAAGTCCGTTGAAACCTAATTCCTCTTTTAGAAGTTCTGTAACTATTTTGGAAGAAAGTGAGGAGGGAAAATTATATTGCGGTTCTAGGGCAGGAACATTTAAGTGGGCAACCATTACACTGTTAAGACCTTCATTTATCAACCTCCTATAAGGATAGAGTTCTAAGGTATCTAGTCTTTCCCTAGAAAAATCTATTGTAGGCAAGGTTTTATGACTGTCTTGATCTGTATCGCCGTGACCAGGAAAATGCTTTGCGCTACCCATAATTCCAGCGCTTTGCATACCTTTCATAAAAGCGAGTGCCTTTTCGGTTACATTTTTTTTATCCTCTCCAAAAGAACGATTTCCGATAATTGGATTTTTCGGATTCGTATTAATATCCACTACAGGTGCAAAGTTAATGTGCACTCCTAACCGTTTGGAATGTTCTCCAATTCGCTTACCTACTTTTTCAACAATTTTATTATCTGTAATAGCGCCCAATGTCATATTCCAAGGAAAAGCATAGGTCGAGTCGAGGCGCATGGAGAGTCCCCATTCGGCGTCCATCCCAATCATTAATGGAACTTTAGCTAATTCCTGAAACTCATTGTTAAGTTTAGCCTGTTGCATAGGCCCTCCTTTTGAAAAGATTACTCCCCCAATGTGGTAATTGGAAATAAGGTCTTTTATTTTATCGGATTTAGATTTAGGATCGCTAGAAAAAATATCGACCATAAAGAGTTGCCCCATTTTTTCTTGGATAGTCATATTTTCATAAATACTATCGACCCATTTCTTTTGGTTTATGAATTCACCCTTAACAATTAGCGGATTTCTTTCTTGGGACAAAACCGTAAAACAAACGAATAAAGTAAAAATAAAAAGCAATGCTTTCTTCATAGCTATGAGCGCTTTTTTATGATAAAAATCTACTGTGCCAGCTTTCTTTTGCAGGCACTTCCCAGTTTTCAAGATACTCTGCTTTTGTATTTACAAGATTATTGAAAACAACTGTATTTTTTGAAACCGACTTATCTTTCGCCATTTTTTTAAACTCGGCTAAAGGCTTATAAGCAATGAATTCGCCGGAGTAAAAGGTAACGTTCATTTTATCGAGTAAATCAATATCATATTCTTTCTCTAACGTTTGAATAAAGTGAACTGAGGCATCAATACTGCACCCAGAGGCCGAGGCGTTTGCTTGATTAAGCCCGATAACAATAAAGCGGTTATATTTAATCTCCAATGCAGCTTCGAGTGCTGCACCGTGGGCTGTCCATTTGGTTAAAAACTCGTTTGTTTTTTCTGTAATTTCAGCAACTTCTTGTTCGCTTAATTTTCGGTTTGCCTGATATACCCAAATTCTAGAATTATCAGGGAGGTTTTTAAATTCTGTCAACATTTTTCGTTTTCTTTATATTACTCCTATTAGGTAATAGCAACGTACCTAACGGCTATTTATTCTTTAAAATATATTTTGGAAGTATTTGACCTTAATAAAACAATGGTTTTATTATACGTATAAACCCACAAGGAGGCCTCGTTCCTTGGCTACACCTTGCAGGTCTTTATTATTTGATGCTGAAACAGGGAAATTACAAATCGTCGGCGCTGGCTATCATTTCGGCGATATCCATAACCTCAACTTTGTTTTCGGCGTTTTTTGCTTTTACTCCATCAGTCATCATCATCATACAGAACGGGCAGCCAGTGGCAATTATTTCTGAAGTTGTTTCTAATGCTTCTTCTGTACGTTCTATATTAATGTCTTTAGTTCCGTTTTCTGGTTCTTTAAAGGCTTGAGCACCTCCCGCACCACAGCAAAGTCCGTTCTTTTTACTTCGTTTCATTTCGAGCAATTCCACATCTAATTTTTCTAAAAGATTTCGCGGAGCTTCGTATTCGTTATTTGCTCTTCCCAAATAGCAAGGGTCGTGGAACGTGATTCGTTTTCCTTTAAATTTTCCGCCTTCAACTTTTAATCTTCCGTCTTCTAACAAGGATTTTAAAAATTGAGTGTGGTGCATAACTTCATAATTTCCACCCAAACCTGGGTATTCATTCCCTATGGTGTTGAAGCAATGCGGGCACGCGGTTACTATTTTTTTTATTCCGTAGCCATTTAATACTTCTATATTCATCATGGCTTGCATTTGGAAAAGGAATTCATTTCCGGCGCGTTTTGCAGGGTCGCCATTGCAGCCTTCTTCAGTACCTAAAACGGCAAAATCAATATTTGCATTATTTAAGATTTTCACGAAAGCCTTTGTTATCTTTTTTGCTCGATCGTCAAAACTGCCGGCACATCCTACAAAAAAAAGAACTTCTGGCATTTTGCCTTGGGCTGCATACTCAGCCATCGTGGGTACTTTTATTGGTTCACTCATTATAATAATGTAAATTTTTCAATGTTAAACTTTAATAGGATATTCCTATTAATTTTTAACTTTTTTCTATTAACTGATTTTTATTGATCAAGCAATTCTATAATCATTATCGTCTTAGCGACACGACGAATTTGCTCAAGCTATTTAAATAAACCCTTTATGTATTGGGTGATCTAAGGTTTAATTCTCGTCTTTCCAATTTAAACGATCCATTTGGTTATAGGGCCAGGGTGCGCTGTTGTTTTCAATATTAGTCATAGCGACATTCAGTTCTTGCGGGGCAGCCGATTGCTCCATAACTAAATATTGGCGCATTTCCATAATTATGCTCATTGGTTCGATGCTTACAGGGCAGGCTTCAACACACGCATTACAAGTGGTACAAGCCCAAAGTTCTTCGCGGAGAATGTAATTGTCCAATAATTGTTTTCCGTCGGGTTGAAACTCCCCATTTTTATCGATGTTTTTCCCTACTTCTTCTAAACGGTCGCGGGTATCCATCATTATCTTCCTTGGCGACAGCAATTTACCTGTAATATTCGCTGGACAGACACTAGTACAACGACCACATTCGGTACACGTATATGCACCGAGTAACTGGGTTCTGGTTAAATCCATTACATCGCTAGCACCAAACTTTGAGGGAGCTTCGGTTGCACCTTCTGGTGGCGCTGCAAACGGATCGGCATTTGGATCCATCATCATTTTAACCTCTGCGGTTACCGAATCAAGATTTTTAAATTTTCCTTGTGGTTCAACCCTTCCGAAATAAACATTTGGAAATGCAAGGATAATATGAAGGTGTTTTGAAAAATACAGGTAGTTAAGAAACACTAAGATTCCAACAATATGTAACCACCAAGCTCCTCTTTCTATTGCGACGAGACTGGCTTCAGAAAGACCGCTAAAGATTGGCGCGATAAATTGACTGATTGGAAACGCCCCGACTTCGGCATAATGTGCCGCGCCCAATGCTTGTAATTGTTGGTCGGCAGCATTCATAACTAAAAACAATATCATCAATACCATTTCGAAATACAAAATGATATTTCCATCACTTTTTGGCCAACCTTTCATTTCGCGAGCCCAAAATCGTTTTACCTTTTGTATGTTTCTTCGTATCCAAAAAACAATTACACCAACTAAAACCAAAAACGCCAATATCTCGAAAGAGCCAATTAAAAAGTTGTACAAACTCTCGGGCAGTATTGTAGAGAGCACTCTATGCGTACCAAAAAGACCGTCGAAAATAATTTCCAACATCTCAATGTTGATAATAATAAATCCTACATAAACTATAATATGCAGCAAACCTGGGATTGGTCTAACTACCATTTTTGATTGTCCTAGTGCTATTCGAAACACATTACTCCAACGCTGAGAAACATTGTCGGAGGCATCGACTTTTCGCCCGAGTTTAATGTTGCGAATAAGTTTGCGAACGTTAAGAGTAAAATAACCTACGCCGGCTACGAGTACGATGAAGAAAATTATATTCGGAATATATTGCATGGTTTAAAGGTCTGGGTTTTCTGGTGCTACGTATTCTTTATTCTTTTTTCCAAAAACTGAAATATGAACATATCGTTTTGGATTGAGCTTTACGTCTTGAAGCAATTGCTCCAATTGACGGGACGCTCCTTCTAGGTTTTCGTATAGTTTATCATCTTTCAATAATTTACCAATAGAGCCTTCCCCATTATCCACCCCACTTACAATTGCATTCATTTTATCAACTACGTTCTGAAGGTCGGTAACCAGTTTTCCTGTTTCTAATTGTGCCAATGAATCTGTAAGTCTAGAAAGATTTCCTGTTGTTTTGTCGAGATTGGTAAAGGTACTATTCAGTTTTGAAGTGTTGTTTGACAAGATGTTATTCAAGTTTTCAGACACTCCTGAAAAAGAATTTAGTGTAGTATTCAGATTTAAGATTGCTTCTTTAAGGTTTTTGCGAGTTTCAGTATCTACAATATCATTTACGTTTAACAAAAGTGTATCTACTGTAGCTAATGTATTACTCACCTTTTTCTCTAGAGGTCCAAGCGCTTTTGTTACTGCAGAAAGCATCCCATCTTCAATATCGCCAGCTAAGGTATCGCCACTTTTAGCAATGTTACTTGAGTCGTATTGAGGGAATATTCCTAATGACTTTCCTCCAATAAGCCCAGTACTATATATTCTTACAATACTATTCTTAGAAAAATCAAAGTCTTTTTCAACTGAAAACTTAACTATAAGTCCTCCTTTTTGATTTGCGAATGAAATATCCTGAACTTTCCCGACGGTTAGTCCGTTAATGGTTACTGGGGCGGCGATGGCAAGGCCTTCCACATTTTGGTATTTTACAAAAAACTCACGATGTTTCTCTAGTAGGTTTGTACCTTTTAAATAGTTGTAGCCAAATATCAACAACAGTATAGCACCGATGGCGAGAATCCCAGTTTTTACTTCTTTGGATAGTTTCAAGTGAATGAATTTAGATTATGGACAAATTTAAGTGATAAATATAACGAAAGCCCACTAATTGGCTTTCGATTTTAACACTTGTGAAAGATTTACCTTTTTTCCTTTTTCAAAAGCAACAACATAAGCAGAGCTAAACCCTTTTTGTCGCGCAAAGGTTTTTAACATTTCGATTTTATTGTAGTCTGAAGTGTCTCCGTAATAATATTTATAAAGTCCGTCTTCTTTTTCCCTACTTACATCTTTTAACCCTTTAAAGTTTGAAGGCTTTGTATCTAATTTATTGCTACTTGCCGCAAGTTGCACCTTAAAACTGACCCCATCGTAAATATTTTCGGCTGCACTTTCTATGGCCTTTTCCATTTTTTCATCTGTAATAATTGGATTTTTAAAGTCTTCGGTAGCCAACGAAATTTGATTTTTATAAGCAATTATTCCGTTTGCAATTTCCCTAGCTAATTCGCTTCTTCCTTTTTTAGAATTAACATAAGGCCCTTCAGAATTGTTTGTTAAAAACCCGAGTTCAACCAAAACACTTGGCATATATGAACTGTGCAACACCCAAAACGGAGCAGACCGAACGCTTCTATCTTTCCTTTTCAGTTTATTTACAATATTATTTTGAATAAGTCCTGCAAGCATTATGCTTTGGTCGAGATATTCTTCCAACATAATAGACAACCCGATTAATGACTCAGGTGAATTAGGGTCGAAACCAGCATATCTTTCTTGATAATTATCTTCCAGATATATTACTTCGTTCTCTTTTTTTGCTGTCTCTAAATTTCTTCCAGACTTATCGACCCCCATTACAAAAGTACCAACCCCATGTGCTTGTGAATTATGAGAGTCGCAATGAATAGAAACAAAAATATCCGCATCTACTTCATTGGCAATAGGACCCCTTCTGCTCAACTCCACAAAAACATCTGTTTTTCGGGTGTAAACAACCTTAATATCTTTATGAGCTTCTAATAACTTCCCAACTTGCAAAGTAACATCAAGCACAATATCTTTTTCATAAAAGCCGTTACCCCTATTTCCAGGATCTTTACCTCCGTGACCAGCATCTAATACAACAATAAATGGCTTCCTAGAGTTTTCTGCTGCGAAAGCAAAAACCCCTGAAAACAAAACAATTGTGAGTAATAAAAAAGGAAAGACTCTTTTCATTTTCATATAATTTTCAACGATTTATATTATTGTTTATTACTTAAAACTTTCGGGAAACTGTTTTAAACATAGCTTGCTACAAAAAACTCATTTAATGGATTAACCAAGAACTTTTGCTCTTCAACGTTATGTTTCTCAACAGCTTGATTACTTTCATAACACATCAAAACCATCCTTTTTCCTAAAATTTCAATTAAAAAAACGTACCCGAGAAAATATGTTTATTTTTGACCGTTTCAAATACTGAGCCAAATCTACAAAATAATCGTATCGAAGCATTGCGGACCAACAAGCTTTACTTAACAATCTTCTTAACATTTCTGCTTTCTAGTGGTGTGTTTTTACATGCTCAAGACATTCCTGTAAAGAATGATACAAACATTCCAAAGACAGAAAAGCAAGAGAAGCAAGAAGCAGCCAAAAACGATACGCTTTCTGTTGACCTGAAACCTATTGCCTCAGAGTTAAACGAACGCGCTCAAGATACCGTAAAAACAGACTCCATAAAGCCGGCAGAAGAAACCCTTACTGATGTTGTTGAATATTTTGGTGAAGATTACGTTTATCTAAATAGAAAAGAAAAGAAGGTATATATGTATAACAACGCATATATTATCTATGAAGATATGCGGATTGACGCTGGATTAATAATCCTTGATTACAACAAAAATGAAGTTTATGCCAAGGGAATAGATAGTTCGGGAGTTTATAGTCAGCGACCAGTCTTTGTACAAGGGACGAATAGAGTTGAACCAGATTCAATTCGATATAATTTTAATTCGGAGAAAGCATTGGTCTTTAATAGCCGCACAGAACAAAGTGGGTTTAACGTAATTTCCGAAGTAACCAAAAAAGTAAACGACTCAGTAATATACCTCAGGAATGTTAAGTTCACCACTTCAAAGAACATCGATGATCCTGAGTATTATTTTTACACCAGGAAAGCCAAGTTTATTCCTAAGAAAAAGATTGTTACCGGCCTTACTAACATGTATATTGCCGATGTACCTACTCCCGTTGGGTTGCCTTTTGCATATTTTCCATTAAGCGAAGATCGAACCTCGGGCGTTATTATCCCTTCGTTTGGAGAAAACAACAGCCGCGGATTCTTCTTTCAGAACGGTGGATATTATTTTGCAATAAACGACTATTTAGACATAAGCTTATTGGGAGATTACTATACTAACGGTAGCTATGCCCTTCGTGGCGAATCGAGTTATGTAATGCGTTACAAGTATCGTGGAAATATAAGTGCTCGATTTGAAAGTTTAGTCGAAGGCGAACGCGGTTTCCCTGGTTATAGCGAAGGTAGCATATACAATATCCGTTGGACGCATTCACAAGACGCCAAGAGCAATCCAAATTCACGTTTTTCGGCTTCTGTAAACTTAGGTAGTAGTAGGTATTTCACCGAATCTATAAACCAGACAAACAATGCAAGTGCCTTAGTAAACACTTTAAGTTCATCTGTTTCGTATTCCAAAACATTCGAGGGAGACCCTCAAGTTAACCTAACACTCGCGGGCACGCATTCGCAAAATACGAATACACAACAAATTTCAATGTCGTTGCCAAATCTTAACGCCAGTGTTTCGAGAATTTATCCCTTTGCCCCAAGTAACGGTGCAAAAAAAGGAATAATTCAAAATATTAATTTTCAGTACAGCCTTTCAGCAGAAAATAGAATTTTAACTACCGACTCACTCTTTTTTAAACCCGAAATGTTCAATGCTGCCCAAATTGGCGCACAACACAACATTCCAATAACAACAAATTTCAAGGTTTTAAAGTATTTGAGTGCTTCTATAGGTGCAAATTACAGAGAAACCTGGATGTTAAAAACCACTCGTAAACGCTACGACCAGAATGCTTTTGATGGTGATGGAGGAATCGTTCAAGATACTGTTCCTGGATTTGACAGCTATCGAACCTACAACTTTTCAACAAGCCTAGGAACTACGCTTTACGGACTTTTCAACTTCGGAAAAGACAGTAAAATTCAAGCGCTTCGACATGTAGTCCGTCCTTCAATTGGGTATAGCGTAAATCCCGCTTTTGACAGGTATTATGATGAGTTCAGAATCCCTTTAACAGCAGATGAAGCCGCTGGAGAAATTGTTGAATATTCAAGATTTGAAAATACAATGTACGGTCCACCAAGCAAAATATTTTCTAGTAGTATTGGATTGGGGTTGAGTAATACTTTTGAAGCTAAAATACGCGATCGTGACTCTACCGCTACTGAACCCAAAAAAGTAACCTTATTAAACAATTTAAACTTTAGTACTGCATACAACCTTGCGGGCGATTCACTTAATTGGAGTGCCGTTCAATTTTCGGGCAGTGTTCCTGTTGTTCCAAAATTAGACCTTAACTTCAGCGGAACCCTTGATCCCTACGCATTAGATAACAACAACAGAAAAATTGACGTTTTTAACATCAATAACGGAGGTAGTTTATTTCGTCTCACAAATGCTAATGTGAGCGTCAACTATTCTTTTTCTAGTAAGGATTTTAATAAAAGATCTGCCAGTAGAAGTCGGACTGAAAACGAAACTTTCAGAAATGGAGGGCGACCAGACGACTTGTTTGGTGAAGCAACAGATATTTATGACGGAAGAATCTATGAAGATGAAACCGAAGAGGAAGAAGAAGCCAGAACCAATGTAGAATGGTATAACTATAGCATCCCTTGGGATATGCGTCTTGCCTATACTATAACTTACGGCAATGAGCGACGACAAAACGAAATAAGTTCGCAATCTATAATGTTAAGTACCAACTTATCTATTGCTCCTCGTTGGACGGTAGGGGTTTCATCAGGATACGACTTCAAAAATAACGGGGTAACCTTAACACAATTTAGATTTCAGCGAGATTTAGAATCTTGGCAAATGAGCTTTAATTGGACCCCAATAGGTAGCATAAACACTGCCTGGTATTTCTTTATAGGAATAAAATCGTCTATGCTTAGCGATATTAAGTACGAAAAACGACGTGAAAGCGATAAACGATTGTAAAATCGAAGCAAACCATCCGTAATAAAAGCAACGGTTTAGTTTAAGCAAACCCCAATTGAAACACGGTTTCTCTCACGCAGCAATGCACAAGCAATAAACATCTTATACATTCTTATAAGACAAAAAAGAATTTCAACAGAACTTCTGATTATTTTTCATTACACGGATGAAAATACCTATTTTTGCAGCAAAATTTAACACGCTCCCAACCATTGTTGGAAGCCTAAAAAATTACAATTATGAGTTTTGATGACGTTTATGAAAAAGAACTGTCCTTTCAAACCGATCGCCGCAAAGCCACGGTAGAATTTATTAAAATCATTAGCGACCTTTGGTACGACAAGTCCATTGAATTGGTGCTTTTCCGCAACCAACTTATCGATCGCAATGTGAGTGAAATCCTCAGCCTACACGAGTATGCAGGCGAATTTGTTCAAAAACCAATTTCTATTTTCGATTCGGTTGAGATTGCACAAGCCATCAAAACCTTAGATCTTCCTCCTTCAAAATTAGACATTGGAAAACTAACCTACGAATTCCACTTAGAAGACGATAAATACTCAAACGCACTAGCCTTTGTTTCAGATAAATTAAAAAACGCCAAAGAAACTAGCAGCATCTCTCCTAAAGACGTTGTTCTTTACGGATTTGGACGAATAGGACGTTTACTTGCAAGAGAGTTAATGACCCGAACAGGTCAAGGAAACCAACTAAGATTACGCGCAATAGTTGTAAGAGGAAAAGCAGACCTAAGTGTTTTAGAAAAAAGAGCCTCTTTATTACAACACGACTCTGTTCACGGAGAATTTCAAGGAACTGTTTCCGTAGATGCTAAAAACAGCGCTTTGGTAATTAACGGAACTAGGGTTCATGTTATTTCTGCTAACAATCCAGAGGAAATTGACTACACTAAATACGGCATTGAAGAAGCTTTAGTTATCGACAACACAGGCGCTTTCCGCGATGAAGTGGCCTTAGGTCGCCACCTAAAAGCAAAAGGCGTTGCCAAAGTATTACTTACAGCTCCTGGAAAAGGGGTGCCAAATATTGTACACGGCGTAAACCACACAGACTACGATCCAAATACAGTAGATATTTTTTCAGCAGCATCTTGTACCACAAACGCTATCACTCCTATCCTAAAAGTAGTTGAAGATACTTGGGGTGTAGTTCGTGGCCATTTAGAAACTATTCACGCTTACACCAACGACCAGAATTTGGTTGACAATATGCACAGTAAATACCGTCGTGGAAGAGCAGCTGCTTTAAATATGGTTATTACCGAAACTGGAGCAGGAAGCGCAGTTGCAAAAGCACTACCTTCATTGGCTGGTAAGTTAACTTCAAATGCTATTCGAGTGCCAGTTCCAAACGGGTCATTGGTTGTTCTAAATCTAGAAGTAGCAAAAGCAGCTTCAAAAGAAGATATCAATGCTGCAATGAAAAAGTATGCTTTAGAAGGCGATTTGGTAGAGCAGATTAGATACGCAATTAGCAATGAATTAGTATCTAGCGATATTGTTGGAACAGCGCAGCCTGCCATATTTGACAGCAATGCAACTATCGCTACCGAAGATGGTAAAAACATGGTGCTTTATATATGGTATGATAACGAATACGGTTACAGCCACCAAGTAATTCGCTTGGCAAAATACATTGCTCAGGTTAGAAGGTATACGTATTATTAAGAAAAGTTCTTTTTGTAAATGAATTAGAAAACCTCCTTTCGATAAACCGAAGGGAGGTTTTTGTTTCACAACCTAAGCACTTTTTCTTTCATTACCGTTTGGAATTTGCAATAATTTCTCTTCCTAAAAGACATAAAGAAAATGCTTTTTTTTTATGACTTCATTAACCCTACGCTAACACCCTTTGAAGCAAATTTACCGAAACAATTAGCTTAAAAATGCCTGAGTCCAATAAGTCTGTGGTTCAACACAAAAGACGATATTTTATAAAAAAACGTTTCATAATTCCCACTATAGTTTTAATCCTTCTGATTGCCTTTCGACTTTACCTCCCTACATTGGTAAAAAACCGTGTGAACAAAGTGCTGGCAGATATTCCAGGCTACTACGGACAAGTTGATGATATAGACATCGCCCTTTTGCGTGGCGCCTATGTTGTTAATGGAATGCAATTAAACAAAGGCACTTCAGAATCTAATATTCCTTTTTTAAATTTTCCGAAAAGCGATATTTCTATTCAATGGAAGTCACTTTTTCACGGAAAATTAGTCAGCGAAGTTATTTTAGACAATCCTGAACTTATCTATATTTTTGAAGAACAAAATAAGAAAATCGGCATCGCTAAAGCAAACGATTGGAAAAAAGCACTTTCCGCCCTTGTTCCATTAGATATAAACAATTTTGAAGTTCACAACGGCAAATTGTCGTTTGTGCAATTTTCCGCCAAGCCAAGGGTGGAATTGCAAATCGGTCAACTTGAACTCACCGCAGACAATCTCAGGATTGTGGTAGAAAAAGAACGAATTCTCCCCTCTCCTATTCAGGCTACAGGAATTTCAACAGGGAACGGTAAGGTGTTTTTAGAAGGGAACATGAACTTGGCAAAGAAAATTTCAGAAATGGACCTTTCTTTTTCCATCGAAAACGCAGATGTTACCGCCTTCAACGATTTTTCAAACCACAACGCCAAATTAAATTTTGAAAAGGGAAATATCAGCGTGTTTAGCGAAGTGGAAATTGCAAATGGTAATTTATTAGGATATTTAAAACCAATTCTTACCGATTCAAAATTGATAGGTGAAGATGAAAATTACTCCGAAAACTTATGGGAAGGCTTTGTTGGCTTTTTCAAATTCGCTTTAAAAAATCAAGATACAGATACTGTAGCAACCAAGGCTTCAATAGCTGGCAACCTAAATAACTTAGAAATTGGCGTTTGGCCAACTGTGTTCAACCTATTCAAAAATGCTTGGATTCAAGCGTTTAAAGAGCAACCACCTCTAGAAATAAATTACGACGAAGTCCTGAAAAATCCAAACTTAACACGAAAGGAAAGACGGGAATTAGAGAAAAAGAAAAGAGAAGCGGAAAAAGAAAAACGCAAAAAACAACAGCAAGTTAAGAAAGGATGATTTTATACGTATTTTTGAAAATTATTTTCACAATTTAATTTCCAAAATGCGAATCGATATTATCACTGTCCTTCCCGAACTACTTCAAAGCCCGTTCGAAGCTTCCATTCTAAAACGAGCTATTGAAAAAGGCTTGGTTGAAGTCCACACCCACAATCTTAGGGATTATTCCACAAATAACTATAAGCAAATTGACGATTATCAATTTGGCGGCGGTGCTGGAATGGTTATGATGATTGAACCTATTGACAAATGTATTTCAGAATTAAAATCTGAAAGAGATTATGACGAAATAATCTATATGACGCCCGACGGAAAGACGTTTAACCAATACGCGGCGAACGAACTTTCGCTTAAAGAAAACATCATTATTCTTTGCGGTCATTATAAAGGTGTAGACCAACGTGTTCGTGATCACTTTATAACACGGGAAATTTCCATAGGCGACTTCGTTTTGAGCGGGGGTGAACTTGCTGCAGCTTTAGTTTGTGATGCCGTAATTCGTTTAATTCCCGGAGTTTTAGGGAATGAAACCAGCGCTCTAACAGATTCTTTTCAAGATAATTTACTTGCGCCACCTATTTATACACGTCCCGCAGAATATAAAGGATGGACCGTGCCAGAAATTCTTACAAGTGGTAATACAGGAAAAATCGAGGAATGGCGCGAGGATCAAGCCTACAAACGCACGCAGGAACGCCGACCAGATTTGCTAGAATAAGTATTTATCAGCACTACACAACAACCAAAATCAACTGAAAATGAAAATCAAACAAATTATACTAATTGTGCTAGCGATTACGTTTTTCGCTTCGTGCAAAAATGAATCGAGCGAAAAAGACAACTCTGAAAACAGTAATGTGAGTGCTGATTTTAACATGATGCTCAACAATTACTACGAAGAAGGTTTAATTCTAAACCCGCTTAAAGCAACTTTTTCTGGTGATACACGCTACAATAATAGCTTTCCAAATTTTCTTTCAGACCAATATATTTCTGGTCTTACAAATTATTACACACGCTTTAAAGAAGAAGCTTTAAAATTTGAAGATGCTACTCTAACCGATACCGAAAAAATGAGTAAAGATGTTTTACTCTGGGAATGCAACATCAATTTAGAGACACTTTCATTCAAAAACAGCACACACTTCCCTATTGATCAAATGTGGTCTGTCAATCTTGTAATGGGACAATTAGCTAGTGGAAAAAGTGCACAGCCTTTTCAAACAGTAGACGATTACAAAATTTGGATGGAACGTGTTGATGGATATGTAGATTGGTTGAAAACAGCGGAAAGCCGAATGAAAGAAGGTATGGCAGCAGGTTATGTGCTACCAAAGTCCTTGATAGTTAAAGTGATCCCGCAACTAAAGGCAATGACCGAACCTAATTTAGATAAAAACCTGTTCTTCTCCCCTGTTAAAAACTTTCCTGATGATTTTCCAGAAGAAGACAAAAAAGCAATTACAGAGGCTTATGCCGAAATGGTTTTAAAAAAGGTAATTCCAGCATATCAAAGTTTATACACGTTTACTTCTGAAGAATATTTAAATTCAGGAAGAACAACTACAGGAATCGAAGATATACCTAATGGAAAAGATTATTACAAACATCAAATAAAACTGTACACAACAACCGAAATGACCGCTGAAGAAATTCACGAACTAGGGCTAAGCGAAGTAGCGCGTATTTCGTCTGAAATGGAAAAAGTGAAAAATGAGATTGGTTTTAAAGGAAATCTACAAGAGTTTTTCAATTTCGTACGAACTAATAAGGACCTCACCCCTTACAGCAAGCCACAACAGATTATTGATAATTTCTATGCTATTCACGAAAAAATGAAACCAAAGCTTGAAGAGCTATTCGACAACAAACCTAAAACAGCTTTTGAAGTAGTACAAACTGAAAAGTTTAGAGAAAAATCGGCAAGTGCGCAATACAATCCAGGCAGTTTAGATGGAACCCGAGCTGGAAGATTTTACGTGCCAATTCCAGATGCTTCTGAATATAATATTTACAGCGATGAATCGCTCTTTTTACACGAAGCAATTCCTGGTCACCATTATCAAATATCCTTAACGCAGGAAAATGAAGATTTACCTATGTTCAGAAAAACACTTTTTTACAGTGGTTATGGTGAAGGTTGGGCACTTTATAGTGAATCGCTTGGCAAGGAACTTGGACTGTACACAGATCCGTATCAATACTTTGGAATGCTAGGAGCCGAAATGCACCGTGCAGTTCGATTGGTTGTTGACACAGGAATGCACTATAAAGACTGGACTCGCGAGGAGGCCATTGAATATTGCTTGCAAAATGAAGCCGAGCCTGAAGCTGGAATCATTTCAGAAATTGAACGCTATATGGCAAATCCTGGTCAGGCACTATCGTATAAGATTGGGCAATTAAAAATCTTGGAACTCCGCCATAAAGCAGAAAAGGAATTGGGCGATAAATTCAAAATAGGTGAGTTTCATAATCAAGTTTTGGAAACCGGCAGTATTCCGTTGGAATTACTTGAATATAAGATTGATAAATGGATAGCACGTTCTAAACAATCGTAAGCTTCACCAATCAAAAAAAAGGATAAAGCACTTGCCAAATTATTTAAATTGTTTACTTTTGCACCCACTTAATCCAACCTCTGGCGAGAACCGCGAATGTTGTTTTAATTTAAACCTTATCAACTCAATAAAATGGAAGAGTTAGTAAAATTTGTTGAAAACGAATTTGTCACCAAAAAAGATTTCCCAGAATTTGGCGCTGGGGACACCATCACTGTTTATTACGAAATTCGTGAAGGTGAAAAAACACGTACACAGTTTTTCCGTGGCGTAGTTATTCAAGTAAAAGGAACTGGACTTACCAAAACCTTTACTATTAGAAAAATGAGTGGTACTATTGGAGTGGAGCGTATTTTCCCTCTTAATATGCCAGCACTTCAAAAAATAGAAGTCAACAAAAAAGGTAGCGTACGTAGAGCCCGTATCTTTTACTTTAGAGGTCTTACCGGGAAGAAAGCCCGAATTAAAGAAAAGCGTAACTAATCTTTTTATTGTTAAAAACTCGAAAAAGCCCTGTAAACGCAGGGCTTTTTCTATTAACAATTGTTAATAACCTATGTTAGTAAGCTGTTGATTTTTAACGACATAAAAATCATTGTTTAACCGAAATTCCGTCTTATATTAGCAGTATCAAAACGGTTTAATTACTAAGTTGATACATTAAAGCGACGTTCTTTTACATTAATTTTCTAAACTTTTAATAGAGCTAACTATCGAAAGAATGTTCGCAACTATGATTTTTTAGAAAGTAAAAGAATTCACTTTACAAGCTTTTTAATCGCTTGAGATACTCAATCTTTAGATTGAATTGTATTGAGATTAAAAAGTTATGGGTTAGTTCTTAAAGTTGCTTAAACTTCAATGTTAATGCAGTTATTAAAAACGAAACCCGTGTAAGTAAATCACGACCGCAAGGAATTAACAAACTTGCCTCGAATTAGCTTTAGGCAAATTGGTTGGTAACGATTTACATTACAAGGAGCCATGTCACAATGCAGTTCATGCTAAAGTGATATGGCTTTTCTTGTTTATAATAACAAAATGAAATAGTCCTATTTCTAAAACTCTACAATGGTAAAGTTTACCTTAGCTCCATTTATATCTACAGGAATCCCAGATTCATTTCTAAACTTAATTCTTAAATTTCCAACACCGTTAAACTTAACCCAACTAACTGATATTGCATCGTTAACACTAGATGCCAAAGTATAATTTAGAGTTGCATTTGTAGTAGATGGCTGGCTTGTAGTTGGAATAGTAAACGGCACTATTACTGTACTATTGGCAGGAATGGTTGTACTGCTTGTAAGTGTTCTTGAAAAACCAGCAATTCCCTTGATAACATTGCCTTTTCTTCCCAGTTTAACATCGCCATTTACATCTAACCGAGCACTGGGTGATTTAGTACCAATACCCACATTTACGGGTGTAACATCAATGCCACCTGGAACTTGTACTTCTCCAATAATTACTGTATTAGGCACATCTGCTACCGCACCAATACCTAAAGCAAAAGAGTTTTCGGCAGAAGCTTTAGTGTTTGGTCCCAGTGAAAATGATTTCACCGCAGTCGCTTCCGCATAAGGTCCTAACGCAACTGCACTAAGTCCTTCGGCTCTAGAACCGCCACCTACAGAAACCGACTCTTCTCCAGAAGCATTCGCTAAATGACCAAAAGCAGAAGCATTTTTTCCATTGGCAGAAGCATTGGTTCCTACTGCAGTTCCGTAATCACCCGAAGCAACCGCATAAGTACCAAGCGCAAAAGTATTACTTCCATTTGCACCACTTCCCAACCCAATAGCGATGTTTTGTTCAGAAACTGCGTTTGCATTACGACCAATTGCAATAGCATTTACACCACCGGAATTACTTCCAAAACCAATTCCAATTTCTCCAGATGGGTCAAAATTGGCAACTTGAACACCATTCGTCTTAAACAATAAAGGCATTTCATTATTAGTACCTAAAGCATAAGAAGATTCTAAAACGGTATTTCCTTCCAACATCCAAGCATCGGTAAGTTCAGTTTTAAGCGTTTCCCATTGCGTCCCATTCCAAAAGTAAAAACCTTCAGCAACGGCGTTACCCGTATTAAAAACGAGTAGACTTAGCGCTGGAGATGCAATTGTTGTCTGATCTGTTATACTGTTTAACGAAACTCGAGGAATTAAAAGTCCCTTATTTGTGGCCGAAATATCCAGCATACTAGAAGAATCGGGATTTGATGTATTAATTCCGACTTGAGAAAAACCGAAAAATGAAACTAAAAAAAGCAAAAAAGTAATTCTATAGAACATAAGAAAATATTTGGAACGTGTTATTATTTACAAAAGCACGAACATAGCTCATTTAATTAATAAGAATTCCTAACCAAAGTCTAATGAACTGTTAATGTTAATCCGTAAAATGAAATTGAATAATCCTACACACTTGCCAGTAAACTTAGCAGTCAATTCATTAGCAAGCTGTTACCGAGAATAAACAGTTTAAACGCTTGTAAACTTTGATTGAATGTATTTTTAAAATGTTTTAGCCCACCAGTAATGATTGTTAATTAGCAACAAATACAAAGATTTCAGATAAGTTTATTTATAATTTATTAGGTCTCTTGTTGTCTACTAAATATATTTTTCCAAGATTTTTATTATATTACACTTTCATTATTTTAATCTAAAAAATCAAAAGCAATGTTTGAACTGAAAGCAAGTGGTGAAAAATTTCACTTTGTACTAAAAGCAGCCAACGGACAAGTTATTTTGTCTAGTCAGATGTATTCCTCCAAAGCTTCTGCTATGAATGGAATTGAATCTATAAAAACGAATGCTGTTAACGACGATCTTTATGAACGAAAGACAGCGGCCAATGGAAAATTTCATTTTAATTTAAAATCCACAAATGGACAAATTATTGGTAGCAGCCAAATGTACGCTTCCGAAAGTGGCGTTTCTAACGGAATAGCATCGGTTAAAAAAAATGCACCAAGTGCAGGCGTAAAAGAAGTTTAACAGTATTAAAATAGTTTTAAAAATACAAAAGGGACTAAAATCTTAATGAATTTAGTCCCTTTTGTATGTTATAAAACTCCTTATGGAATCCCTGACTTCTATTTTAACTTATCTGCGTGCAATCTTCGAAGTTTAGCGAGTTTCGGAGAAATAACAGCTCTACAATATCCCTGCGATGGATTATTAGCATAATAATCTTGATGGTCACTTTCTGCTGGGAAAAATTTTTCTAACGGGGAAAGTTCAGTGACAATGGCTTCATCAAAATAGGATTCCATTTCGGCTAAAACCTTTTCAGCAACTTTTTTTTGATTTTCATCGTGATAAAAAATTACAGAACGATACTGTGTGCCAACATCTGCTCCTTGACGGTTTAAGGTGGTAGGATCGTGACTGGTCATGAAAATTTTCAACAAGTCTTGATACGAAATCAAGGCTGCATCGAAGCTAAGTTGAATAACCTCAGCATGCCCCGTCAATCCACTACAAACTTCTCGATACGTGGGAGTTCCTGGAACAGTACCACCAGAATAACCTGAAACCACTTTTTCTACTCCCTTTATTTGGTCAAAAACCGCCTCTGTACACCAAAAGCAACCTCCGCCAACTGTCATTTTCTGCAATTCTCTATTTTCCATTGTTCAATTTTTCAACAACAAAGTTACTTACTTAAAGTTTGCTTTTAATTAAGGTGTTGTTAAAGCGTGAAAATTGATTGCCTTTACAGAAGTCAAAATTCGTAAATCAAAAATCTTAGTAGGGCTACTCTTCGACTCAAAACTATTTAGGATCCTTATACGTTTCATACATTGACCCAAAATGTGATTTGATAAACATATCGAAAGGTATTTCTTCTTGTTTAATAAACCCTTGATTTTTCAACTTTCCTTCCGAAACCAAATCTACAACGGTTGAAATGCTACAAGCAGTAGTCCAACTTATGGCCCGCCAATCTTTATTATCTAAAGTTATTTTTCGATAAGATTCTGAAAACTCTTTTCTTCTCAATTTACCATCCAAAATACCTTCGACTGCTGCATAGACCAAAACAATATCGTCATCTACCAATGGCAATGCATTGTTTAGAATATCTTTCGCCAACTTTCTGTCATCTTTCAAAAGTAGGTCGTAAAGCAATAACTTCATTCCGTCTCTGTGCCCTGGATATCGTATGGTTTTATAATTTAAAGTATCTACTTTTCCTTCTAATGTTTCGCACATTGTTCCTAAGCCGCCCGAAGTTAAAAAGGCTTCATACTGTCGGCCATTTATATTAATTGACTCCACATCGTCCAACGAACTAAGCATTTTTCGATTTCCGTTTTGAATTACCTCAGCATCATTTAAATATTCATTAATAACCCCTTCTGCACTCCACGTAAAGCTATATCCTAATTGTCCCATTGGGTGCAATGGCAAAGCACCGACACGTAATTTCACCGAACGAATTTCCGAAAACTGTTCGTAAAGCCCAGCACCTAAAATTCCAATAAATCCAGGGGCCAAGCCACATTGAGGTGCTAATACTGAATTGCTATTTTCAGACATTTTCAGAATAGCATTTAGGGTTGGCACATCTTCGGTTAAATCGAAATAATGAACGCCCATATCAACAGCTGTTTCGGCTATTTTAATATTGAGGAAATACGGCAAGCACGAAACTACTGCATCCTTATCTTTTAGAAAATCACGAATGTTCTTATCGTTGGAAACATCTCCTTTTAAAACTTCGAATGGCAATTTATCTTTAACATCAAACTGATCCATTCCTTCTACTTCATACTTTGAACTCAGTAAGGTGGCAACTAGACTGCCTACTTTTCCAAGTCCCAAAACAGCTATTTTTTTTATCATCTTTTATAGTATTAAATTAAGATGAAAGTTAACTTTTTAAAACTAGCAATCCAAAGAAAAGGAGTTGATAAATCTACGTGGTTTTTAAAATAGAATGGGATTAATTCTCTTAACGGTCTAGAACGGATATCCAATTCCAAAATTGAAAATTGGTTGATCAACCTTAAAGTCAAATCGTTGTCCCTTTTCCTGAGATGGGTCGTGGAAAGGAGCTGCTAAATCAAATCGAATTACAAAGCCTTGCACGTCTACACGCAGTCCTACGCCCGCTCCCATTCCTAATTCGCTAATAAAACTGGAAGTAAACTTGTCTTTATATTCATAAACTTCGTTCCCTTCAGAATTCCAAATATTACCTGCATCTACAAATAGAGCTCCTTTCAAAAATGAAATAATTGGGAAACGATATTCAATATTAGCTTCTAACCGAATATTTCCCGTACGGTCAAAATAGTCGCTTTCTTGATCATTTCCTCCACCGTATGTCCCTGGTCCGAGTGAACGTATTCGAAATGAACGCACACTGTAAGGACCTCCAGAATAATATTGTTTTACATAAGGCATTACATCCGAATTTCCATAGGGCAAACCATAGCCACCAAAGAGTCTTGTGGCTATAACTTGATCGCGTCCTATTTTTAAATGATATCTAAAATCGACGTCTATTTTTGCGTATTGGGCATATTCCATTCCCAAAAATGACTTTTTGCCATCCTCATTTTCTTTTCCCAATAAACTGATGCTATTTCCAGCCACATCAACATTGGTATTAAAGAAAAATTGATGTTCACGATACGCATCAACCATTCCGTTATACGTAAATGAATAATTAAGTCCGGAGATAAATTGCTGTTCAAAACTTCGTTTAAGAAAAGGGTTTTGAGTGAGAATAGAGTCAAATTCTACAGAAGTGTTTAGCAACTTGGTATAGTTTACAGAAATAGGAATTATCTCGTGCGTTACATATCTGTTGGCTTGCCAAGAGTATCCAAATTGTGCCGTCGCTGCTAAAAGTGAATACAATTTTGTTCTGCTAAGGTAATCTACACTAATGCTGGTTTTTGTTTTAGGGATATTGTATTTAAAAAAATCACTATTAATTTTTATGGGAAATATAACCCGTGGAAAAATAAGCTCATTCTTTAACCCAAAAACAATACTTTCTGTTCCCTTTTTATCACCACTCGCTGATTGAAATTCATAGCCGAATTTTGCTGTAGTGTTATATGATTCACCTCCTTTAAATAGATTCCTGTTACTATATGTTAAAGAAATTCCAGGTCCAGCAAAATCATTGGATTTGGTTACTGCCTGAAGCTCCGCTCGAATTGAACGTTTATTTAGTGGCGATAAATATATGTTAGCTTCTAAGCTCCCTACACTGTCGGTAAGCACAGAATCTCGCTCAGTGTATTGAATGTTTACGAACTTATAGGCCCCAATAGTGGCAAGCCGCCTAGCCGTGTTTCTTGAGTCGGACGGACTGTAAAGCTGACCTTCTTCCATAGTAATAAATGGATCTAAATACTTTGGCTCGAAGAAGTCTTCGCTATTTATAAAACTTTTTTCATCAAAGCGCACCTTTTCTCTAATCGTAGAATCTTGCACATCGTAATTGGCGTATACATTAATTTTAGAAATGTGATATGGCACTATGGATTTTTTAGGCACCTCTTTTTTTAAGCGTAGAAAAAGATCGTACTTTTTATTTTTATATTGATTTGTATCCGCTTCAAAAATTAAGAAATCGGAATTAAAATTATAATAGCCTTTTTGTTTTAAATCACCATCGATACGCTCTCGTTCCATTTTCATTCCTGCCAAATCAAAACGCATTCCTTTTGAAAGCTTTGTCTGTGAAACGCTTTTTTGAATTTCGGAATATATTGGTTCGGGCAAGGTATCCACTTTATAGCGTTCCATTCTATATGCTGGAAGAACTTTGAGTGTATAGGTAATCGAAGCTTCTTTTTCGGTTTCTTCAAATTCTGAAAGCACAGAGCTGTAGAAAAAGCCTCTATTTTCCAATCGATTAAGAAGGATATCGCTAACTTCGTGCTGTTTAACGTCACTTTGATAAACGGGCTCCTCTCCCAATCTTTTGTACAGAAACTTATTGATGAACCCAGGATTCTCCTGTTGCATTTTATAGTAAAAGTAAAGTCCTAGGTGCATACCCAAGAACTTCTTATTCGGCTCGGGACGTAATGCTTCTGTCAATACAGATTCCAATTGTTTTTGATTCTCTATAATCGAATCTGATTTTATTTCAATAGCTGCTCCAGTGTAAAGTCGCTCCTCTTCAGGAATGTGTTTTTTAATTCCACAGGATTGCATTACAATAATTATTGTAAATAGCAGCGCTAGTATTTTAATGGTAAACTTCAACTTACAACTATTTTTTTAAGTAATATAATTTGCTGTTATTCTTCATCATCTCCCTCTGGCTTGCTATTTTTAATTTGCTTTAATTCTTCCTTCTCTTTTTTCTCCTCTTCTAATTTTTCTTTCGCTTCTTGTTCTTTTTTTACTCTTTTAGCTTCAAGTCGCGCTTCCTTTTCTTCTTTAGTTTCACCTTTCAAAAGTGCTGTCCACAATTCATCAAACCTATTAAATTCTTGTGTAAAAATCAGGGCAATACCGCTGACAATGGTTTGCCCATCAATTACGTTTTCAAATTCGTTTCGTTGAAAACCCTTCAACCTATAGCGGCCGTTTTCAGTTAAAAGATATTCCAAACTTACATTTCCGATAATTGGAGCGGGTTCATTGGAGGGATTACTTCCTTGCAAATCCACCTCGCTACCTACACGCACAATTAATCTATCATTAAAGAGTTTTTTTTGCGCTGCAATGTCCAGCTGGGTGCGTTCTTGAGGTGTATCGCCTTGATAATCTGTATAACTATCCAATCCAAAATCGAGCTCTAAACCAGTATTTCCCAAAAGTTTGTCCGAAAACGTATTCAATTGATCTGAAATCGCATCGTTTAAGTTATCGCGAGCCACAGAAGCAAAGCCTCCACGGCTTCCATCGCTACCTGGTTCAGGATAAAACCGATTTAAAACCAAAAGCGAAAACACTTGTCTATTCAGCTCCCCTTCCTGACTGTTTATTTGCTGTAATCTGCCGTAAACTTGTCCTCCTATGGCACCTTGTTCGTTTTCGGGCATATCCATAGCAAATGAAATTTCGGGTTGTGTTAACTCTCCATCTACATTTAAATAAACATAAAATGGCAATACTTGACGATATTTACTCTTTACAGAAGGGTCTGATCCTGAAGTTACGGGCGCCATTAATGCAGAAGCGGAAGTTTCGACCTTATAAATCGCTCTTACATCCAATTTTGCATCGAATGGATCTCCAGACCAGCTTACACGGCTTTTGGGAGCCAATTCAAATTTTCGGCTTACCAGGTTGTATAAATTCATTTTATAATGACCACCGCTTATGTCATAGACTCCACTCAGCGTCATCTGGCCATTCGGACTAATTCTAAGATCTAGATCTCCGTCACCGAAAACGGCAAAATTATCACCTGTTTCCTGATCTATTATGATATTTACTTTTGCTGCTTTTCCTATTTTTAAAAGTGCGTTTACATCAATACCTGTAAGTGTTCCTGTTTCTTCTTTTGTTTGTGTTAAAATTGCATCTGGATTTTCCCTATTCACAAAAAGCACGACTCCGCCCCGTTCTTCAATAGATACAGATGATGAAGGTAACACGTAGGTAATATCGGTATTGTCGCCCACACCAATTTTCGCATTTAACTTTGGAATTAGTAAATCGCCTGTTAGCCTTGCGTCTAAATTAAAAGAAGCTGTTCCGTATAAAAAGTCATTATCTTCTTTAGTGGCATTGAGAACCTGAAAGTTTTGAGAATTCAATTTTAAATCGAAGGTTGGATTAACAACATTTTCTATTCCTACCTTCCCAGATATTACCAACTTATTTTGATTCTTATCCCGGATTGTAAGATTGTCCATATATAAACCTTTGTTGTCGACCCTCAAAATTTCATCGGCTAATGTAAAAGGAGCGTTGAGCTTTGCAATTGTAAAATCGGCATTATGAAAATGTAAACTACCTTCATAAATTGGCTTTGTTGGACTTCCAGAAACCGTTAGTTTTCCTGAAAAGCTACCTTTACCGTCTTTAATTTCATTCATAGAAAAGCCTTCCAAAGCACGCATCTTGAATTCATTTATATCTAGATCTAAATTCAATTTCGCTTCTCTTTGTTCTGCCAGGTAATCACCCGTTAAATCCAAATCGACATCACCTTCTTTTAGCGCCAAATCGAAGTCGTATCTATCGCCTCCCAACGATTTAGCGTCCACTGTTAGCACTCCCAAATCGACATCGAGAATTTCTAGATTATTTACCGAAAGGTCTGCCAAAAGTCCTAAATCGCCGAAAGGTTCAACAAAAACCAAGTTTCCGTTTAAATCGCCTTTTGCCAGCTCTTCTTCAGGATTTAAATAATTGAGAATTTCACTTAATTTGAATTTTTTGAATTTTACAGCAAAATGCTCTTCTGAAACATCCGAAAATTTGTCGGTAATTTCTACAGATTCATCATTTCGATTAAAATTGAAATTATTGAATACTAACTTATTTTTCGAAATAAGCACTTCATTATCGCTAGGTGTTTGCCACGGGTTTCTGTCTAAGATTAAATTCTCGGGCAATATGTGAAACCTAAGTGTGTCCGACGTTCCCGTAATTTGAGACTGAATATTGATAAACGTACTATCTTTATAAATTGACTTGAAATTAAGAGAAAGTTCGTTGTCTTGCTGCTTTCCTGCTATTTTAGTTTTTGGAATATCTAATGGTCCACCTTTTAAACTCTTGAAACCTAAATCGTACACAAATTTTTCTTGGTCAGTATCCATTGTAAAGGCAAGACTGTCCAGAATAATATCGTTATAATTAATATGTGGTGCCCAAATGTCTGCTTTTAGTTTTCGAGCAGATTCATCAAAATCTACTGCAATTTTTACAGTATCGAGCTTTTTTACATTGACCAAAAACACATCATTTAAAACTGGGGCTTCAGCTATTTTTCCTTTTACACTAAGGATTACTGGATTTCGAAGGGTGTCTGGAATATTCTCTTTTCTTGAAAAATAACTAAAAATGTGTTTTTGAATAGAGGTGCCAAAGGTTGCAGGGTCGGTATTACTTTCCAAACTTAGATTAACGATTTTATTATCAACCCAAATTGAAGTAGTATCGCTCCGCACGTGCGCCGTAGCCAATACGTCACCCAATAAATAAGACTTGTTGTCGTAAACCACTACGCCGTCCCCAATTGTTGAAATCACATCAAAGCCGTCTTTATTTCCTACAAAATCAGCATCGAGTTTTAAGGCTGCGCGCACATCGCGATCCATCAGGCCTAACGATTGAAGATTGACGCCAATAATGTTTAAACTTGCCATAACTTGTGGCGCTATGGAGTCTAGCACGATATCGGCTGTTAAATCTAAATTCAGATTTTTGTCTTTATAATTTGAGATAAGATTTCCTTTACCTTCCTTAATCTTACCATTGATAGCAAGGTCTTCAATAGCATAGCCGTTAAACTTAAAACTAGAAATATTCGCATCCAAAACGGCATCGAGATTATTGATGTCTTTTCCAGAACCTTCTGTTTTTAAGTTAAGGCTCAAGGCTCCCAATTGCTCATCTTGGAGTAATTCACCGAGTTTATATTCAGTAATTTCAAGGTCTGCATCAAATGAAATATCGGCATCGTTTTTAAAATGTCCGTTAAGCGTTGCAATACCTTGCGAAGTTGTTAAATTTACCGATGCAACTACATCTTCAAGATTTCCTTTGGCATTACCTTTAAGCAAAATATCTTTGGGCAGGCTAACCCCCAAATCTTCCTCATTCACAAACTTGATTAAATCATTTCGATTTGTTTTGGCGACAAAAGTTGAAATATTGAATTTCAGGTTATCCGGATCAGTAGCATTTTTTATAGATCCTGCTGCAAAAACTTGAGTCGTATTTCCCCAGCGAACTCTTACATCTGGAAATTGAATAGCAGAAAGATAGCCTGAAGCATTTACGTTTCCGGTTACATACCTCGTGCTTAGCGTTTTTAAATATTCGTTCTTTCTGAGTTCTGGTTGAAATTTAAAAACATCTTTTAAATCCACACGAAATGAAGGAAAGTTTAAAGCAACCTTAGATTGGTCTGGAACCTCAATAACCTTAGCGAGTGAAGAATAATCTAAGCGTGCTTTCCCATTAATTATATTGTTGTTAAGCGCCAATTTTAAACCATCTACTTCCAGGAAATTATCTGTAGCCTCAAGTTTCAACGTCATTTCCTTCAAGTCTAGCCCAGAGCCTTCTTGAAAAGTCAAAGCTTTTAAATTGAGACCTGCTTTCTTATCTTTCAGAAAAATAGAATTGGCTTGTAATTGAAGGTTCTGAAGTGCAATCGCATTTGGATTGAATTCATTTTGCTTCACTTTATCGTTTCCTGCAAAATAGTTCAAATTATTATTTTCAAAATCTATGTTGGCAACAGCAATTTTAAAATCGGGCCACTCAAATTGTTGAATATCTTCTTTTGCATCGTCCTTTACTTCTTGCGCTTTTTGGGTAATGGCATTATTTTCAACCTCAGTGTTTATTGTTATAATGGAGTTTTTCAAATTAAAATCACCAACAACAATATCATTATTGGCCAAATCAGCCTTTTCAAGTTCTAAATAAATGTCGGACACTTCCATCTCTGCTGCGATTCCATCTGCATAGGACTGATAATCGACAAAAATGTTTTTCAGACTGAGTTTATCCAATTCCAAATACGGCAAAGGCGAATCCTCTGATGGCGTTGGTGGCACAGGAGATTGAATGTATTTTATTTTTGAGTTGGAAATAGCAATTGCCGAAGCTCGGAAATCCATTTTTTCCACGTCGGTTTTCTTCATCTGAAGATTCAGTTTTCCTATTTTAAACTGACTGTCAATACCCAAGACCGCATCTTCAAAAACAACGTTAAAATCTCGAAAGTTTATATCGCCAAGAACAATGTTCATCGGAGCAGCCGTCGTGTCTGCTGCTACCGTAGTTGTATCGGCTGTGGCAAAAGCGTCTATTAAAAATTGAAAATTATAACCGTTGATAGAATCCTTACGGATAACGTTCGCTCTTAGCCCTTCCCAATCCAGATAATCGACTCCTATACCATTTCCGCGGATTATTGGCAACAGCGGAACCCCGGCTTCGAGCGATTTTGAATAAACCAAAGTGTCGCCTTTTGTATCTTCCAGATATACGCCTTTCAGCATTATATTGCCATCAAACGTAATAAAGAGTTTTTCAATTTCAACCTTGGTATTGGTTTTATCGGAAACGTATTTCACAGCACGTTGCACAATAATATTTTGTCCCCAAGGGCTGCGAACAAAAAGCACGAGTAGCACAAACAGGAGAATTAGAATCCCGAAAGTCCATCCGATGATTCTTAAAATCCTGTGCTTTTTAGGCTTTTTTTTCTGTTCTTTTTTCTTTTCCAATGGCTTGTTTGGCAATCTCCAAATGTAGGGAAATTCAACTACAGTATTTTTAAATATACCGCTAATCAAAGGGTATTTAGGCATAAACCTATGTTAAAAATTTCACTTGAAACCAAATTAATTCAAAATATCAATATACTGTTAAGTATTCTGCAGGCGTGCCACTTTCTTATCATACATCAATGTGAAGTCGAAAACAGACAGCTACTTTTGTAGTGTAAATAATTAATAACTAAAAACATATAGATATGGAAGAAAGTAAAAACACAACTTGGAAAATTGATTCTACACATTCAGAAGTAGGATTTAAAGTAAAACATATGATGATTTCCACGGTAAGCGGAAGTTTTGAAGAATTTGATGGTGAAGTAAAATCGTCTTCAGAGGATTTCAAAAATGCACATTTTTCGTTTTCAGCAGCTATTGATTCTATAAACACAAAAAATAAAGATCGTGACAATCATTTAAAGTCAGACGATTTCTTTGGTGCGGAAAACCATCCAAAATTGACTTTTACTTCAAAATCATTTGATGGTGAAACAATGGTGGGAGATTTAACCATTAAAGGATTTACTAAAGAAGTAAAATTGGACACAGATTTCAACGGAGTCGCAGTTGATCCGTACGGACAAACCAAAGCTGGATTCGAATTTGAAGGCCAAATAAACAGAAAAGATTTTGGTCTTGCTTGGAGTTCAGTAACAGAAGCTGGAAGTATTGTTGTTGGCGAAAAGGTGAAATTGGTTGTTTCGATTCAATTTGTCAAGCAATAGATTTCAATTCAAGCTTTTGATAAATTTATTGTTCAAATTCCAAAAAAAATAAAAATCCAAAAAGAGATAAAAAAAATGCGAACAAAAAAAATAGAACGCGTAGTAAGTCCGCCTCGACCACACATGGTCGGGGACGGATTTCGAGTTCACAATTTCATTCCTTCAGGACTGCAAGTTGGTTTTGAGCGGATGGATCCATTTTTAATGTTGGATTACAACAGTAAATTTTACTTTCCTCCTACCAATGAAGCCCGTGGCGTGGGTGTACACCCGCATCGTGGTTTCGAAACCGTGACAATTGCTTATAAAGGAAAAGTGGCACATCACGACAGCGCAGGCAATAGCGGCGTAATCGAAGAAGGTGATGTGCAATGGATGACGGCCGCTTCTGGAATACTTCACAAAGAATATCACGAAGAAAGCTTTAGCAAAGCAGGAGGCGATTTTCAAATGGTGCAGTTATGGGTAAATCTTCCTGCGAAGGATAAAATGAGTCCGCCCAAGTACCAAGGCATCGTAAACAGTGATTTACAAAAAGTTGAACTCCCTGAAAACGCAGGTATAGTTGAAGTGATTGCGGGCGAATATCAAGGTATAAAAGGAAGCGCTTCAACTTTTACTCCCGTGCATCTCTTCAATGCAAAATTGAATAAAGGAGGAAAAGCAAGTTTCAGCTTTCCTGAAAACTACAATACCGCTGTTTTGGTAATTGAAGGAAACATTAAAGTGAATAATTCCGAAGAAATAACGACTGACAGTTTGGGGTTGTTAGCCAATGAAGGAGAAGCATTCAGTGTTGAAGCTACTGATAATGCAGTGGTTTTAATTTTAAGCGGAGCACCCATTAATGAACCCATTGCCGCACAAGGCCCATTTGTAATGAACACCCGTGCCGAACTTGTTCAAGCGATGAATGACTTTAATATGGGGAAATTTGGGTATTTGGAATAAACTTGTATTGGAATTATAGCGTTGGATTTTGTTTAGGCCTCATAAGTTTTAAAAAACCTATGAGGTCTTGCTTTATGATGGTTTAAAATTACGACGCGCCAGCTCTTTTCGAACCCTACTCAAACTTTCAGGAGTTATCCCCAGATAAGATGCAATCATCCACTGTGGAACTCGCAATAACAAATCGGGGTACAATTCAATAAAACTTAAATACCGCTTTTCTGCGGGGGCACCGAGCAATAGGTTAAGACGTTTTTGAATGTGCCGGATGTGATTGTGCAATAATTTATCATTAAACTTCCCAAAGTTTTCATCTAACTGCGATGCCCGATTCATAAAATTTTCATCTAATAAAACTACTTGGGAATCTTCAACCGCTTCAATATATATTTCGGAAGGATCATTAAAATAAACACTGCTTCTATCCATAGCAAACCAATTTTCGGGAGCAAATTGAATTACGTGTTCCTTGCCGTCTTCACCAAGGGTATATGATCGCAACAAACCTTTTTCGACAAAAAATGAATGCCGACAGAACTCGCCCGCTCTCAGGAGAAATGCTCCCTTATTAAAGTTTCTTTTTTCTAAATCTTTATACAGCCGTTCCGCATCACTGGCAGAAATTCCCGCATTCATTAGGTATTTATTGAATCCGTATTCTAAAGCATCATTATCCATTGTTTCTTCTCGAATATTCATTTTTAAAAGTACCAATAAACTTTGATTTTTTTTCAATCGAAAATCACCTTCTGAAAGAGTTTTTTAAACCTTAAAAACCTGCAAATTACAAGCGGACATTTGTTAATGCACTTCGGTTGCATTCCTCTATTCCATAGTTTTGGTAAAAATTAATAGTCTTTAAAAGATAAAAGGAGTAACCGAAAGTCAGCGTTATTTCTGATTCTGAAGAATTAAGAAAAAGGATAAAAAAGTAAATGAAAAATATAAATAGCCCTTCTGCAGATATACAGGTTGAAGATGGTTGCTGCGGTTCCACACAAAACCCTGAAAAGGAAAACAAAACAAATTATAAAATCTACCTTCCCGCTTTTATCAGCTTTATAATGTTGATTACAGGAATCGTTCTTGACAACCTCGAACTTCCATTTTTTAAAGGAGGTGTACGTTTGGGATGGTATTTAGTAGCCTATTTCCCTGTGGGGTTTCCTGTTTTAAAACAAGGATGGGAAAGTATTTTAAAAGGCGATTTTTTTACTGAATTCTTTTTAATGGGAATCGCAACTATCGGGGCTTTTGCCCTTGGGCATTATCACGAAGGGGTTGCTGTAATGCTTTTTTATACGTTGGGTGAACTGTTCCAACATTCGGCAGTTCATAAATCGAAGCAAAATATAAAGGCACTTTTAGACATACGTCCTAATGTTGCGATGGTTTTTCGGAATGGCAAATTCACAGCTGTACATCCGCAAGAAGTATTTGTTGGAGAAAAAATTCAAGTGCGAAATGGTGAAAAGGTTCCATTAGACGGAAAATTGCTTTCCAAAAGTGCATCCTTAGATACGGCTGCAATTACTGGTGAAAGCAAGCCAGACACCATTCAAAGCGGCGAAAGTGTTTATGCGGGAAGCATTAATTTGGAAAACGTAATTGAAATAGAAACTACCAAAATTTTTGAAGATAGTTCTATTTCCAAAATATTACATTTAGTTCAAAACGCGACTTCTAGAAAGTCCAAAACAGAACTTTTTATTCGAAAATTTGCTCGGGTTTACACTCCCATTGTCGTGTTTGCAGCGATCGGTCTCACGCTCCTACCCTATTTTTTTGTAGAAGAATATATGTTTCAAGATTGGCTTTATCGGGCTCTGATATTTTTAGTTATTTCCTGTCCTTGTGCGCTGGTAATTTCAATTCCATTAGGCTATTTCGGTGGTCTGGGAGCAGCTTCCAAAAACGGAATTCTTTTTAAAGGAGCCTCATTTTTGGATGGTATCACCAAAATAAATACCGTGGTGATGGATAAAACAGGAACCTTGACTAAGGGTGTTTTTAAGATTAAGGAAATCAAAACATTCGAGATTAATAAAACTGAAATGATGGCGTATTTACAAGCTATTGAAGCTCAATCTACGCACCCGATTGCCCGAGCCATTTTGGAATTTGAAAATGAAACAGAATTCGTCGCCTCGAATGTTACAGAAATTGCAGGAAAAGGACTGAACGGAATTGTAAACAATAAAATGATTTTAGTAGGAAATAAAGCCTTGATGGATTCACATCAAATCGAAATTCCTTCAGAAACCAATCAAATTGTAGAATCTATCGTAATGATTGCTATCGACGGAAAGTTTTCGGGATATGTAACTATTGCAGACGAATTAAAGGAAGATGCACATCAAGCCATTCAACAACTTCGTGAACTGGGCATTAAAAATATAATAATGCTTTCTGGCGATAAGGCTTCCTTAACCGAAAAAATTGGTCGCGAACTTGGACTTGAAGAAGCCATTGGAGGTTTGCTTCCTGAAGATAAATTAAACAAAGTTGAAACCCTTAAAAAGATATCTAGAACCAAAGTTGCATTTGTTGGCGATGGAATAAACGACGCTCCTGTAATTGCCGCCAGTGATGTGGGGATTGCCATGGGCGGTTTAGGAAGTGATGTGGCGATTGAAACTGCCGATGTGGTAATTCAAACAGATCATCCTTCAAAAATTGCACGCGCCATCAAGATTGGCCGTTCCACCAGAAGTATTGTTTGGCAAAATATTGCATTGGCATTTGGTGTTAAGCTAATTGTATTGATTTTAGGCGCGGGCGGAATTGCCACAATGTGGGAAGCTGTTTTTGCTGATGTTGGAGTTGCTTTTTTAGCTATTTTAAATGCTATAAGATTGCAACGAATGAGTTGGAATTAGGATTCAAAAGATGCTGTAGCCAAAAAAATGACTTAGGACTTTTGAAGGTAAGGCGGTTTCGTGAGGTGATATAAAAAACAGGATTTGGCTAAAGCCAATGAATATGCCGTTTTTTTCCCCGAGCTAAAGCTCAGGGTTATTAGAAAAGCATTGATTCTAGCAGGGCAAAAGCTCCTATGAATAAAAGAATATCGAATATATCGAATAACCACGGGCTTTAGCCCGTAGAACAATGCTACAGTGCATTGGCTTTAGCCAAATGTTTACAAATAAAACTGAATCCCATCTTCTTACACCCCCGTAAAGTTATCCTCTATAGCCCCAAACTAAAACCCTGAGTTATTCGACAAACATTAATCATAACTTACTCAAAGCCCCCATGAATAAAAAGGATATCGAATAACCACGGGCTTTAGCCCGTGGAACTACGCTACACTGCATTGGCTTTAGCCAAATAGTTACACATAAAACTGAATCGCATCTTTTTACATTCCCTGTAAAGTTATCGTCTATAACTCCGAACTAAAACCCTGAGTTATTCGACAAACATTAATCATAACTTACTCAAAGCTCCTCACTGAATAAAAGAATATCGAATATATAGAATAACCACGGGCTTTAGCTCGTGGAACAATGCTACACTGCATTGGCTTTAGCCAAATGTTTACACATAAAACTGAATCCCATCTTTTTACATTACACTTAAAGTTATCGTCTATAACTCCGAACTAAAGCCCTGAGTTATTCGAAAAACATGGATCATAACTTACTCAAAGCTCCTTACTGAATAAAAGAATATCGAATATATCGAATAACCACGGGCTTTAGCCCGTGGAACAATGCTACACTGCATTGGCTTTAGCCAAATAGTTACACATAAAACTGAATCGCATCTTTTTACATTACACTTAAGGTTATACGCTCTTTAAATTGGGCTTGCCGATTGCTTAGTGTATATTTGCAAAAAAATTGTTTTGCAATGGATAAATCAGTTAAAGCCTTCCGATTAATCAGTTCTTTAGAAGCCATTTCGTTTCTTGTGCTCCTTGGTATCGCTATGCCTTTAAAGTACATTTGGGATATGCCACAAATGGTTCAATCGGTAGGAATGGCACACGGAATTCTATTCGTACTTTATGTATTAGGTGCTATTTATATGTACAAAAAGTTAAACTGGACACTTACACAACTCATTATTGCAATTCTTTGCTCCGTTGTACCTTTTGGGCCTTTTTATATAGAACGTAAATATTTATAATGGATAAGGAAACAATTCAAAATTATACGTATTGGCTTCAAGATAATCTTGAGGCTTTGGGCATGGAAGTGCAATGGGCTATATTTTTGAATATTATTGTTAATACCATAATTGCGTTAGCCGTTGTCGTGTTTGTTGACATTGTCGCTAGGCGCTTGGTTGTTGGATTTTTCCAAACTTTCAGTAGCAAAACCAAAACTTCATTCGACAATTACCTTTTAAAAAGCAATTTCCCGAAGTTTGTTACGCGCTTACTTCCGATACTTATTCTGCTCAATGTAGTTCCTATTATTTTTGTGGAATTTCCCTTAATTATTGAAATTCTTCAAACTATAGTTAAAATTTACTTTGTAATTCTGTTTGTTCTAATTATAAGAAGCATTCTGCGGACTGTCCGAAATTATCTTGAAGAAAACGAAAGATATGGAGATAAACCCTTAGAAAGCTACGTACAAATTCTGATGATTTTTGCTTGGGGTATCGGAATGTTCTGGATAATTCAATTGCTTACAGGGTATTCCTTAAAAAGTCTTGCAACCTTAGGAGCTGCTTCGGCGGTAGTATTGCTTATTTTCAAAGATACTATTCTCGGGTTTGTTGCAAGTATCCAAGTTTCAGTTAATGATATTGTCCGAATTGGCGACTGGATTACATTTGAAAAATTTGGAGCCGATGGAGATGTAGTCGAAATCAGTTTAGCTACGGTTCGAGTTCAGAATTTTGATATGACTTATACCACCATTCCAACCTACAGCCTTGTTTCAGATTCTTTCAAAAATTGGCGTGGAATGAGCGAAAGCGGTGGAAGAAGAATAAAACGCGCAATTTACATTAAACAATCTTCTATTAAATTTCTTTCGGATGAAGATATTGAACGTTTTAAAAAAATTGAACGGGTAAAACCATATATTCAACACCGACAGCGCGTTATTGAAAAATATAACGAGTCTAAAAATATAAATAGGGAATTACAAATTAACGGCCGAAACCAGACAAATCTGGGGATTTTTAGAAATTACATTAATGCTTACTTAAACGAAAATACCGCGATAAGCCAAGATATGTCGCTTATGGTTAGACATTTGGCTCCGACCGAAAAAGGGTTACCTCTTGAGATTTACTGTTTTAGTAAAGACAAACGTTGGGCCAATTATGAACATATCCAAGCCGATATCTTTGATCATCTTTTAGCAGCGTTATCCTATTTCGACTTAGAAGCATTTGAACTACCAACAGGAACGGATTTAAAACAATTGACTTAAACTATTTTGCAAGTCTATCTTTTGTGAATTCTTTTGCCGTTTTTCCGTGAGCAAAAGGTTTTCCGTTTTCATCTAAAGCCACCATTATAATTTTGGCGATACTGATAATTACTTCCCGTGTCATTTTATTTCGAACCTCACAGCAAAGGGTTAAAGAAGTATTTCCAAATCCAACAATGTCGATTCCTATTTCAATTATATCCCCTTTTTTGGCAGAGCTCTGAAAGTTAATTTCACTCATAAACTTAGTGACCGTCCGTGGATTTTCAAGTTGGATAATAGCGTACAAAGCTGCTTCCTCATCAATCCATTCTAACAACCTTCCGCCAAAAAGTGTTCCGTTAGGGTTAAGATCCTCTGGTTTAATCCATTTACGTGTGTGAAAATTCATTTAATGTTTTTTTAAGGTTTGGGTGCAAATTTAGTGATTGTTAGGTTTTAATTACCTTCAATTATTTTGAAAGGTTCACCTCGAATAAACGAATTATGTGTGAAGTTGAAAAATGTAAGTCCGATAGCCCGCCAGAATAACCTTGTCGGGCTGGCAGTGGAAGACGATATTAATTCTCACTTCAACATTCTACTTTCCTGATTACAGGAAAATTCAACTTCATACAAAATTATCAGATCGCCAATATGATAGATTAGAAGATATTGGTGAATTCGTGGTCCAACTTTTAGCTACTTACTTTTAGCTACTTATTTATATAAACCGTTTTCCGATTCATAAATTCTTTAATTCCGTGTTGGCTAAGCTCACGGCCGTATCCACTTTCTTTAATTCCTCCAAATGGCAAACGCGGATCGCTTTTCACTAATTCATTAATAAAAACCGCGCCTTCTTCAAATTGAAAAGCCAATTTTTCAGCTTCGTCAATATTTTCGGTAAAAATTGAAACCCCTAATCCAAATCGCGAAGTGTTAGATAGTTCAATCGCTTCTTCAATTGTTTCAAACGTGGTTACTGAAAGCACTGGGCCAAAAGTTTCTTCATTAAAAACAGCCATATCTTTAGTTACATTTGTTAAAACAGTAGGTTCAAAATAGGCATTTTGTCGTTTTCCTCCGAGAGCCAATTTAGCTCCAGATTTAATAGAATCATTTACCTGTTTTTCCAATTCTTCCGCAAGATCTTCCCGAGCCATTGTACCAATATATGTGTCTTCATCCATCGGATCACCACTTTTAAGTTCCCGAACTTGCTGCAATAGTTTCGCTGTAAAATCTGATGCAATCGATTCGTCTACAAGTAATCTTTTTCCAGCAATGCAACTCTGACCCGTATTTTGGTATCGCGCTTGCACACAAACATCAATTGTTTTTTCAATATCACAGTCTTTCATCACCACCAAGGCATTGCTTCCACCGAGTTCCAAAACTGTTTTTTTAATATTTTTCCCAGCAATTGAGGCTACGGAGGAACCTGCTGGCCCACTCCCGGTTAAGGTAACGGCTTTTATTTTTTCATTTTCAATAATACTTTCTACTGCATCGCTTCCAACTAGTAAAGTTGTAAAGCAATTATCAGGAAAACCAGCTTTTTTAAAGATTTTCTCAATATTCATTGCGCTACCGAAAACGTTAGAAGCGTGTTTTAATACACCTATATTACCCGCCATTAAAGCTGGAGCAGCGAAACGGAAAACTTGCCAATACGGATAGTTCCACGGCATTACAGCCAACACAACTCCAAGAGGCTCGTAACGTACGTAACTTTTATAAGCATCCGTTTTTACTGTTTCATTTTGAAGTTGCGCCTCAGCATTTTCGGCATAATATTCACATACCCAAGCGCACTTTTCCACCTCAGCGATGGCTTGGGAAATAGGTTTTCCCATTTCTTGCGTCATAGTTTCGGCGTATTCCTGTTTGTTTTTTCTGAGTTCCGAAGCTGCAGCCATCATTAGTTTTTTTCGTTCTGTGAAAGACGTTTCGCGCCAACTGTAAAACCGCCTGTCGGCTTTCAGAATTATGTCTTCAATTTCTTTTTTGGAATGATTTTTATATGTTTTAAACTCTTTCCCAGTATAGGGATTAATCGATGTGGTTGTGGCCATGCTTTTTATTTTAAAAGTACTGAAATCATTGAGAAAACGCCATCGATTAAGATGATTTTAACGGGAAGCTTAATTAAAATATACAGCTAAATAATCGTTAACTTTGTACGATTGTAATACATTTGCTTTTATCACAAAAAATATTTTTAATAACCAAAATAGTCCCGCTTTGGGAAAATTACCATGAAAAATACAGCTCTTACACATATCCATGAACAATTGGGTGCCAAAATGGTTCCATTTGCAGGTTACAATATGCCCGTTTCCTATGAAGGTATAAATATTGAACACGAAACGGTACGCAATGGCGTGGGTGTTTTTGATGTTTCGCATATGGGTGAGTTTTTGCTAACTGGTCCAAATGCGTTGAATTTAATTCAAAAAGTAACGAGTAACGATGCTTCAAAAATGGTAGACGGGCAGGCGCAATACACCTATCTTCCAAATGAAACTGGCGGAGTTGTGGATGATTTAATCGTGTACAAGCTAGCAGACGAAAAATATTTGTTGGTTGTAAACGCTTCTAATATTGACAAGGACTGGGAGTGGATTTCAAAGCATAATACAATGGGTGCCGAAATGCGTAATTTATCCGATGATTACTCTTTGCTTGCCATTCAAGGGCCAAAAGCAATTGAAGCAATGCAGTCAATTACTTCAGAAGATTTATCGGCTATTAAATTTTACAACTTTAAAGTCGCCGATTTTGGCGGAATTGAAAATGTAATAATCAGCGCTACTGGCTATACAGGCAGTGGTGGTTTTGAAATTTATTGTAAAAACGATGAAGTAGAACAAATTTGGAACAAGGTTTTTGAAGCTGGAAAAGACTTCGGAATTAAGCCTATTGGTCTTGCTGCTCGCGATACTCTTCGACTGGAAATGGGCTTCTGTTTGTATGGAAATGATATAGATGAAACCACTTCACCTTTGGAGGCTGGTTTAGGTTGGATTACAAAATTCACTAAAGATTTTATCAATTCTGAAAACCTGAAAAAAGAAAAAGAAGAAGGTATAAAAAACAAACTTATTGGTTTTGAATTGAAAGACAGAGGTATTCCGCGTCACGATTACGAAATTGCCGATAAAGACGGAAACGTAATTGGCAGAGTGACTAGTGGCACTATGGCACCTTCACTTAACAAAGGAATTGGAATGGGCTATGTTACCAAGGAAAACAGCACTCCAGGTACTGAAATTTTTATAAATATCCGAAAAAAACCAGTTGCCGCAATCATTGTAAAAACTCCATTCTATAAAGCATAATGCACGATTACCAAGGTATTTTAAACGAAATTCACACCACTCTCGGCAAGGTTGAGAATAAAGGCGAAGTTGCCAACTACATTCCAGAATTGGCGAAAGTAGATAAAAACAACCTTGGAATTCACTTACAATTAATAACAGGCGAAAGCTATTCAGCAGGCGATGCCTTTGAAAAATTCTCAATTCAGAGTATTTCAAAGGTATTATAGCTGGCAAAAGCATTTCAATTAGTCGGAACAGACCTTTGGAAACGAGTTGACGTAGAACCTTCAGGAAACCCTTTTAACCACCTTTCATTATTGGAATTGGAGAATGGAATTCCTCGAAACCCACTTATAAATGCTGGCGCCATTGTTATTGCCGATGTCTTGCTAACGCATTTAGAAAACCCAAAACAGGATTTTTTAAACTTTGTTCGCAATCTTGCCCACGACCAAAGCATCGATTTTGATGAAACTGTTGCGGAATCTGAAAGGTTAACAGGTTTTAATAATTTCGCCGCCGCAAATTTGTTGAAGTCTTTCGGAAATCTACAAAACGAAGTAGACGATGTTCTAGATTTCTATTTTCATCAATGCTCTATTATGATGAGCTGCGAACAACTTACCAATGCTTTTTTTGTGTTTGCAAACAAAGGAAAGTGCTTGGCAAACGTTCGTCATTTATCTGCTCATAAAGTAAAAAGAATCAACGCCATAATGCTTACCTGTGGCTTTTACGACGAAGCTGGCGAATTTGCATTTGAGGTCGGCCTACCCGGAAAAAGTGGTGTTGGTGGCGGAATTGTGGCACTATTGCCCAGCCATTACACCATTGCAACCTGGGCACCAGCTTTAAATACTCAAGGAAATTCATATTTAGGTATGAAGGCTCTAGAACTTTTTACAACAAAAACCGATTTGACCATCTTTTAAGCAAGTAACGAAATTTTAATGCAGGAAAAGAAGAAGGAGAAGGAGCGGATTTTAATTTTAGGCGGAAGTGGTTTTATTGGAAATTCAATTTACAAGGAGCTCCCCCCCTATTTTCACGTACGCGCCACATACTGCAAACAACACGGACTTTTTTCGGAAAATAAAATTTTTCACCAATATTGTATCGAGGAAAACTCCACGTTCTTATTGTTGAATACCATTCGTCCAACCGTAATTATATCAGCACTCACAGGCAATTATGAAAGCCTATTAAAAGTCCATCGGGAAATTGCCGATTACGCATTGCTCAATCAAAACTGTTCGGTTCTGTATGTTTCGTCTTCTGAAGTATTTGATGCAAAATGGCGCTATCCGTCGTATGAAAATGATGTAACACTTTCCGAATCGTCTTTCGGAAAATTCAAAATTTTGGTTGAAAAGCTATTGCTGGAAAAAGTTCCTTCACAGACTGCTATCTTGCGTTTACCTATAGTACTTGGCATCAATTCGCCAACAATTTTTCACCTACGTCAGTGCATTCGGCACGAGGCCACTTTTGAAGTGTATCCAAATTTGGTGGTTAGCGCGACCACAATTAATAAGGTATGCCAACAAATTCATTATATTATCAATCAATCTTTACACGGAATATTTCACTTAGGGAGTAATGATATGATTCACCACGAAGATCTTTTCAGGGAGATTACGTCCAAAATTGGAGATAATATGCCTATCTTTAAAAGTGTTTTTAGCAGCAATGAAGACAGATACAAGGCAATACTTCCAAAGACGAATAAATTACCAAGACAATATCAAATAACCGTTTCAGAAGTGATAGAAGAAAGTAGTTTAAACGAAGAAATCGCATCAGTTAAATAGGAATGGGGATTGAAGTTGAAATCGCAAAACTTGAACAACCCAATAGGCAGTAATATAATAATCACAATTTAAGAATACTATAAAACAAACAATTATGAAAGCATTGACAAAACAACAAATTGAAGAAAAACTGAAAGACTTTGAAGGATGGGATTACGAAATGGATGCCCTTCACACTGTTTTTGATTTCGAAAATTTTAAAGAAGCTTTTTCGGCTATGACCCGCATTGCCTTCGAAGCTGAAAAATTGGGGCATCATCCAGAATGGACAAATGTGTACAACACTTTAGAAATATTTCTTTCCAGCCACGATGCCGATGGTGTAACTGAAAAAGATTTTGAACTAGCGAAAATCATTGACGACTTGATAGGCTAAAACACCAAATAACAAGAGCCAAAGGGTAAATAAGCACCAAATTTCAAATAAGAACCAAATAACAAAAAACAAATTCCAAATGAGGTTAATTTTTTTGGAATTTGGAAATTCACTTTTGGATTTTTTTATATTTGAAGTCAGAAATTTGAATCAGTTACATTGGCGAATTTATTCTCCAAATAATTTAAAGAAGTATAAGAAATGGGAAGAGCTTTTGAATTTAGAAAAGCGAGGAAAATGAAGCGTTGGTCAGCAATGTCTAAAGCCTTTACAAGAATCGGAAAAGACATTGTAATGGCAGTAAAAGAGGGCGGCCCAGACCCTGATACCAATGCGAGATTACGGGCTGTAATCCAAAACGCCAAGTCGGTTAACATGCCCAAAGATAATGTTGAACGTGCCATAAAACGGGCTAGCGACAAAAGTCTTGGAGATTATAAAGAAGTAATTTTTGAAGGATATGCTCCTCACGGAATTGCGATTTTAATTGAAACTGCTACAGACAATAACACACGAACTGTTGCTAACATTCGTATGCATTTTAATAAGTGCGACGGAAGTTTAGGAACTTCAGGTTCCGTTTCCTTTATGTTTGATCATACTTGTAATTTTCGCATCAATCCGGAAAATATGGACATTGAAGAGCTCGAACTTGAATTAATCGATCACGGTTTAGAAGAAATTTTTGAAGACGAAGACGGTATACTAATCTACGCCCCTTTTGAAAGTTTTGGCGACATTCAATCCTTCTTGGAAGAAAAGAATATCGAAATCCTTTCTTCTGGTTTTGAGCGAATTCCGCAAGTAACCAAAAAACTAACTCCAGAAGAAGCCGCCGCTGTTGAAAAACTCCTAGAAAGAATTGAAGAAGACGATGACGTGCAGAACGTATACCATACAATGGAGGAGTCTTCGGAAGAAGAATAAATCATAAAATAAGAATAATAATGTAAAAGCCATCTCAAGTGAAAATTTGAGATGGCTTTTTTTTGCTGCAACGATACTGAACAAAAACAGATGTTTTATTTTATATTTGAAAAAATTCAAAGGTTTTATTGTCGTGTTGATTTTAAAATCACTAAAAATTGAAGGCATCACGAATTCAATTGAAACAAATTTAGATTATTTGCTAAAAGATTAAAAAACACATTTTAACGAAAACCACTTAGACAATGAAATCCTACTCCATAATCGAAATAAACAACCTTCTAAAAGGTGAATTAATAGGCTATACCGATCATAAAATTGAAGGTCCCGAAGAGATTAAAAAAGCGAATAGTAATCAAATTACATTTATAGGAAGCAAGAAATATGAAAAGTTCTGGGCAGACTCCAAAGCATCGGCAGCACTTGTAGGCCAAAACGCTACACTTGAACCAGGTACGAATCGTGCCTTAATTAAAGTGAAAAATGTAGATTTAGCGATGGCTCAAATCTTGGAACTTTACAATCCACCAGCTCCTGTATTTGACACAGACATACATCCAACAGCAGTTATTCATGAAACTGCAATAATTGGCGAAGGTTGTAAAATTGGCGCAAACTGCTACGTAGGAAAAGATGTTGAGTTAGGAAGTGGTGTACTATTATACCCAAATGTATGTGTGTTCGACGAAACTACTATTGGCAGCAATACTGTGGTTTGGTCAGGAACTGTAATTCGCGAACGCTGTATTATTGGCAGCCACTGTATTTTCCATACCAATGTAAGTATCGGGGCTGATGGCTTCGGATATAGACCAAGCGACGATGGTCGAGGACTGGTTAAAATACCTCAAATAGGAAATGTGATTATTGGACATTATGTTGAAATTGGGGCAAATTCGTGCGTTGATAGAGCAAAATTCAGTTCAACGATTGTCGGTGATGGTTGTAAAATTGACAACTTAGTGCAAATAGCCCACAACTCTGTTATGGGGCGTTTTTGTATTATGGCAGGCCATAGCGGACTCGCAGGCTCGGTAACCTTAGGCGATGGCGTTATTATAGGAGGAAGTGCATCAATTAAAGATCATACAACTATAAATTCTGGCGCGACTGTTGGTGCTGGTTCGGGCGTAATGAACGATGTTGAACCAGGAAAAACCGTTTTAGGATATCCAGCACAAGATGCACGGGATATGTTGAAGCAATGGGTTGCCATACGGCGATTTATGAAAACGCAATAGTTACAACCATATTACGAAGACCAAAAATAGGGTTCACGTTTTTGAAATTTTGATTCCATTTAATAAAAAAGTCCCACAATCGCGGGACTTTTTCAATTCTGTAATAAAGCATTAAATATGCAGTGGTCTGTTTTCTGTTGCTGCAAGTGCGGCTTCTTTAACAGCTTCGGCATAGGTTGGGTGTGCGTGGCTCATTCTGGCTATGTCCTCAGCACTAGCACGATATTCCATTGCCACTACTGCTTCCGCAATTAAATCGGCTACACGGGCTCCAACCATATGGACACCTAGAACCTCGTCTGTTTTCTTATCGGAAAGAATCTTAACAAAACCGTCAAGATCTCCACTCGCACGACTTCTTCCTAAAGCGCGCATCGGGAATTGACCTGATTTATATTCTACCTTGGCTTCTTTTAGCTGCTCTTCAGTTTTTCCAACCGAAGCAACTTCTGGCCACGTATAAACCACTCCTGGAATTAAGTTATAATTAATATGTGGCTTCTGCCCTGCAATAATTTCGGCAACTAATGTTCCTTCTTCCGAAGCTTTGTGTGCAAGCATCGCTCCACGAACCACGTCGCCAATTGCATAAATATTTTTAATGTTTGTCTGTAGTTGGTCGTTTACATCAATCATTCCTCGCTCGGTTACCTTAATACCAGCATTTTCAGCTTTAAGACCATCGGTAAACGGCTTTCTTCCAACAGAAACCAAGCAGTAATCGCCTTTTAAAGTAACTTCCTCATCTTTTTTGTCTGTTGCTGTAATGGTCACTTCCTTCCCTTTCTTGGAAACTGCAGAAACTTTATGGGAAAGATAGAATTTCACCCCTTGCTTTTTCATGACTTTAAGCAATTCCTTGCTTTGTCCGCCGTCCATTGTTGGAATAATGCGATCCATATATTCAACTACGGAAACCTCAGCTCCCAAACGTCGATACACCTGACCTAATTCTAAACCAATAACGCCACCGCCAATTACGACTAGATGTTTTGGTACTTCATTAAGACTCAAGGCTTCTGTAGATGTGATAACGCGCTCTTTGTCTAATTTTATAAATGGAAGCGAACTAGGCTTACTTCCTGTCGCGATGATGGTGTTTTTAGCTTCAATGGTTTGCTCCTTTTCACCAGAGATAACAATATGAGTAGCATCTTTAAAAGCACCAGTACCTGTATATACATCAATTTTATTCTTATCCATTAAATAATCGATGCCTTTGGTAGTTTGCTCAACGACAGCAGCTTTACGAGCTATCATTTTTTTGAAATTCAGTTTAACATCTCCAGGAATTTCAATACCGTGCTCCTCAAAATGCTTTATCGCGTCTTCGTAATGGTGAGACGAATCTAACAAAGCTTTACTTGGAATACAGCCCACATTTAGACATGTGCCTCCCAAAACATTGTATTTTTCAATGATGGCGGTTTTTAACCCTAATTGTGCGCAACGAATCGCGGCAACATATCCACCAGGGCCAGACCCTATTACTGCTACATCATATTTAGACATTTTTTTATGTTTTTTAAATGAAGTAACAAAGGTACGATTCTGCTTAATAGTTTAAAAATTTAGAGGTTTAATATTAGTTTAAAAGTTTATGAGTTTAGAAGTTTATGAGTTTAATACTTGTTTTATCAAATAGCTCTCTTGGGCGCAAAAATTTTCAACAGAACCAGTTACCCTTTATTCTTTATGTTCTTCAAAACCCAGTTCATCCATATAGCGTTCACGTTCGCTATCAATGTGCTAAACTTCTCAATATTACAGGTAAAATAGAACAGAATAAAAGTGAGGAAAAGAAGTAATTAAAATTTCATTCGTTTCATCTAGATTAACTTATGAAGCCTTTAAACTGAAAACATTACAATTGAATTTCTATTTCCGTTTTATAATTACAAATTTGTCTTAAATAATTAAAGTGTCTTTGCTTTTATATCAGTCTCAATTTTTGCAAATTTGTGGAATACCAAAAAAACTTATTATGGCCTTTAAACCAGCAGATAAAATTCAAGATTTACAATATTTCGGTGAATACGGCGGAGTAAATCCTTCAATTTCCGATTCGTCTACATATACATTCCTTTCAGCAAAAACAATGTTCGATACTTTTGAAGGCAATGCAGAAGGGTGTTATTTATATTCTCGTCATTCTACACCTTCAAACCTATATTTAGGACAAGCTTTAGCGGCAATGGAAGGCACAGAAACTGCCAATGTTGCAGCAACTGGAATGGGGGCTATAACCCCGGCAATTTTACAACTTTGTAAAGCAGGAGAACATATTGTTTCCAGCCGCACTATTTATGGCGGAACGTATGCCTTTTTAAAGAACTTTGCCCCTAGATTGAACATTGAAACTTCATTCGTCGATATAACTAAACTAGATGAAGTGGAAGCTGCAATTACCAAGAACACTAAAATTCTGTATTGTGAAACTGTTAGCAATCCACTTTTGGAAATCGCAGATATTGAAGCGTTGTCAAAAATTGCCAAAAAACACAATTTGCAGTTAATGGTTGACAATACCTTTTCGCCATTGAGTATTTCTCCTGCCAAATTAGGAGCAGACGTTGTGTTACACAGTTTAACAAAATTCATTAACGGTAGTAGCGATACCATGGGAGGTGTAGCTTGTGGCTCGCAAGAATTTATAGACAGCTTACGAAATGTGAACGATGGCGCCAATATGTTATTAGGACCTGCAATGGATAGTTTGCGTGCTTCTTCGATTTTAAAAAACCTAAGAACACTTCATATTCGTATTAAGCAACATAGCACGAACGCTTTATTTCTAGCCGAAAAGTTTGAAAAAGACGGATTAAGAACTGTTTATCCTGGGTTAAAATCGCATTCGGGACACGAACTTTTCAAAAAAATGATGAACAAAGAGTACGGTTTTGGTGGAATGCTGACCGTGGATGTTGGTTCTCTTGATAAAGCAAATGAATTGATGGAATTAATGCAAGAGCGCAACCTCGGATACTTAGCTGTGAGCTTAGGTTTCTACAAAACGTTGTTCAGTGCTCCAGGGTCCTCTACTTCATCTGAAATTTCAGAAGAAGAACAAAAGGAAATGGGACTGAGCGATGGTTTAATCCGTTTTAGTATTGGATTAGACAACGATATAGAGCGAACATATACCATGATGCGCGAGTGTATGGTCGAAGTTGGGGTTTTGTAATCCTTAACAAATAAAACGATTGAAAACTCCTGAGCATTAAAACTCAGGAGTTTTTTGTTGAATTAAAATAGCTATGTCAAAGTTTAATCAATTCGTTCAATCGTCATATTAGTCATATCCTTGTGTAAAACAATATTCACTCCGGGATGTGGGTTGGTTTTTCCCACACCAAAATGATAGGTAGCCCAATCGTCCAAGGTTAATATTTTAACAATGGTGATCGTTTTTCTCTTTAAGTCATCATTCAACTCACCGACTACCGAAGTGTTTGCAATCTTATTACCATGTTTTGTAATAAAGAATTCAACTGAATTTACATTCGGATTAGCATCTTGCTTAGAATACGTTATAGTTAAAGTTACTTTATAAACTCCCCCATTACTAGTCAATGTTAAACCACTCCCCGAGGTTGTAATATTTGTTGAGGTATTAGGATTTGCCGTACCATTTGGAGCTGCTATATCATCCGTTTGATTTAAAGTTACTACTTCATCGGTAGTGTAATATCTTTCACCAAAAGAAGAGTTGCCGCCTCCACCGCCTCCCGACGACGATAATGCTTTCCAAACAGTACCAGTCCAATAATAAAACCCAGGTGTTACATCTGAAGCAGTATTTGTATTATAAACCAATAGACTAACAGCTAGTTGTGTAATTGTTCCTTGATCTGTAGTAGATGTTAAAGCAACTCTTGGAATAAGTATCCCTTTGTTTGTAGCACTAATATCTAATACACTCGAAACATGAGGGGTTGAAGTTCCTATTCCAACCTTTGCATCGTTATTTCCCAACCGAATTGTATTAGGTTGCGAAACAGTTGCGCCATAGCCAATTGCGGTAGAAAACTGACCAGAAGCAGACGCCTCTCTACCCAGAGCTGCCGAACCTTCACCCGAAGCATTTGTATCAACTCCTAATGAAATAGCTGAATGACCTGGTGATTTCGCATTATTACCCAATGCTACCGATTCATGGTTCGAAACAACTGCTAAATTTCCAATAGCAATTGACAAATTGCTAGTTGATGTTGACGCATCTGTACCTACTGCTATAGAATTAGAAGTCCCCGCGTTAGAATTTTCACCCAGGGCAATTCCGTTATCATTATTGGCAACGGCATTGAGGCCCAAAGATATTCCACCTTGTGGATGAAACTGCCCAAAATATTTATTATCTATTCTAAATTTTAAAGGTTTATAGTTTTGCAATGTTCCGATGAAGTCGTCATCACTAACAATATTTCCTCGTAAACCCCAACCTTCTGCGCCGCCTCCACCGCCACCAGAAGTCAATAATGATTTCCACCCTGAACCAGTCCAATAATAGAATCCTGGAGTAACATCGCCCGCCGTGCTTGTATTATAAATTAAAAGTCCTTCAGCAGGATTTGTAACAGGTGCTTGAACAGATGTGCTACTTAAACTTACTCTAGGAACAAGTATTCCCTTATCAGTCGCCTGAACATCTAGCATACTAGAAGCGTGAGGATTAGTTGTGCCAATTCCTACTTGAGCATAGATTACGTGAGAAAAACAACAAATAAAAAATAGTAACAATGAGATAATACGTTTCATAATCTGTTAAATAGTTAGTTATTAATTTTAATGAAATTCGTTAGGCTCTAGTTTATGATTTGGATTCCCTAATTATTTTTCGAGTCCTTACGTTTATTTTGAGCTTTCTCCAATTCAAGAATTATTTTTTTCCAAGCACTTTTTTTTTCGGCATTCGCTTCAATAGTTTTATCTAACGAAGACATTTTTTTAAAGGGGGATTTTTTTTTCATGGAACTAATGTTGAATTGAAAAGTGGGTCAAATGTAAAGTGCAGATTATTGAAGCCATAAATTGTAGCCCCAACAAAAACACTCGCATAACAAATTAGTGCCATATTTTTAGCACTCAAAAAACACCAAATAACTATAATTTAGGCGCTTATCGATTTATAAAATGAATAAAAAATTATCCGAAATTGGACAAATAGGAAGATAAATCGGTTTGGGAATTCGTGATATCTAGCTTTTTTCGCAGTCTAATACGTGCGCTTTCTACCGATTTTGTAGATTGTCCCATTACCTGGGCAATCTCTTTTGTTGTAAGGTTCAACTTTAAAAGAGCACAAAGTCGTTTATCTTTTGGAGTGAGATCTGGATGTTTTTCACATAGGTTTGTGTAGAATGACTCGTGAACTTCTTTAAAACGAAGCTCAAATTCATCCCATATATTTGGCGATGTGTCACGCTTTAATCGCTTTACTATAAAGTCGATTGCACTTTGTGTTTCTTTTTTACTCGCCTTTAACCTTACTTCTTTTAAATCTTTTAAAATATCTTCAATGAGCTCTGTACGATGCAATTCTATCATTGCTTTCCCTATAAGTTCTTTATTTTTTAACTCTAAGTTGGAATTTAGTTCCTTTTGCTTCGAAATAAATAATTCTTTTTCTAAATCTGTACGCTTTAATTTATTTCGATAACGGTATAAAATAATTCCTAAAATCAATAACAACACAACGAGTGCGAGAATAAGTATATAAAAATTCAGCCTACTTTTACTTTCCTCTAACTCACGGATCTTATCTTTGGTTCGGTACTCTTCTTCTAAAATAATTTTCTGCACCTTCGCTTTTCTATCCTCAATGTTTAAGCTATCTGAAATTGCAAAAAACTTTTCTAGATTTTTTGAAGCATTCTTAAAGTCTTCCTTCTTAATATACGCTTTATACAATACCTCAACAGCGTTCCGATTTATAACTGTAAAAGGCGCTAGACTGTCTAAAATTGCTACAGCATTTTTTGAATAATAAATTGCAGAATCTATCTTTCCATTTTTTAAATAAAGCTCAGAAAATTCACCGTAAACCCAACCTAGGTCACTATTTATGTTATTAGGGCCAATTTCGTTTATAGCACGATGAAAATAATGTTTCGCCGTTTCATCTTCATCTTTAATAAGATAGCTTTTTGCAAGATTCGTATAAATTAGAAATTTTAAATATGGATATTCAATACCTTCTAATAGTTGTAATGAATTATTAAAATAATAGAATGACGAATCTAAATTTTTACTGCGCCAAGCCATCCCAATATTATTGGAAACCGCCGCTAAATTTTTAGGATTTTTCTGGGTGTGATCGTATTTGTAAATCTTGTGATAGATTTTTAATGCCTTTTCATAATTTTGAGTTTCGGAATAGGCGATTGCTAGATCATTCTCTAACCTATACCGTTCTTTAAGGGGTCTATGTTGATAATACTTGTACGCCTTTACAAAGTTTTCAAGCGTAATATCCAGAGCGTCCTTTTCAGAATAAATCTCAGCAACAGCATTGTAATAATCTGCTTTTACTTTTTCTGATCTTGAACTTAGTGCACTTTTTTCGGCGAGCTCGATGTAGTGAAGAGCTCGCTGCCAATCATCTTTTGCTAACTGTGAAGCGATAATCATGCTCAACCTCGATTTTTCATTATCGGAATTTGATTGGGCCAAGCTATCAAACAGTGTAGGAAGAGGTGTTTGAGCATATAAAAATTGAGTGAAAAATAGAATAAATAATACCCGTAAAATCATTGAGTAAACTTAAAATAATTCAATCATTTCTCAAATAATAATAGTTCTATTAATCACTCTTTTAAGCACAAAAAACAGAATGTATTTTGAAAATCATTGAATTTAAAAACATTACATCGATCAAGTCTATTAAAAAGATTAATTGGAAGTAGTCAATGAACTTTTTAACTTGAGCTTTTTTTTAATTTGCACACCTATTCACAAAATCGTAACATTACATACCATTTTAATATTTTCTTATGCAAAGTCAAGAAATTAAGCCTACCGACCCAAAAAACGAGGAAGTTTTAGACAATAATGAACTCAGTATTTGGGAAGCCCTTATTCCTGTTTTTGCACTTATCGGAATGCTATTCTACAACGTTTTCTTTGCATTTGGAGACGATGCTTTAAGTGGAAGCAATCAATTTATTCTGTTAATGGGCGGTGCTGTTGCCGCAATTGTGGGCTTCTATAATAAGGTAAAATTTGACCAAATGTTAGAGGAAGTAGCTCAAAACATAAAGTCTACGGCGGGAGCTATTTTAATCCTTTTAATGGTTGGAGCATTAGCGGGAACTTGGCTCATTAGTGGAATAATACCAACAATGATATATTACGGTCTTCAGGTTCTAAATCCCACTATATTTTTAGCTTCCTGTGTTATAATTTGCGCCATAATTTCAATTGCAACTGGGAGTAGTTGGACCACTTCTGCTACCGTAGGTATTGCGCTTATCGGAATTGCAAATGCGCTAGACATCTCCTTAGGTATGACAGCAGGAGCTATACTTTCGGGCGCATATTTTGGAGATAAAATTTCACCATTAAGCGACACTACTAATCTTGCCCCAGCAATGGCAGGCACCGATCTATTTACGCACATACGGTATATGCTTTATACTACCGTTCCTACGTTAACAGTAACTTTAATTGCTTTTATAATAATCGGATTAAACCTTGACACAACCGGACCAGCCGACACGCATCAAATATTAGCTGCTGTAAAAGAATCCATAAATATTAGTCCTTGGCTATTTCTAGTTCCAATTATTGTAGTGATTCTAATTGTCAAGAAAACCCCACCTCTAATAGCGCTACTCATAGGAACCTTGTTAGCAGCCATTGCAGCATTAATTTTTCAACCAAATATTGTTGCCGCAATGGGAGGCGGAACTTCTTTGAACCTGGAAAACGGCTATAAAGGAATAATGAACGCTATTACGGTAGACACTAATATACCAACAAATAATGCGGCTTTAAAAGACCTCTTCTCCTCTGGTGGCATGGCCGGAATGTTGAATACAATTTGGTTAATACTGTGCGCTATGACATTTGGTGGTATAATGGATGCTATTGGAGCACTTTCAATTATCAGTAAAAAGTTACTATCACTTTTTCATACTACTTTCGGTTTGTTTGCAAGTACTGTATTTAGCTGTTTAACTCTAAATATAACCGCTAGCGATCAATATCTTGCGATTGTTATTCCTGGGAAAATGTATGCTAAAGCTTTTAAAGATAAAGGACTGGCTCCCGAAAACCTTTCTAGAACATTAGAAGACAGTGGGACCGTAACCTCTGTCTTAATTCCTTGGAATACCTGCGGGGCGTATCATAGTGGCGTGCTGGGTGTAGATACACTGCATTATGCAGGTTACGCAATTTTTAACTGGCTTAGCCCATTTATGACTTTATTGTTTGCAGCTTTCCGCATAAAAATAAGAGAATTAAGCCCTTCAAACAACCCATAGCATATCCTTATTGCTTGTCTAATATACTATCGACAATTCTTATGAGCCGATAGATTAATTCGTTTAACTTCCTTCGGAAGAAGCGGATGTATATGGTATTTTTGCTGTAGAAAAATTATAACCATATAAAACTATAATAACTATGTCATTAGTAGGAAGAAAATTCCCAAATATTGCAGTAGACGCAATGAACGAAATGGGAGACACATTTAAAATTAACGTTCTTGAAGAGGCTAAGAAAAACAAGAAAAAAGTATTGCTTTTCTGGTACCCAAAAGATTTTACTTACGTATGTCCAACCGAAATTCTTTCGTTTCAGGAAGCGTTATCACAATTTGAAGACCGAAACACAATCGTTATTGGAGCATCTTGTGATACACCAGAAGTACACTTTGCTTGGTTAAACACGCCACAAGATAATGGCGGAATTGAAGGAGTTACCTATCCGCTTTTAGCCGATACTAACCGTAACCTTTCAAACGCATTAGGTATTTTAGATGTCGAGCCAAAGAGTTATGACGAAGATCAAGAATATTATCTATTAGAGGGAAGCAACGTAACCTACCGTGCAACGTATCTAATTGATGAGGATGGAAAAATTTTCCACGAAGGTGTTAACGATATGCCTCTTGGAAGAAATGTAAACGAATTCCTTAGATTAATCGACGCGTATACTCACGTTCAAGAAAAAGGTGAGGTTTGTCCAGCAAACTGGGAAACAGGAAAAGAAGCAATGGAAGCATCTCGTGATGGTGTAGCTTCATACTTAAAAAAATAATTGATTATGATAGAGCTTAAAGATGATAGTCTGCAGCAGTTCATCGCTGACGAAAAGAACGTAGTTGTTCAGTTTTCGGCCGGATGGTGTGGCAATTGCAGGATAATGAAGCCGAAATTCAAAAAATTGGCTACTGAAACTGAAGGATTAAAGTTTGTATTGGTAGATGCTGAGAAATTTCCAGAAAGCCGTAAAATGGCGAGTGTGGACAATCTCCCAACTTTTGCAACTTTTAAAGATGGCAAGCTCGTAAACCAAGTACAAACAAACAAATTTGAACTTTTAAAAGGATTAGTAGATGAAGTTGCCAGTAATTAGACATTTTCAAAGAAACAATACTCCTGAGCAAATTGAAAATTGCATAGCGGTATTAGAATCCTACAGCGAGTACAATCGTATAACGGATGAGGAGATGGATGTTGTTGGCGAACTTATCACCAACCTTTGTGGAGCGGTAGAAGTACACCAAATGATAGCAGATGGAATGCCTGAGCGCGACGCTGCAAATACTTTTGCCAAAAAAGTTTTAGGCTCCATAGACCAATAAGGATAATCCCCTTATTTGTTTGAAAATCCCTTCACAACTTATGTGGAGGGATTTTTTGATGGTTACAATAGCGCAAATACACTTTTATATAGTAGACAAATTATATGGGGGAAAAAGGAACAAACAATCTTTAAAAAACGTTTTATTCAAAAACAAAAAACGATTCGTTATCTTTATGCTTCAATTTTAAAAATAAAAAACAATGGCAACAATAAAACTCGGTGGAAACAACATAGAAACTTCTGGGACACTCCCAAAAGTAGGTGAACTAGCTCCAGATTTTACTTTAACAGCACAAGATTTAAGCTCCAAAAAATTATCCGATTATAAGGGGTCTCGTGTAATAATGAATATTTTTCCAAGTATAGACACAAACGTATGTGCTACCTCGGTTCGTAAATTCAACGAAAAAGCCACGGGACTTAAAAACACGAATGTTCTTTGCATATCAAGAGACTTACCTTTTGCTATGAAACGCTTTGCAAACGACGAAGATGTGAACAACGTTACGAATCTATCCGATTTTCGTGATGGCAACTTCGGGAAAAATTACGGTGTTGAAATGGTTTCAGGCGATTTACGCGGACTTCATTCGCGTGCTGTAGTAGTTTTAAATGAAGACGGAAAAGTTATTCACAGCCAGCAAGTACCCGAAATTGGTGCAGAACCAGATTATCTTTCTGCATTAAAAACACTGCTGTAATGTGGAACACCTATTTTGGAAAGCGCCTTAAAGCATTTAAGTTTGCTGCAAAAGGCGCTTTCCTATTGTTACGCTATGAAACAAGTGTACAAGTACAAACGGCAATTGCAATTATTATGACCGTTGCCGGATTCTATTTCTCTATTTCCAGTACCGAATGGTTAATTCAAACCTTAGCCATCGGAATGGTTATCAGTACTGAAGGACTTAATACCGTGGCTGAGAAAATTGCAGATTTTATTCATCCAGATTTCCACAAAAAAATCGGCTTCATTAAAGATATTGCGGCAGGTGCTGTTTTCTTCGCTGCTGTTTCTGCAGTTATTATTGGCTGTATCATATATATTCCAAAGTTATAAAACGCTATTCAATAAGGGTTTAAACACCTATCATTTCTTAATTGAGAGAAATCCGACAAAGTGTAATTTGTATTTTTGTTATTTGAAACTTAATTCGATTTTTACATTTTGATATTTGTATTTTTGCCAATCAAGCAATCCATTTATTAATGGCCAAAAAAAAGAAAAAAAACCTCGAGTCTCAATCTAAAAAATTTAAGACATCCCTCTCAAAGCAACAAAAAATTCTTTTGGGAAGCTTCTTGATTTTATTGGGATTGGCGCTAATACTTTCATTCATTTCCTATTTTTTCACTTGGCAAGCAGACCAAAGTGACATAGGAAATATTGCTGAAAGAAAGCTACAAACACAAAATTGGCTCAATAAATTTGGTGCCAACGTCGGTCATTTTTTCATTTATAATGGCTTTGGTGTTTCAGCTTTTATTCTTGCCTTTCTTATTAGCCTCACCGGTACCCGATACTTTTTTGATTCCCCTAAAAAACCATTGTTAAAAGTTTGGTTTTGGGGAATGATTCTTATGCTTTGGATTTCAGTATTCTTCGGATTCTTTAACGGCAACGCTTCCATTTTAAGCGGAATTATAGGTTTCGAAATCAATGATTTAATGCAAGATTACATCGGACTTGCTGGTACTATAATCACAATGACATTTATACTAATTGTGTACCTTGTTGTTAGGCTAAAATTAACCCCAGAAATGGTTATTAATGCCATAAAAAAGTCTAAAAAAGAAATTGAAGAAGATTTTGTGAGCGAAGAAGTTGCTACAGCGCCAACAGTAGCGCCCAAAGCAAAAACCGAAGTTGATGAAACCAAAGAAGATATAATTGTCGAAAACAAACCAAAAGAAGAAGAAAAACCCGCCCCTACTCCACCTGCACCTACTGAGAAATTAATATTAAAATCTGACGTGGAAGGTGATGTAGAAATGGAAGTAGAACAGGCGGCCGAGGAAGAAGAAGTAGAAAACCTTAGCGAAAAGCTGGTGAAAGATTTTGGCGAATTTGATCCACGACTTGAACTGAGCAACTACAGATTCCCTAGTATCGAATTGTTACGCGATCACACTATTGGCAGCGTAATTACAATTGACCAAGAAGAATTAGAAGAAAACAAAAATAGAATTGTTGAGACCCTTAACAATTATAAAATAGGGATTGCGAATATTAAAGCCACCGTTGGCCCAACCGTTACTCTTTATGAAATAATACCCGATGCCGGAGTTCGTATTTCAAAAATAAAGAACCTTGAAGACGATATCGCACTGTCATTATCAGCTTTGGGAATTCGAATTATTGCACCCATTCCTGGCCGTGGAACCATAGGGATTGAAGTACCAAACAAGAATCCAAAAATAGTTTCGATGCGTTCGGTAATTGCTTCTTCTAAGTTTCAAAATGCTGAGATGGAGCTACCAATAGCTTTCGGAAAAACAATTAGCAACGAAACCTTTGTTGTCGATTTAGCCAAAATGCCGCACATGCTTATGGCGGGCGCAACTGGGCAAGGAAAATCGGTTGGATTAAATGCTGTACTTGCTTCATTATTGTATAAAAAACACCCCGCAGAAGTTAAGTTCGTACTAGTTGACCCTAAAAAAGTAGAACTTACTCTTTTCAATAAAATAGAACGACATTACCTCGCAAAACTCCCAGATACAGACGAAGCAATCATTACTGATACCAACAAGGTTATAAACACCTTAAATTCACTTTGTATCGAAATGGACAATCGATACGACCTGTTGAAGAACGCGATGGTTCGGAACATAAAAGAATACAACACTAAATTTAAAAACAGGAAATTAAACCCGAATGACGGGCATCAATACTTACCTTATATTGTATTGGTAATTGATGAATTTGCAGATTTAATTATGACTGCTGGAAAGGAAGTTGAAACGCCTATTGCTAGGTTGGCACAGCTTGCAAGAGCAATCGGAATTCATTTAATCGTCGCAACACAGCGTCCATCTGTAAACGTAATTACAGGTATAATTAAAGCGAACTTCCCTGCTCGCTTGGCGTTTAGGGTAACTAGCAAAATTGACTCACGAACCATTTTGGACAATGCAGGAGCCGACCAACTTATTGGCCGCGGAGATATGCTATTTACCCAAGGAAATGAACTTGTTCGATTGCAATGTGCTTTTGTGGATACTCCTGAGGTAGCTGATATTACTGATTTTATCGGAGCGCAAAAAGCCTATCCCGAAGCATTCCAGCTCCCTGAGTATGTTGGTGAGGAAGGTGGCACAACTCTTGATAATAACGTGGACGAACGCGACGCATTATTCCGTGACGCGGCAGAAGTACTGGTAATTGCCCAACAGGGTTCTGCCTCTCTACTTCAGCGTAAGCTCAAATTAGGGTACAACCGTGCTGGTAGAATTATAGATCAAATGGAAGCGGCTGGAATTGTAGGTCCTTTTGAAGGAAGTAAAGCGCGCCAAGTATTAGTGCCAACCTTAGAGGCCCTAAACCAACTTTTAGACAATGAAAACTAATGAAATATAAAATGAAAAAAATCAGTGTACTTTTGATTGCCCTATTCGCAATCACATTTTCTCAGGCTCAAGATGCTAAAACCTTACTGAGGGAAGTTTCTGCTAAAGTAAAGAGTTACGACAACATTACAATCGACTTTAAGTACAACCTAAACAACTCAAAGGAAAACGTTAATCAAGACACCCGGGGCGATGTAACCTTACAAGGAGATAAGTATGTTTTGAACATGCTCGGAACCACTAGGGTTTTTGACGGAAAAAACATGTATACTATTGTTCCCGAAGATGAAGAAGTAACTATTTCGGCTTATAATCCAAAAGATGACAAAGAAATAACACCTTCAAAAATGCTGACATTCTATGAAAAAGGCTACAATTATAAAATGGACATTCAGCAAAATGTAAAAGGCCGAAAAATTCAGTACGTAAAACTTATTCCTATCAATTCAAATGCGGAAATTAAGGACATTCTTTTGGGAATAGATGTGCAGACAAAACATATATACAAGTTGATCCAGACCGATTCAAACGGCACATCATATACACTTACGGTAAATTCTTTTAAAACAAACCAGCCGCTTTCCAAGACCTTGTTTACTTTTGACGAGGCCAAATATAAAAAAGACGGCTACTACATAAACAAGCTTTAAAAGCGGACAGGTGAAAATACTGGACAAATATATTCTAACAACCTATTTGAAGACGTTCTTGAGCGTCTTCATTATTTTGATGTTCATATTTGTTCTTCAAACCATCTGGCTGTATATTTCTGAACTTGCCGGAAAGGATCTAGATGTTTGGATCATCCTTAAATTTCTTTGGTACTTCTCGCCAAAGATGATGCCTTTAGTGTTACCTCTCACAATTCTGGTTACCTCGCTAATGGTCTTCGGGAGTTTTTCTGAAAACTATGAATTTGCCGCAATGAAATCTACCGGAATTTCATTACAAAGAGCGATGGGGAGTGTAATGGCGTTTATTCTTCTTATTTCTATAACAGCGTTTTTCTTTGCGAACAATGTAATTCCATATTCAGAATACAAATGGCAAAACCTACGACGAAATATTTCACAATTTCAACCTTCAATGGTTATCGCCGAAGGACAATTCAGTCAGATTGGCGATATGTTCAACATTAAAGTAGAAAAGAAAACGGGAAATCGCGGACAGTATTTAGAGGATGTAATTATTCACAAAAAAAATGAAAAACGCCCCAATGGCAACTTCACTGTTATTAAATCCAAGAATGGAGAACTTACTAGCAAAGAAGGCAGCAACACACTTTCGTTAATTTTAAAAGACGGAAATTACTACGAAGAAATCCAAGCTACAAAAGCAACCGATCAACGTAAAAATCCATTTGCCAAAAGTTATTTTGAAGAATACTCCATAAATATCGACCTTACTGAACTGAACAATAGAGATATTGAAAAAGATCATAATTTGGACAATCAAAGCATGTACAATATTAGCGAGTTACGCTCTGAGATCGATTCACTTTCAAACAGCTACTCACTAGATATTCAGGCGTACACTAAAAATATGTACTATCGAAGTGGACTGGAAAAACTTAGTGAAAATAAAAGTCAGGTAAGTAAACAACCCGATACTTCTGTTAACTCTATTATGGATATTTACAATCTGGTAGAGCAACTTCAAATTGCAAAATTAGCGCTCAATAATTCTAAAGGAACCCTACAAACAATTGAGGCAAAAAAAGTTGAGTTTAAAACGAAAACAAAGCGTTTGAATAAAAATGAGATTGCGCTTCACGAAAAATATGCCCTTGGCGCTGCTTGTATTATTCTCTTTTTTGTAGGTGCGCCGTTAGGAGCTATTATTCGAAAAGGAGGAATGGGGCTCCCAATGGTTGTTGCAATATCTTTATTTTTAACCTATCACTTCATCGGAATTTTCGCTAAAAACAGTGCCGAAGACGGTACAATGGCGCCGTTTATCGCTTCTTGGCTAAGTACCGCGATTATGTTTCCATTAGGTGTTTGGCTCACATATAGAGCAACTACCGATCAAGGTATTTTTGATTTTGACTCCTTTATACAGCGTATTGGGAGATTATTCGGTCTTAAAAAGAAAAAGAAAGAAGAGGTTGGTAGAAAAAAATAGAATTACATAACCCTACTTTTAAGTTCCCTACTATTTTCAATAAACCTATTTCGTAAACATACTTTTAACGAATAACCAACTTACATTTTATACCTTTGCGCCACATATTGTAAATCATGATTTCAACAGAAAAGAATACCATAAAGCTAAACTCTATCGAAGAAGCTATTGAGGACATTAAAAACGGGAAAGTAATCATTGTAGTTGATGATGAAAACCGAGAAAATGAAGGAGATTTTATTGCCGCTGCCGAAATGGTTACACCCGAAATGATAAACTTTATGGCCACTCACGGCCGTGGACTTATCTGCGCTCCGTTAACCGAAGAGCGATGCAACGCTTTGGATTTACAAATGATGGTTGAAAACAACACCGTACTTCACCACACACAATTTACAGTATCGGTAGATTTAATAGGGCATGGTTGTACAACTGGAATATCTGTTCACGACCGTGCAAAAACCATTAAAGCCCTTGTGGACAAAGACACAAAAGGACAAGATTTAGGTAGACCTGGACATATTTTTCCTTTACGCGCAAAACAAGGAGGTGTACTTCGTCGAACAGGCCATACCGAGGCTGCTATCGACCTTGCGCGACTCGCTGGCCTACAACCAGCCGGAATTCTTGTAGAAATATTAAATGAAGATGGAACCATGGCGCGACTTCCACAGTTAGTTGAAGTTGCCAAAAAATTCGATTTAAAACTTATTTCTATTGAAGATTTGGTGAAATACAGAATGGAACACGATTCCTTAATTGAAAAAAAGGAAGATTTCAACATCAAAACCAACTTCGGGGAATTTAGATTACGAGCTTACAAACAAACTACAAATAACCAAATTCATATTGCGCTTACAAAAGGCACTTGGAAAGAAGATGAGCCAGTTGCTGTACGCGTGAATGCCACTTTAGTAAACAGCGATATTTTAGCTGCCCTTACGAATAATGCAGAGCAAAAGTTGGACGATATGTTCAACGCTATTAACAAAGAAGGAAAAGGTGCTATTGTATTCATTAACCAAGAGAGTCAATCACTGAATCTTTTAAGCCGATTAAAGGAATTAAAAGAAATTCAAACACCAGACAAAGTAGCTAAAGCTCCCCGCATTGAAATGGACAGCAAAGATTTTGGAATTGGCGCTCAAATAATTCACAATTTGGGAATTCGGAAAATCCGTTTGCTTTCTAATAGCGAGTATACTAAGCGGGTTGGAATGATTGGATACGGTTTAGAAATCACAGAATATCTAAACTATTAATCTGAAGGACGGCTTCGCTTTTTAAACTACCTTTTCTTGAATAGACCTTAGCTTTGCGCCAATATCGAGCTGAAACCTGACTTTGGTCATTTTCACTGGTAACGGAAGCTTGTACTTTTACAAATTTATAATTGCAAAAGCATGTCTACAAATTTAATTTCAAAATACAACGTCCCAGGTCCTAGGTACACTAGTTATCCAACTGTTCCTTATTGGAATAATGCAGAATTCAGTCAGAAAACTTGGATTTCAGATACAAAACAAAGCTTTAATCAGAGCAACGCTGCTGAAGGAATTAGCCTTTATATCCACTTGCCATTCTGTGAAAGTTTATGCACTTTTTGCGGTTGTAATAAACGAATTACCAAAAACCATAGTGTTGAAACATCTTATTTAGAATCGCTTCAGCAAGAATGGGAGCTTTATTTGGAAATGTTTCCAGAGAAGCCCATTATTAAGGAAATCCATTTAGGCGGCGGAACACCAACGTTTTTTTCACCTGAAAACTTGGCTTCTATGTTGCGAAAACTTTTCAGAAAAGCAATCATTGCCGAGAATCCATCTTTTAGTTTTGAAGGACATCCAAATAATACCTCTCGCGAACATCTACAAACGCTTTATGATTTCGGTTTTACCCGAGTAAGTTACGGCGTTCAAGATTACAATACCCAAGTACAGCTCGCAATTCACAGGTTACAGCCTTTTGTAAATGTGAAGCGTGTAACCGATACAGCACGTGAAATCGGGTATACATCTATTGGTCATGATATCATTTTCGGATTGCCGTTTCAGAAAAAGGAACACATAATCTACACGATTGAAAAAACCAAGGAATTAATGCCAGACCGAATTGCCTTTTACAGTTATGCTCATGTGCCGTGGATAAAAGGGAACGGGCAACGCGGCTTTAAAGAGGAAGATTTGCCTACTGCGTCAGAAAAGAGAGCGATGTACCAAACGGGGAAACAAATGCTGGAGGAAGCAGGATATGTGGAAATTGGAATGGACCACTTCGCCTTAAAAACCGACAGTCTTTACAAAGCAATGGAAGACAAAGTGCTTCACCGAAATTTTATGGGCTACACCGAAAGCAAAACCCAGTTGATGATAGGACTAGGCGTTTCTGCCATTAGCGATAGTTGGTACAGTTTTGCTCAAAATGTAAAGAATGTTGAAGAATACCAAGAGCTGTTGGCTCAAGGGATTTTACCCGTATATCGAGGTCATAAATTAACTTCGGAAGATCTCTTAATTCGCCGTCATATTTTAAACCTAATGTGTAAACTTGAAACTTCTTGGGAAACCTCCGAATTACAGTTTTCTGAATTGCCCGAAGTTTTGACGAATTTAAAAGAAATGGAATCGGATGGATTGATTGAAATTGGAGGCAATTACATTAAGGTAAAAGAAAATGGACGTCCCTATGTCCGAAACGTATGTATGGCTTTTGACTTGCTTCTGCAACGAAGCAAGCCAGAAACGCAACTGTTTTCGATGACGATTTAGTCCAAATTGTAGAAGTCTCTTATGTTATTCCATATAATTATCCGAAAAATCGAATAAAGATTATATATGATAAAATTATCTGAATGAGCCTTTAGGGCTTCGACTGCAATCAACCTTACATTGTTTAAACTATGTAACCATTAATTTTTAGAGTACCGAGGCAATCGCATTACGCATTTTTTCAGCTCTTTCCTTCACTTGGGCTTCGGTCCAGCCAATTTTTACCAAAGCTGAAATTGTTCGACCCAAAACGGCATCACTTTTCGAGAAATCAGTGCTGTTTAAATCCTGCATTTGGTTTCTCACTTCTGAAGAAAGACGCCCTAAACTCTTCATATCCTTTAAATGACTCCAACCTTTGATGTAATGCCAATTATTGGTATACCAGTAAAAACAAGCATCTACACCTTGTGCTGATAACGCTTTATGGGCTTTAACTGCCAGTTCCTCGGTTGGGAGAAAGAAATTCAAAAACGAATAATTTTCGACTCCACCTTCAGGAACTCTTCTAAAGGTCACCCCGTCGATTGTTTCTAAAGCTTCACGAAATAGGGCGTAATTTCTCTTTTGGGTTTTTAAAATGTCGTCCAGTTTTTTTAATTGTGCCAAACCTACGGCAGCATTCAGTTCTGAAATTCGAAAGTTATATCCTATAAACGGATGCCCTTCTGCCCCTCTATCGCCACCAATATGGTCGTGACCGTGATCCTGATAGTGGTCTGCGTGTTTCGCAAATTTTTCATTATTTGTGACAACAGCTCCTCCTTCGCCACAAGTTATAGTTTTCACATAATCGAATGAAAAGCAACCCAAATCGCCATAACTTCCAAGAGATTTTCCTTTATAAGTTCCTCCAAGCGCCTGGCAAGCATCTTCCAAAAGAATTAGATTATGATCAACACAGATAGCCTTTAGCGCGTCCAAATCTGCCATAGAACCGCACATATGTACAGGCATGACACATTTGGTCTTTGACGTGATGGCCGCTTCCACCGCTTTTGGATTGAGGGTAAGCGTATCGTCAATATCTACGAGAATTGGCACTGCCCCAAGGGCTAAAATAGACTCAAATGTCGCAACAAACGTAAAAGTTGGCATAATAACCTCATCGCCTGCGCCAATTCCTGCAGAAGCAAGCGCAACGGTGAGTGCCGCAGTTCCGCTAGAGACTAATTGACAATATTCGGAACCCATTTTTTTAGCAAATTCAGTTTCAAATTCTTTAGCTTTCCACTGGTTGTTCCGCATCCCGTCAAAACCATAGCGCATTAAAACACCAGTTTCTAAAACATCATTTACCTGCTTGCGCTCTTCGGCGCCAAAAATCTCAAATCCGGGCATTTTTTAACGTTTAAATGTTAATAGTTAATGTTTATTGGCTCTAATTTCATTGCTTGCTTTTTATAAATAACTTTAAAAGTTTAGGTGTTTAAGAGTTTAGCTTTGCTCTTATTTCCTTCAAAATATAAACTATTCAATTTATGAATGTGCAATAAATAATAGATGTTCCAAAGATAGTAGATGAGGTATGAAAAGAAATTAAATTCCTGAAAAACTTAGTCAAAATCAATAGTTAATTCATCTACCCCTCGACGCACTTTTTTCAAATTTTTAAAAAAGTCTGATTCATCGCGATACCCTACTGGCATTACTATAACAGATTTTAGTCCCATTTTATCGAGTCCGAGAAACATGTCATATTTTTCAGGCTCAAAACCTTCCATGGGGCAAGAGTCTATTTTTTCAACCGCACAAACAGTTAATAGTGCACCAAGAGTGAGGTATAGTTGATTCACCATCCAGTCTCTAATTTCGTCTGAATCTTTTTCAGTGAAAGAAGCAATCAAATTCTTTTCGAAGGGTTCCAAAATTTCACGCGGTGTATTACGAGTATCTTCCACTCTCCTAAAATGATCAATAATAAAATTATGGTCAATTTTTTCTTCGATACATAAAATCAAAAGATGAGAAGCATCGCGAACTTGAGGCTGATTGAACGATGCTTTCATAAGTTGTTTCTTCAATTCGGCATTGCTCACAACTACAAGTTTTAAAGGTTGTAACCCAAAAGAAGTTGCAGTTAAATTAAACGCCTGCTTAAGAATGTCTATTTGTTCTTTTGACAATATTTTGTTTGGATCGAACCGCTTAGTAGCGTAGCGCCATTGTAACTTTTCTATTGTGTTGTAGGTCATTTAAAATCGATTATAAAATACTTGCAAAAATAGTGATAATAACTCTGAACTGCTCAAATTCGTCAGGCAGCAAAAAGTTTTAAACAAAAAACTGAAAAAGGTTTCGAGAATTAAAAAAGCTTTATATATTTGCAACCGCTTAGAGGAAATCTCGAAGCACGCATACCACTGGAGAAATGGCAGAGTGGTCGAATGCGGCAGTCTTGAAAACTGTTGAGGGTCACACCTCCGGGGGTTCGAATCCCTCTTTCTCCGCTGAAAAACCTCGTAAACGCTATGTTTACGGGGTTTTTACTTTTATAGATAGTAAATTTAGGAGTGGTTTCGGATCAAGTCCAAAAGTTGTGGGATTTCAGGATTATGCAAAAATTGTTGTTAGTCTAAATAGGAAAAAATCTACGTTCCTTACCCCTCTAAATTGTGCTCTGAATGCTTTTATTTTAGCGTTGAATGATTCTGCTGAAGCATTAGTACTTCGATTATCAAAGTAGTTTAATATGTTCATATAATGTATTGACATTGTTCTGGCGATAGTATTGAAGCTTTTAAAGGTCGCCTGTCTTACTTTTTCATACCATTTTGCCAAGCGTATGAGTGCGGATGTCTTATCTTTTGTGTTATTAAATATCCAAGATAGGTTCTGGCATAATTTGTAAGC
>NZ_FNNS01000022.1 GCF_900106795.1 Aequorivita viscosa | reverse complement strand
AAAACCAACCCAAAATGCTTTTATAGAACGTTTCAACGGCTCATATAGGCGTGGGGTGCTAAACAAATATATTTTTGAAGACCTACACCAAGTGCGTGAACAAACTCAAATTTGGATGGATGATTATAACCATAAAAGACCACACGATAGCTTAGGGAAAATACCACCAGTAAAATATGCTGAAAACAAACGTGTCGCTGCCGCTAGGCTCATTTTAAAATAAAATGGCTTTAAAGAAACAATATGAAGAGAAAGCCATTCTATTTTAAAACGTAAAAAATTATATATTTGGAAAAACTAACAGTTCTAAATAGGGGAAGCTTACAGGTTTGGCTATCTTTTTTGTGGCCTATCGCAAAAACCAAAAACAGAAACGTGAGATAGAAAAACAGAAAAACCTAGTTGAAGAACTCCAACGCGAACTTCATCATCGTTTAAAAAACAATCTTTCATTCATAGACTTTTTCATCACCCTAGCAAAGGAAAAATTTCCAGATGAAGCGTATAAGGAAAAGTTAAACGAACTTCAAAACCGTATTAATAGCATGTTTGAAGTCCATAAACAATTATTCAAAAAAGAAGATGTTACTAGCGTAAATGCAAAGAAATACATCTCGGTTCTTGCAGAAAATGTAAAGAAAGTATACGACCAACCCAACATTACTTTGAAGAAAAATGTGGAAGCACTCCAATTGCGTGCCGACATTTCTTTTCCAATTGGCTTAATAGTTAACGAATTTATTACCAATAGCTATAAATACGCCTTTCCAAATGGTGAAAACGGAATTATATCTATTTCCTTTTATGAAAAGGCAGGACAATACTGTCTGCAATTGAGTGATACAGGAATAGGACTGCCAATTGATTTTGACATTGACAACTTAAATTCTTTTGGAATGGAAACTATAAAATTATTGACACAGGAATATAAAGGAACTTTTAAGCTAGATGGAAGCAACGGGATGAAAATGGAGATTAGTTTCCCGAAAAACACTGTCTGAAAAAGTCTGCAATCGCAATAAACAACATCGGGAGTAGAGCCCATTAAAATACTTTTTTGCAATTATTGCCTCATAATTCCGAATAGTAATCAAACTTAATCAAGTCTAAAATGAAACCAAAAGCCCACATCCTTATAGTTGAAGACAAAGCTATTTTGTACAAAAGGCTTTCTATGGCCTTAAAGCAAGAGAATTACAGCGTAGACGGTTTTACACCGAGCGTTTCAAAAGCATTAGAGCGAATTCAAGCAAAAATGCCAGATGTTGCTTTGCTTGACATCGATTTAGAAGGCGAAAAGAGTGGAATTGATCTTGGGAAGATATTAGCATTCGACTATAAAATCCCATTTATCTACGTTACCGATTACGATGACAACGAGACTTTTTTTGAAAGTCTTCAAACCGAGCATGAAAATTTTTTAGTAAAGACAAAGCCCCGTTTAGATACCAAGCAAGTGATACGTGCTATTCAGACTGCTCTACATCGCAAGAAGAAAAAAGAAGCATCAAGCTTTAAAGATGGCTTGTTGTGCTTTGCCGATTATATTGGTCAGACAAAAGACTTCAACAGCACACAAGTATCACAAATTCCTATTCCTTTTGAGGAAATAGTCTTAATAACTACCAACTCCACCGAAAAAAACGAGCAGAAATCGCAAGAAAGAGGCAAGCCGTGTTATCACAAATTGAAGACCAATTATACAAGAGTGGAAAACTGGAAACAAAATTCATTTTATCTACCTATCTCCCTGGCCGAGATAATCGGAAAACTGCCGCACAATTTTATCCGCATCAACGAAAGCGAGATTGTAAACCTAAGCCATCACGTTTTGGAAGGACGCATAAACGGCAGCCGACTTAAAATTGGCGACTACATTTGCCACATTTCCAAGACCTATAAACCAGAGGTTGAAAAACGGCTTGAATTGCTTTACCAAAAATTCAAGTAGCGGATTTTCATCTGTTTTGGGTGGGTTTTCATTTTTAGTTTTTTAAAGTGTTTTAATACGAGATATTAGCTTAACGAAGCCTAATTAGGTTTTATGAACTATTCGAATAATTCATGCAAGTTAATGTTGGAAATAAGCCGAAACACCAATAAAAAAGGGAGTAGGCAGTATTAAAACACCTCAAATCATGAAAAAAATAATCGCACTTATAGCCTTTATTTTCGTCGCCAATATTGCATTTTCACAAACCGTTAACGACGTACCTCTTTCTGATATTCCTGCAACGTATGTCCAAATTGTAGGCTCCGGAAAAATGTTCAGCTCCAAACTCAACATTCAAATGGATTTTGGACAGAAAGACAGTATGTGGAGTTCCAAAGAACATGATTTAAAAGACAAGGACGGTAATAAACTAGAATTCAACTCTATGATCGACGCACTCAACTTTATGGAAGAAAATGGGTATGAGTTTGAGACCGCATACACCTTAACCAACAGCAAAGGAAATAGCATTTATCATTTTTTATTGAAAAAGAAATAGAAAGAAACACAAGATATTGTGACATCTGAAATGATTGGGCCAGAAAATTTTATACGTTCCAACTATCTCCATAAAATAGCAACATAAGATAGTTGAATTGAAGATAAATAAATTGAGCTTTAGATTAAAGCCAATTATCCAAAACCATATTACCATCAATTTGGGGAGTTGCTTGGTGGTGTGGTTTTAATTTTTAGAATGGCATCCAAAAAGCAAAGAAGTTTTATGGTAAGCGAGTAGAAATGTTTTGAATTGAAGCCATTGATAAAGCCAATACAGCTAGATTTTCATAACCTAAAAAAGCTCAAGAAGAAAGCACCTTGAGGCACGCTAGCAAACATACAACATATAAGTTCTTCATTTTTTATTTAATTTTACTCGAGCTATCACTTAGTATTCCAAAATTGTAATATAACAGTGGGTCGAGAACTTGGTTTAATCACTTTATAAACACCTAAAACAATATGTTCACTATTCAACTAACTGGAATTCTAAAAAAACTCATTGTAAAAACCATCAATGAGAACAAACATCAATTTTTAGCCAATCCTGAACCCATCGTGGCCAGCGATAATCGGATAAAATTCAATATTCACTTATATGTCGCCAAAGATGCTTCGCTATTGCCAGTACCCGTAGCGCAATTAGACGGATTGTTGCCAGAAGTAAAAGAAAAACTGCCGCCGTATATCGGAATTTCGAATGTGAAGTTCAGCTAGGCTTAAACTTTACCGCCAAGCACACAACTCAGGAGGTTATCGGTTTTGTTTATTAAGCCTTAGCGCACTACGATACGCTAGAACGGTGTTGTTTTATTTTGCAAGGTGTCCAAAAACAAACTCCTAATCAAAATATATCGCACCCCTGCCCGTTTCTCCTTTGCTTCCCAGGGTGTTGAATTTATAACTAAAACCCAGCATAAAATACTGCTCTAAAACTGTGCTCTGGCTGTCTTGGATATAATTTTCAGATGAATATCGACTGGCATTGGTATTTTGATTTAAAAGATCATATACTTTTAATGTTACCGTTCCATTATCCTTTAGCAATGAATATGATAAGGTTGTATTCCAGAACCAAGCGCTTTTTTGAAAGCCATCGCTTATATCTGGATGATAATTGTAATCGATGTCGTTTCGCCATTCAAAATTCTTTGGAACAAAAAGACTTGTTCTAATATTCAAGGAATGGCTCAAGAAGTTTCTGTCTTCAAAAATATTGTCCTCAAAACTGTTTTTGCCAATATCTAAAGTGTAACTCGCTCGAATATCAAAAAGTTTTTGCCACGCTAAAGTAAGATTTACATTAGGACTCACTGAAAAATTCTTGCTTTTGTATTCAACCCCATTATTAAAATTAATATCCTGAGAATAATTATTCCACATTCCAATTCTAGGCGACAGACTAACCAAACTATCTAATTTGTATTTCCTGCCCATAGACATACCTCCATAAAAACTATACTTTCCTTTAACATTCGCGTACGTGGTATTTCGAATATTATTTTCATCGACTATAGTTTTTGGAACTACAGCATCTTCAACCACTTCTGCATTTATGTAGGCATAAAACCCACCCCCCTTTTGAAAATCGTAATTGTTATAATTTAAATATATATAATGACGATTGGATGGATTTAGATCTGGGTTTCCTGTAACGATATTAAGCGGATCAGAAACATCGGTATTGGGAAGCATCTGTTCTATTTGTGGTGCTTCATTCCGAAGGGTGTAACCAGAATAAATTTGACCAGTAGCAGACAATTTCAAATTTCCTCGTGCGTACATTTGCAATGCTTCAAATCGGCTATCAACTTTCAAGCCTGGCCGTAATCCATCTTTACCTTCCAATTCTTGAAAAACGTACCCCACACCCGCATCCAAAGAAGATTTTTCAGTTTTTAAAACTATAGAAGCGTAAGGGATACTTCTGATATTATTGAACGTATAATCTGTGCTTAGAGTAGTATTGAAACTAGAAAATGCCTGAGATATTTCATCAAAATCATATACCGACTTGTCATTCAAATTTTGTTTGTTATCGTAATGATATTTTAAATCCAAGAATAGTTTTTTGGATAATAATGGCAATCGATATGTAGCACTCGCTCCATATTTAGTTTCCTTATTATCAGAATCGGTGTGTTGATTTCTTATCTCTTCGGAAGGCATTTCCCCAAAAATATTTGTTTCACTGTATAGATAATTGTCTCCGGTAATCGTATTCCATTCATTGGTGAAGCTAACTTTCAAAAAACCTCCTGCATCACCGTATTTTTTTGTAACATCTAGTTGATTTTTAAATTTTCGGCTATTTGTTTCATTAAAACTTTCAGAAAGGGCAGTATTTGTCAAGGTTCTATCTTCGTCTAATGAAGAGGATTCATTATATCGCGTGCCTTTTAGCTGCGTGTACGAAATATTAGGTTTGATGTTTATTAAAAAAGTAGAGTCTACTTTTATATCAAAACCCATATTAACAGCGTGGCTATCTGTTTCGCTATTACTAGTATTGTTACTTTCGGTGAAGTAGCGACGGTCGGGCAAAATATTTTCTCTTTGGGTTTTAGAATCGCTGTTGGAATTACTTCCGGAATAAAAATAATCGGCTGAAATATCGGTTTTCTCTTTTATTGCATCTGCGTAATTGGCACCCGCAATTCGGCTGTTTACGATGCCTTCGCCATATCCAAAACTACGGCCATCTATCATAAATGCCCCGGAACTGCTCATGGACATGCTATTCGCATTCCCGAACATTTTTTGGATTTCACCAAAGCTAAAACCAGGGGAATTTATGTTGTTTCCGCCACCTAGCACGCTCAATCTCGTGTCGTTATTAAAATAATTAAAAAGCCCAGCGTATTCAAAGCGTTCGTCGGTTCCTCCTCCTGCTGCTACCCTTCCGAAGATTCCTTTGTTATTTTCCTCTTTAATGGTAAGGTTGATGGTTTTAGATTCTTTATCACCTTCTTCGCCAGTAAAAGCTTCTGACTTTGTTTTGGTATCGACCACCTGCACTTTTTCGATGATTTCCTTGGTCAAATTACGAGTAGCGATGGTTGGATCATTTCCGAAGAAAGGTTTTCCATTTACCAGAATATTGCTTACATCCTTTCCGTTCACTTTTATTTTTCCGTCGGCATCTACTTCGACTCCGGGAAGTTCCTTTAACAGATCTTCTATGGTAGCATCTTTTTTTGTTTTAAAAGAAGCTACATTAAATTCCAAGGTATCTTTTTTTACAGTTACAGGAGCACGAGACCTCACAACTACCTCATCCAGACTTGCAATCGAAAAAGCCAGTGGAATTTTTTCCATATCTTTAACAGCCGTATTTAAATCTACTTCTCTCTGAAAAGATTCATAACCCACAAAACTGATATTCACTCTTGCTTTCTTAACCGAGGTATTGCCTTCCAGTACAAATTTTCCGTTTCTATCGGTAATAGTATAGGTTATTAGTGTACTGTCCCGCAGCGTTTCCATAAACACCGTTGCTGCTTCAAGTGGATTCTGAGTTTCCGCATCTATTAATGTTCCGCTAACTTTAAAGTTTTGTGAGAAAGAATGGGCTGAAATAAAAATAATCAGAAAAAAGGAGAGTAAATGCTTCATTGAATACGGCTGGTATTATTGATTTTCAAAGTAACGAAAAATTCTAGGGATATATTACTGAACACTTTTAAAAAGAAATATTGTATGAATGGGAAAAGAACAGGAATTACAACGCCTAAAGAAAGCATATTTAAAAATTTATTTCATCTTCCAGTCCTGCTATTTTTCGTAGTTTGCGCCTTTAATTTTTCAAAGCTATCAAATGGAAGCTACCACTAAAAAAGGCTGGCGACATAACACAATTCGTTACACTTTTTACTTTACCGGACTGGTTTTTTTCGGACTGGGCGTGGCTGTTTCTGTAAAGGTCAAGTATCTGGGATTGCATCCGTGGGATGTTTTAAACGTAGCGTTATTTGACCATTTTGGATTTAGTATTGGCACGTGGAGTATTGTTGTAGGGCTGCTTTTAATAGGCGTTTCGTTACTAGTAAGCAAGAAATATGTCAATATCGGCACGTTTCTAAACGCCTTGCTTATTGGCCCAATAATGGATTTCTTTCTTTGGATAGATGTTTTACCAGATGCAAGCAACACTTGGACCGACTACCTCCTGCTTCTTTTAGGCATTATAATAATTGGAATGGGCGGCGGATTGTATGTTTCTGGCGGTGTAGGCGCAGGACCGCGAGATGGATTCATGCTCTCTATGTCTGAACGAACGGGATTGTCTGTGAGCAAAGCGCGAATCTTGGTCGAAAGCATCGTGCTGGTTATCGGATACCTTTTAGGAGGCCCCGTTTTTTGGGTGACTTTTATCTATACATTTTTATTGAGTCCCGTGTTTCAGTTTTCGTTGAAATTTTTCCAAAGAGTGCGTTTAAAGATTAGTTAATAATCCAAAAATTAATTACAGTTTTAGGCTTTAGGAGTATGCGACTAGCGCAAATGCATTCTATCCTCTTTATGGATTAAGGTTTTAATTATTTTTCATCTGCTTCCCCATACTTTCGTTGCACTAGCTGTCCGACCCAATACGCTATAAGCGCAGGAAGATATGAAAAGGCAATAAAATCATTGGATGGTAACACTGTAAACATTCCAAGCATAAGGGCTGCCAAACCGAAAAGGAATAGACTATCAACAACTATCTTTTTCATTTTTTTTGATTGAATTTACGAGCAAACCTAATGATTTTTATTAAAAAAAAATTCTACGTTACGTAATCATGCGTTAGGGATTGAAGTGGAAATCCTTTTTGTGAGGCACGAGCAAAAAGATTGTAGCGGAAAGCCCGCCCGTTTGCGAGACACGAAGCAATCGGGAACGCCCAAAACGCTATAACCAATATTTTAATTACTTCTTCCTAAAGTATATCGTAACAGGAACTCCTGAAAAATCAAAATTCTCCCGAACCTTGTTTTCGATAAAACGTTTATAAGGATCCTTTACATACTGTGGTAGATTGCAGAAAAATGCAAAACTCGGATACGGCGTTGGAAGCTGTGTACAGAACTTAATTTTCACGTATTTTCCTTTGTAAGCTGGTGGCGGATAGCTTTCAATAATAGGAAGCATAACATCGTTAAGCTCACTGGTTTTTATTTTTTTGCTTCGGCTTTTATACACCTCAACAGCTGTTTCTATGGCTTTGTAAAGTCGTTGTTTTGTAACGGTAGAGATGAAAACAATGGGGACATCTACAAAAGGTTCGCATTGTTGACGAATATATTTTTCGTAATCCTTTACTGTGCTAGTTTCTTTGTCTTCAACTAAATCCCATTTATTGGCAACAATTACAATTCCTTTATTATTTCGTTGTGCCAACCAAAAGATGTTTTCAACCTGCCCATCGAAGCCCCGTGTAGCGTCAAAAACAAGAATAATAACATCGCAATGTTCTATGGCACGAACACTTCGCATAACGGAATAGAATTCAAGATTTTCCTTCACCTTACTTTTTTTGCGAATACCAGCGGTATCTACAAGGTTGAATTCAAAGCCGAAACGGTTATACTTTGTATCAATACTATCGCGAGTGGTTCCTGCAATGTCGGTAACTATATATCTATCTTCGCCAATTAAGGCATTTATGAAAGAAGATTTTCCCGCATTTGGGCGACCTACCACTGCAAAACGTGGCAATTCGCTATTGTCTTCAGGTTCTTTGTCTGGAAGCGCTTTTACTAAGTCGTCTAGTAAATCGCCAGTTCCACTTCCGCTAATACTTGAAAGTGGATATTGATTTTCAAAACCAAGCGAATAAAACTCTAAAGCGTCGTTCATTCTAGAAGCGGTATCAACCTTGTTGACGGCTAAAAAGACAGGTTTTTTGGAACGTCGTAAAAGTTTGGCTACTTCTTGATCCATTCCGGTAACGCCGCTTTCTACGTCTACCATGAAAATTATTGCGTCAGCTTCATCTATTGCGAGACTCACTTGTTTATCGATTTCAGCTTCAAAAACGTCATCGCTTCCTAGCACATATCCTCCTGTATCAATTAAGGAGAAATCTTTTCCGTTCCAATCGCTTTTTCCATAATGGCGATCTCGGGTAACTCCGCTTACGGAGTCTACAATGGCTTCTCTACGTTGAATTAATCTATTAAAAAAGGTGGATTTTCCTACATTTGGTCTTCCCACAACAGCAACAATGCTCATAATCTTAAATTTAGAACCTATCCATTTGAGATAGGCAACTGCAAAAATAGCTTTTAGTTGTCATAAAAAATAGTATTTTCACGGCTTTTAAAATTCGAACTTATGCAATTATCCAACGAAATAGTCCTTCGTCCAAGATTTCAAATGGAACTTGAAATGCCTTGCCACCAATTGATTGCGCGATTTAAAGAAGAAAAAAAGAAGAATAGCAAATACGGAATTTCCTGCCTAGACGATCACGTGTTTCTGAAACTGCCGAAAAACGAACAGCTTTTTTGGTCGCCTCAGTTACATTTAGAAATCACCGAGGTTTCGGAAAACAAATGCACGCTCCACGGTTTTTTTGGGCCGAATCCTACCGTATGGACGATGTTTATCTTTTTTCACGTAGTAGTTGGAATTCTTTTTATGGCCGATATGATTTGGTTGTACTCCAATTCAAGTTTAGGGAATCCAATTGCGCTACAAATTGGAATTGCAATAGGGCTCGTTGTAGTTTGGATATTGCTTTACATTGCAGGTAGAATTGGCAAGAAAAAAGGTAAGCCTGGAATGCGCGGACTCTACGATTTTATGATGAAAACGATTAGTTGAAACCTTCTTTCTTTCTAGAAAGTGATTTTGGGCTAAAATCCGTTTAAACGAAGAGCGATTCCACAACCCCTGGCTAAACCCACGAGGTTATTCATCCACTCCACACCAAACTTTTAATAAATAACCTCCAGCTTTAGTTGGGGGATAAATGAGCCTGAACAAAAAACGGGCTTTAGCCCAATGCTATACTTCTTTTAACCATCCGTAACTCCATCTCAGTTGGAGAATTGCCCAAAATTTGAAAGGACTAAAATTGGCGTTTTATTTCTAATTGTACCCAAACCTGCGCAATTGCCTTTCGTTGCTACGCCAGTCTTTATTGACTTTTACGTAAAGTTCTAAGTGAATTTGTTTTCCAAAGAATTTCTCCAAATCTTTTCGCGATTCTACTCCTACTCGCTTTAAAGCAGATCCTTTATGGCCAATTATAATTCCTTTTTGTGTTTCGCGTTCCACCATAATAATACTGCGAATGCGGATAATGTTTTCATCTTCAATAAACTCCTCCGTATCGATTTCAACAGAATAGGGGATTTCCTTTTTATAATGTATTAGGATTTTCTCGCGAATGGTTTCATTTACAAAAAAGCGTTCAGGTTTATCGGTTAACTGATCTTTCGGATAAAATGCTGGAGATTCGGGAAGAAGTTCGATTATTCTACTGAAAACTTCAGGTACTCCGAAGTTTTTTAGCGCTGAAATAGCAAAAATTTCCGCATTCGGAACTTTTTCTTGCCATAGTTTGAGTGCTTCGGCGAGCAAGGCTTCATTTCCTTGGTCTATTTTGTTTATCAACAGTAAGACTGGAATTTTTGCATTTTTAATTTTATCAAAAAACTTTTCATCCTTCAGCTCCTTTTCACCCAATTCAACCAAATAAAGAAGAATATCGGCATCTTCAAAAGCAGATTTCACAAAATCCATCATACTTTCTTGCAGTTGATATGCTGGCTTGATAATACCTGGCGTATCACTAAAAAGTACTTGAAAATCATCTCCGTTTACAATTCCGAGAATTCTGTGTCGGGTGGTTTGTGCCTTCGAAGTAATTATGGAAAGTCGCTCCCCTACAAAAGCGTTCATAAGTGTGCTCTTACCCACATTCGGGTTTCCTATAATATTTACGTATCCGGCTTTATGATTTGACATAGCAATTGATTTGTTACAAAATTACGGTTATTTTCAGCGAATTGGTCGTAAATAAATCGCAATCCGCCGAGAATTTGATTTGTTACAATTTACGCACTTTCAATGTTGAAATTCCTATTTTTGTAAAATGCTGTTTCCGAAGAAAAAAATAGAGATAGAAGAAGGAGATTATTACCTCACACCCGAAGGTTATAAATGCTTCACCGAACAATACCACTTAAAACGTGGTTATTGCTGCCAAAGTGGTTGCAGGCATTGTCCGTATGGGTTTGACAGGAAGAAGGGTTAGAGGTTAGAGGTTAGAGATTAGAGATTAGAGATTAGAGATTAGAGATTAGAGATTAGAGATTAGAGATTAGAGAAAATTAAAAAAATAATTTGACAACGCAATAAAGCTTGGCGACTTTGCGGCTTTGCGAGAAAAAACATAAACATGAATTTCAAAGAACAAATACAACAAGGCATTCCTTCAACGCTTCCAGAGAAGAAGGCTTATGATACAACCGTGAATCACGCGCCAAAGCGAAAAGAGATTCTTTCAGAAGATGAGAAAGAACTCGCACTTCGAAATGCACTTCGGTATTTTGAACCAAAGCATCACGCCACACTTCTTCCAGAATTTAAAGAAGAATTAGAAAAATACGGACGCATTTACATGTACCGTTTTCGTCCAGATTATAAAATGTATGCCCGACCCGTAAACGAATATCCAGGCAAAAGCGAGCAGGCAAAAGCAATTATGCTGATGATTCAAAACAATTTGGATTACGCCGTCGCCCAACATCCTCACGAACTCATTACCTATGGTGGAAATGGCGCTGTTTTCCAAAACTGGGCACAGTATCTCCTAACGATGAAATACCTTTCCGAAATGAACGACGAGCAAACCTTGGCAATGTATTCTGGTCATCCAATGGGGTTGTTTCCTTCGCATAAAGACGCCCCACGAGTGGTTGTAACCAATGGTATGATGATTCCGAATTATTCGAGTCAGGATGATTGGGAGAAATTCAATGCGCTAGGCGTTACTCAATACGGCCAAATGACAGCTGGAAGCTATATGTATATTGGCCCACAAGGTATTGTTCACGGAACTACAATTACAGTTTTAAACGGTTTCCGGAAAATTAAAAAGGAACCAAAAGGCGGACTATTTGTAACCTCTGGCCTTGGCGGAATGAGTGGCGCACAACCCAAAGCAGGAAATATTGCTGGATGTGTAACAGTGTGTGCTGAAGTAAATAAAAAAGCTACAAAAACCAGACATTCTCAAGGATGGGTAGATGAAGTAATCTCAGATGTAGACGCCTTGTGTACGCGAGTTAGAGCAGCGGTTTTAAATAGTGAAACAGTTTCAATAGCGTATGACGGAAACATTGTAGATGTATGGGAAAAATTTGCTGACGAAAATATTCAGATTGACCTTGGAAGCGATCAAACTTCGCTCCATAACCCTTGGGCAGGAGGATATTATCCAGCTGGAATGACTTATGAAGAATCTAACAAAATGATGGGTAGCAACCCCGAACTTTTTAAAGAGAAAGTTCAAGAAAGTCTACGCCGACAAGTAAAAGCTATAAACAGACATACTGAAAGAGGCACTTACTTTTTCGACTATGGAAATGCGTTCCTTTTAGAAGCTTCTCGTGCAGGTGCAGATATTCTTTCAGAAGAAAAAAACAAAGAGTTTAAATACCCTTCTTATGTGCAAGACATTATGGGACCAATGTGCTTTGATTTTGGTTTTGGACCATTCCGTTGGGTGTGTGCTTCAGGAAAACCAGAAGATCTTGAAAAAACGGATGAAATTGCAACTGAAGTCCTGGAAAATTTGATGAAAAATTCGCCTAAAGAAATCCAGCAACAGATGCAAGACAATATAACGTGGATAAAAGGTGCTCAGGAAAATAAATTGGTAGTTGGTTCGCAAGCCCGTATTCTATATGCAGATTCCGATGGACGTGTACAAATTGCTTCGGAATTCAACAAAGCTATTTCTGAAGGAAAAATAGGTCCAGTTATTTTAGGGCGAGACCATCACGATGTTTCAGGAACAGATTCGCCCTATCGCGAAACATCAAACATTTATGATGGAAGCCGATTTACCGCAGACATGGCCATTCAAAACGTAATTGGCGATAGCTTCCGTGGCGCAACTTGGGTGAGCATCCACAACGGTGGCGGTGTTGGCTGGGGCGAAGTGATTAACGGAGGTTTCGGAATGGTTCTTGATGGTAGTAAAGACTCACAACAACGTTTGGAAAACATGCTGTTTTGGGATGTAAATAACGGAATTTCACGCCGCAGTTGGGCACGGAATGAAGGTGCTGTTTTTGCAATAAAAAGAGCGATGGAAAACAATCCCCAATTACAAGTTACGCTTCCTAATTATGTTGACGACACATTGTTCAATTAAAAAATAAAACCATGAAAGCATTCAAGTTTTTACCGCTACTACTTCTCTTTGTTTTCACTTCTTGTTCCACCGTTCGTGTGGCTACAGATTTTGACAAGGAAGTAAATTTTAATCAATATAATTCCTTTGCATTTTACAAACCAGGAATTGATAAGGCGAAGATAAACGACTTAGATAAAAAGCGTATCCTTCGTGCAATTGAAAGTGAATTGACGACGAAGGGACTGATAAAATCTGAAATCCCGGATTTGCTCGTTAGCATTTTTACGAAAGAGAGAGAGCGTGTCGATGTGTACAATAACAACTTCGGGTATGGTTGGGGTTGGAATCCATATTGGTACGGCAGTTATAACACTAGTAATGTATCACGTACTGCAGAAGGAACACTGTTTATTGACCTCATTGATGCCAAAACCAATAATTTAGTATGGCAAGGAATGGGAACTGCCGACTTGGTAACTCAAAATATGGAGAAAAAAGAGGAACGAATTCGGGAAATAGTGATGAAGATTTTAGCTGAATATCCTCCAGGAAGTAAGATAAAGTAAAATATCATTGATGTAAAAACTGCTTTGGCTTTAAAGCTATTTCTTTAGCTATTTCCATTCAACGACTCATTTTTATAATATCTAATTTAGGTACAGATGAAATTGATTAAACTACTTCTACTTGCCTTGATCACAAATTTCGGAATGCAAGCCCAAGAACTTGTTGTTGGTCAAGCTACGCTGACTAAATTACAAAAAGGAGTCTACGAAATAAAGAAGAATGATGGGACTGTAAAGACGATTGACATTAGACCTAATGCTGAAGAACATATTCAAGGAACACTTTCGGTACTATTTAATGATTGTGAAAAAACGCGGCAAAGTGTATTTAATTTAACTGAAATAACTGAACGGGCTTTGGTGAAAACAGTAATAGAATACAACAATTGCGACTACACCCCATTTAAACCCACGGACAAAGAAATTAAAAAAGCTGCTGACTTTAAAGGAGATCAATTCAAGCTTTTTGGAAGTGTAGGGGCTTCTGTAAACCGTATTAGCTTCTTTCAGTTAGATAAATTTGAAAACTTAACACAAGCACAACTTAGTTTTGGTCTGGCTGCGACTCCTGGTTTTTTAGGGAGCTTACAAGGAAAATTACATTTTACTATGGAGGTAAGTGCTGCTTTTTCAGGAGATAAAAATTTTAGCAATTCTACTTCTAAGACAAACTTTAATAAAAACACTTACAGGTGGAATCTAGGAGCGGAATATCACTTTAATGAAAATGGAACTATTCATCCTATAGTTGGGATTGCAGCTGGACTGGCCCGTGACCAATACAAAGGAAATTTTAGCACTTATAAAATAGATCGGACTAAAGGCAGTGCTTTTTGGACTCCTAAAATTGGACTGTTATACGATTTAGACGAAAAAAAATCGCTCGGAGTTATTGTGAGTTATATCCCTGAATACGAAAATGACCTTTCTTTTATCAATAACGATGAAGTAATACCATTTGTGGTTAATACACATTTCGTGAATGCTGGGCTTTACTTTTATTTTTAAAGAAGGAAAGTTGACAGCCTACTAATACATCTAAATGAAGAAGCCTTCCCAATACAGGAAGGTTTCTTCATAGTTTGGGGATAAAATCGCTATAACTTTATCAGCTTTGCTCCCTTTTGGAAACCTTTATCTGTTGAAATATTCATAAAATAAATTCCTGAAGTCCAGTTTTGGGTGTTTATTGAAACCGTATTCTGCTGATTGTATTTAGAATTAAATACTTGTTGTCCTAAAACATTAAATACGGAAACCTCTTCAATAGATGCATTACTATTAATAACCATTTCTTCTGGCACAGGGTTGGCAAAAAATACAGTTGCATTAAAAAACTCTTCAACACCCACAGTGTCATCTACTATATTCTGAGCATAAATTTTTAGTCCAGTTCCTTTGTCTTCAGCAAAAACTGCTACATTTTGCATATTTCCTTCTTTTGTAAAATTGACCCGATTTTTACTAGCTGCAAAAGTGGCAACAGGACGTGTTTCTTGTGGCCACATAAAATCGCCATTTTCATCAAGATACACAGCGTTTAACGTGGTTGGAGACACTCCGTTATTATCTCCTTCCTCCATTAGGAAAAGAGGGCTGTCATCTCTTAAACGAAGTTGCCCCGCATGAGATTTATTGGTGCCTATCGGAAATACTACTTTGGCATTATCTGTCAATTCCCGTGCTCCAGATTCTTTATTAAATTTTTGAACATACTCCCCTCGCTCACTTTGGTTGGAATTCATATAGGTAGAAACAGCCCAAACGTATTGAGATCCTTCTTGAAATGCAATCTCGGTTTCCATTTCATAATCTGTTTCATTAATGTCAAAGTCGGAACCATTAATTCCCCACGGTAAAGTTCCGTCAGGGTTAATTCGCTGTAAGTACGAGTCAAAACGTATTCCTTCGGAAGCAAAATATCCCATATATACATTATCGCCATCTTGTAAACCTGTATAAGATCGATTAAAAGAGGTTGCTCTGTCTGAAATTTGAATTGCATTTGTCCAAATAGCATTCCCATCTAAATCATATCGTTGTGCATAAAGATTTGAGTTGATTCCAAATAGCAAGGAATGGAAAACCACAATATAGTCGCCATCTGAAAGTTCAAACAGGTTTCCTGGAACTGTTGTGCTAGAGCCTTGCTGAATTGGTTTATCACTTGGCCATAAGGCAACTCCATTTTCGTCAAACTTCTGCATTAAGCCTCCCGAGGAACCAAGCCAACTCACAACAGCGCCGCCAGAAGACAATGGCAAAACAGTAACAACATTACCACTGCCCACTTGAATTCCGTTTGTACCCCATAAGTGGTTACCATTTGTGTCCATTTTATATACAAAAGCAGGATCTCCGCCTCCAGTACCTGTTACACCAATATAAAAATGATCATTTGCATCTACCACAGCACTCATTGATACGGTATAGCCGCCCATAGGAAGTTGATCACTCACCAAGATTCCATCCTCTCCCAACATTTGGTAGCCATCGGCATCCATAACTTGCAAGCGAAGCTCTACGTTGGTAGGCGCGTCAACAGTTTTCCAATAAACCACGTAGGTCTGGCCATCTGAAGTGCCATGAGCATGAATATCTAATTCTCCTGATTCAGCAACGAACGTATTTTGGTCTGTATCTGTTGTCCATTGCGCAGAAGCTATAAACACGGTTAAAAAACAGATAATTGTAGAAATTGTTTTCAATGTTGTTTGGTTTTAGGTTGATTTTTGCTAGTATTTTCTTCCTTGCCCAATTCTTGGACAATCTCTTTCAAAGCGTTCTTTTGACAGTATTATTTTCAATAATTTATCCTAATCGGATTTGTATTTCAGGACAAAACATTGATTTTAACACATCTCAAAAGCGGATTGTGATTTCACAAAGTTATGATTTTAAACACTATCAACAATATTCTATACAGAAAAAATACGATTAAATGAATATCAGTTACTTAAATAAGAGATATGCATTTCATAAAATCAGTAGTTCAAAACTTCCAAAATCTTCTTCTTCACCTTTTCTGTTGAAGGAATCATGGTTTCCTCCAAAACAGAATTAAGTGGAATTGCTGGCATGTTTTCTGAACCAATTAACATTACAGGCGCATCCAATTGCTGGAAACACTCTTCTTGGATTCTACCTTGTAGACCCCTACTAAATCCGTTTTCTGAAGGTTCTTCAGTTACAACTAAACATTTTCCACACTTTTTTACCGACTTAAATACTGTTTCATAATCTAACGGATGCAATGTTCTAAGGTCAACTACTTCAATTTTATCTTGCATTCCAAGTTCCTCAGAAGCATTCATGGCCCAGTGTACACCCATACCATAAGTGATTATAGAAAGCGTTTCTTCGTCTTCTTGCTTCCAAATTTCTTGTAATACCCAAGCTTTTCCGAAAGGTAAAATATAATCCTCTGCGGGTAAAACAGATGTCGCTCCCTTAGTACCTTTTACTTTACTCCAATAAAGCCCTTTATGTTCAAAAATCACAACCGGATTCGGGTCGTAATAAGCTGCTTTGAGTAGCCCTTTTAAATCAGCACCATTACTCGGGTAGGCTATTTTTAGACCTCGAATATTTGCAACAACACTTTCTACAGAAGATGAGTGGTATGGCCCACCGCTTCCATAAGCACCAATTGGCACACGTAAAACCATTGAAACTGGCCATTTTCCTTCCGAAAGATAACAGCTACGCGAAACTTCCGTGAAAAGTTGATTTAGTCCTGGCCAAATATAATCAGCAAACTGAACCTCTACGAATGGTTTTAAACCAACGGCACTCATTCCAACCGTACTTCCAACAATAAAAGCTTCTTGAATTGGCGTGTTAAACACCCGATTATCACCAAACTTCTCGGCTAATGTAGCAGCTTCACGGAAAACTCCGCCCAATCTACGTCCTACATCCTGACCGTATAAAAGTGATTCCGGGTGCTTATGCATAATTTCTTCAAGTGCAGAAAGTGCACAATCTACCATTACCACTTTCTCTGCGCCAGCTGGACTTCTATCTCCAACTTCTTCAGTAATGGGTGTGGGCGCAAAATCGTGTGTGAATAAATCTTCTGGCTTTGGATCTTCAGCTTTAAGTGCTTTTTCCAATGCGTTTTTAACTTGGATTTTAACTTCAGTTTCAATTTCGTCAAGTTCGTTTTGGTTAAAATCATTATCGAGTAATAATTTAATGATTTTCGGATATGGATCACGGCTTCGTGCTTCCTCCAAATCATCGCGGTAAAACTCCATCCTAACTCCAGAAGTGTGATGATTCAACAATGGAACTTTGGCGTGGACCAAAAACGGCCTGCGCTCGGTTCTTATCTTTGAAATTACATCTTGAAGTGTGTTATAGCTTTCTTCAAAATCGGTACCGTCTATAGTTACAGCTTCCAATCCTTTAAATCCTTGTACGTATTCAAAAGCGTCTTGAGCTCTTGTTTCTTCAGCGTTTGCCGAAATATCCCAACCATTATCCTGAACTAAATAAAGAATTGGTAACTTCTTTAAAACTGCCATCTGAAAAGCTTCGGCAACTTCACCTTCAGTAACGGAAGCATCGCCTAGACTACAAATAACAATTGGTGCATTCCCGCGCAGACGGGAATCTTTAGAATGAACGTACGAATCGTAATCACTTGAAGAATTCTTTGTTTTAGTATTTGCTGCAACACTTGAATTTTGTGCGTCATCAAAGAGATTACCGCTTTCGCGATAATGAAACCCTAAAGCCACACCTGTTGCTGGTATTGCTTGCATTCCCGTAGCTGAACTTTGATGTGGAATTTTTGGTTTATCGTTATCCCGTAAACTAGCGTGCGAATAATAGGTTCGTCCACCTGAAAATGGATCGTCTTTTTTCGCCAAAACCTGAAGCATCAATTCATATGGTGTCATTCCGATAGAAAGTAGAATTGAGTCGTCTCTGTAATATGGAAATACATAATCTTGTGGCAAGAGTTGCATGCCAGCAGCAATTTGTATCACTTCGTGTCCACGAGAGGTAGCGTGAACATATTTTGAAACTGTTTTGAAGTTCTCTTCATAAATATCTGTCATTGCTTTTGCGGTGACGAGAGTTTTGAAGGCTTTTTTAAGGGTTTCTTTGTTTATTTTCTTAACCACGGATTCACGAATTTAAGTTGTTTGGAGACCTCACAGGTCTTTGAGACCTGTGAGGTCTATTTTGTTTTTTACTGTTGCAATTTTGCGTTTTAAATCAAAATAGTATCGACCAAAGACCTCAAAGGTTTTTGGAAACCTTTGGGTTTAAATAACCTTATATTTTTCTATTGGAATCAAACTTCTCCATATAATCAGCAATCCTTCTTAAAAAAGAACCTGCCAAATATCCATCAACGATTCTATGATCGAAAGAGAGTGAAAGATACATCATTTGTCTTATTTCAATGCTATCCCCTTCTTCTCGTTCCATTACCTCAGCACGTTTTTTGATAACTCCCACGGCCAAAATCGCGGCTTCCGGCTGGTTGATAATGGGTGTACCCATTAAGCTGCCAAAAGTACCTACATTACTGATTGTAAATGTGCTGCCCTTTGTGTCGTCAGCTTTTAGTTTGTTGTCACGCGCTTTTCCAGCAAGTTCATTTGTAGCTGCAGCTAATTCTTTTAAATTCTTTTTATCGGCATTTCTTACAACCGGAACAATTAGGTTTCCTGAAGGTAAGGCCGTTGCCATTCCGATATTAATTTCATCTTTTACAATGACATTTTTTCCATCTAAGGATGAATTTATCATTGGAAAATCCTTGATTGCTTTGGCCACAGCTTCCACAAATAAAGGTGTGAATGTTAAACGTTCGCCATACTTCTCTTGAAACGGAATTTTATTCGTATTTCTCCAATTTACCATTTCAGTTAAATCTGCTTCAACATAAGCAGTAACGTGTGGAGAAGTATGTTTGGAAAAAACCATATGATCGGCAATCATTTGCCGCATACGGTCCATTTCGACAATCTTGCCCTTGCCTTTGTCAAATTTTAAATTGGGAACTTGGAACGTGGGATTTTCGCCTTCGTGGGAATTTTGCGCAAATTTAAAGGGGCGTCCGTTTTCTATATATTCTGAAACATCACTCTTGCGCAATCTTCCATCTTTCCCAGTTCCAGGAATTCTAGCAAGCTCTTCGTAACTGATATGGTTTTTACGGGCAATGCTATCAACTAAAGGCGAAATAAAGATATTTTCGTTTACCTTGAAAGATTTTGAAGTTGTACTTGATCTAGGCTCAGTAACCTGGTTTTTTGAAGATGAATTTGTGTTTCGGCTTTGCTCAGTAATCTTATTTTTCTTAGGTGAAGATGACGACTTTCCTATGGCATGATTCGAACTCTTTACGTCTGAAGCTTCTAAAATTGCAATCACCTTCCCGATTGGTACTACATCTCCATTGCTGAATTTGTGTTCAACCATATTCCCAGAGTAAGGTGCAGGCACCTCATTATCCACTTTATCGGTAGCGACTTCAAGTAGTATATCGCCTTCTTCAAAAGAATCACCTTCATTAACATGCCATTCAATGATGGTGCCTTCGGTTATGCTTTCGCCCATTTTGGGCATTTTGAATTCTTGTTTATTCATTAGTTTATGCTGTATTAGACCTCACAAGTTTCAAAAACCTGGAAGAACTCCGTCATTTACTGTTTTTTATATTCTTCCAAGGTTTTATAAAAATCTTCTTGAATTGGTCTGTTTTTAGGTATTTCACGCAAAGGCTCAACTTCCCTTAAACCCTCGTGGCAGTCTGTTGGCAATTGCTGATACAATCTCGTTCCCGCTGTTTTCCACGCTATCATTTCTTCGGAAATATCTTTAATGGCTTTTGCTGGATTGCCAACAATCAACTTTCTCTTTGGAAACTTCTCTTCGGCTTTCACAAAACTCAGTGCGCCAACGATGCATTCATCACCAATTTCGGCATCGTCCATAATTACACTATTCATACCAATCAAGCAATTTCTGCCCAAATTGGCTCCGTGAATTACTGCGCCGTGGCCCACGTGAGCGCCTTCTTTCAGCACAATACTCTTACCTGGGAACATATGTATAGTACAGTTTTCTTGGACGTTTACACCATCTTCCAGAATAATTTCACCCCAATCGCCACGAATTGCCGCACCAGGGCCAATATAACAGTTTTTTCCGATAATTACATTGCCTGTTACAGCCGCCAAAGGGTGAACAAAACTGGATTCGTGGATTATGGGGATGTGGCCTCTAAAGGAATAAATCATGATTAAGTTTTTAGGGAGTAGAGAATAGTGGGTTAGGGACTATTTTTATTATTTAGGTGTTTCATTAAAGCTGCTAGCATCTTATTTATTTCTACCAACAACCCTCTGTTTTTCTCACATTGTTCGAGTGTTATATAATTTCTTACTAATGCTTTAGTAGTTGCCGTTAGGCCTTCTCGTGAGCTATCTCTTGATATTCTAGGATAATTTAAAAAACTTGCATCTGAACTTCCTGAACCTTCAGCTATGTTAAATGATATAGAATTTGCCGCACGAGCGAACTGAGCAGATAGTCTATAATCTTCGATTTTAGGAAAAGCAGCTATTTGCGAATGTACCAATTCTCCAAACTCAATGGCTTTTTGATACACATGCAACTCTTCAAATTTAAAATGATATTGACTTATCATTGTATGCTGCATTCTACCCTCTACAAACTTCTCTCTAAAAACTACTCCTCAAATCTCTTCAGCGTTTCTTTCGTGAAATCACTAAGTACTAATCTTCCTGAAATAACAGCTCTTTCGGCTAAAAGTTCATCCCAATTTTCGGTGCCGCTCCAGAAAACTTTTTTCATTTCTTTCATTGCTTCTGGATTGTAGTTACAAAGCCCTTTTGCGAACTTTTGAACTGCTTCGTCCAATTCTTCTACAGACTCATAAACCTGATTGTACAATCCTTTTTGTTTTGCCCATTCGGCATCGTAAAAAGTATTGGCATCGATGGCTATTTGACTCATTCCACTTAGACCTAGTTTGCGCTCTACAGCTGGACCGACTACAAATGGACCAATACCCACATTCAGTTCACTCAGTTTAATTGCAGCAAACTTGGTTGCCATACAATAATCTGTCGCAGATGCCACTCCTACTCCACCACCAACTGTTTTTCCTTGAATTCTACCAATGATAAATTTAGGGCATTTGCGCATTGCATTAATCACATTTGCAAACCCACTGAAAAATACTTTTCCAGTTTCGGCATCGTTGATGCTTATCAATTCAGTGAAACTGGCGCCTGCACAGAAGGTTCTGTCGCCACCACTTTTTAAAATTATTACTTTTATTTTATCGTCATTTCCAGCTTCGGTAATCGTATTTGCAAGTTTTGCCAACAAATCTCCTGGCAAACTATTGTGTGCAGGGTGAAAAAATTCGATGGTTGCGATTCCGTTTTCGGTATTTTGTTTTACGTATGGTTCTCCGCTCATATTTTATTGTCTTGTAAATGCGGATTTATTCCGCATTCGTTTTAATGATTCTTCAGCTTAGTATTAAACTTCCGTACCGCATACGGTTTAATGCTAGTTCCTAATATTTTTTTACGGATCCGCTCCGCATTCGTTTTATCCTTTGTTCTTCTCAAACTTGGAAAGATCCCACCCATCACTTAAATCTAACCACTTCGGATTATTTTCTGTAATGATGTTTACCTTCCATTCCCGCTTCCATTTTTTTATGGTTTTCTCTCTTCTGATTGCCTCTTGAATCCACTGATGCTATTCAAATTAAACCAATTTTTTAATATTATAAAAACCAACATGGGTTTTATGGGTTGCGTTTTTATGTTCAAAAATCCTTCTTTCAATATTATTTGTTACGCCTACGTAAAAAATGTAATTCCTTTCGTGTGTTAGGATGTAGGTGTAGTATTTATGTTCACGCGGCATAGTTCAATCGACATTTGAGTTGGGTTCAAGTGACTGCGCAACGGGTGCGCAGAAACAGTTTAATTTGCTACAGCAAATTAAACTGCTCAAAATGGTGATTTAGGTGTTTTCTTTCTAACAAATACGATGCATATTTATTCAATTCACCAAACACCATGTTTTTTAATACTGCGTCAGGGTTTTCTTTGAAGAAGGTTTTATATTCCTCTCTGGCTTCAAAAAACTTTTCCTTTGCCGTTGCCAAGTCTGGATGTTTTAAATCTTCCAATTCTCCTTTTTTCATTGTTGGGAAATGTGAGTTTTGAGGAAACTTCTCGTAATTATATAAACTGTTATGAACTTTATCTAAAATCTTTTCTGGAGTTGCAATGTCAAAATCCTGTTTTTCTCCAGAAAGAATTCTGTATCCTTCTTCCAAGTGTTCCACTAAATGCTGAGGTGTCATAATTCCCCATTTTGGTTTGGAATCTTCGGTTAATTTATTCAATAATTCCTGAATCTTTTCATCAGTCATTTCAACAAAAACTTCTTGTTTTTTCTGAACCATTGTTAAGATTGTAGCAACAGCCACCAACTCATCTTCGGCGTCAAAAACCTCAACGAACCATTTTACAATTCCGCTTGGATGTTCTGCGGATGCAACGTCTCGGTCAATCTTTTGTTTACACGTTAATCGCACATAGATGGTGTCGTTGTGATACAGCGGACGTAAAAATCGGCAATCCTCTAAACCATAATTCGCTGCTACAGGTCCTTTATTTGGATAAACAAATAATCCTGCTGCGGCTGCAATAATGAAATAACCATGAGCAGTTCGCTGTTCAAAAATACTTCCATCTAAAGAAGTAATGTCGGTATGCGCATAAAAATGATCCCAAGTAAGATTCGCAAAGCTTATAATATCTGAATCTGTAAGCGTGCGTTTGTGTGTTTTTAGGGACATTCCAGGTTGGATGTCTTCCCAATGATATTTAAACGGATGGTGTTCCGCTTCTTTATATTTTGCGTTTGCTTGATAGATTCCTGTAATTTCGGTTAATGTTGTTGGCGAACCTTGAATGGCTGTGCGCTGCATATAATGCTTTATTCCGCGCATTCCGCCCATTTCCTCGCCCCCTCCAGCACGTCCTGGACCTCCATGGACTAAACTTGGCAATGGTGAGCCGTGACCTGTACTTTCTTTGGCACTTTCGCGGTTTAATACTAAAATTCGACCGTGATGGGAAGCTGCGTTGATTACGTAATCCTTTGCAATTTTATCATCATTTGTCGCGATAGATGAAACTAATGAACCTTTACCCATTTGGGCCAACAGGATTGCTTCATCTAAATCGTTGTACGGCATTATAGTACTCACAGGACCGAAAGCTTCGGTTTCGTGAACGGAAAGATTTTTGAACGGATTGTCTTCACGAAGTAAAATTGGAGCTAAGAAAGCGCCTTTTTTAGCATCGGCACCAATAACATCTATTTTATCTAAATCGCCATAAACAATACTTGCGGTTTTTGACAATTCTTGAACGCGCTCCCTAACTTCCTGAACTTGGTCCATACTCACCAAAGAACCCATTCGCACTTCTTTTAATCGAGGATCTCCAATAGTTACTTTGGAAAGTGCTTTTCCAAGGGCAATTTGAACATCTTCAACCAAGTCTTGTGGAACAATCACACGACGAATTGCAGTACATTTTTGCCCGCACTTTACTGTCATTTCATTTCTAACTTCTTTGATAAAAAGGTCGAATTCTGGAGTTCCTGGAACGGCGTCTTCACCTAAAATCGAAGCATTTAAGCTATCAGCTTCCATTGTGAAAGGCACTGCTTCCTCAATTATTCTTTTATGTGCCTTCAACATTCTACCCGTACTTGCCGACCCAGTAAAAGTTACAACATCTTGTGATTCCACAGTGTCAAGAATACTTCTTGCTGAACCTGTAATTAATTGTAAAGCACCTTCAGGTAAAATTCCTGAAGTTATAATTTCACGAACTACGGCTTCAGTTAAAAAAGAAGTGTTTGTTGCTGGCTTTACAACCGCAGGAACACCTGCCATCCAGTTTACGGCACATTTTTCCAACATTCCCCATACTGGGAAGTTAAAAGCGTTTATATGTACTGCAACTCCGCGTTTGGGCACCATAATATGATGCGCCATAAAACGGCCACCACGGGAAAGATCTATAGGATCTCCTTCAACGTGATAGGATTGATTTGGAAATAACTTTCGAAGGGAAGCATTTGCAAATAAGTTTCCAAAACCACCTTCAATATCTATCCAGCTATCAACTTTCGTTGCGCCGGTTCTATAGCTGATTTCATAAAAATCGGCTTTCTTTTTTACTAGGTGAAGCGCAAGGGATTTTAGCATATTCCCGCGTTCTTGAAAAGTCATCTTGCGAAGTACCTCGCCTCCTTTTGTTCTTCCGTAATGAAGGATTTCGCCAAAATCCAGTCCTTCTGTATCTGAAAGGGCAACGACTTCACCGGTTATGGCGTCGTGCATAGGCACGCCTTCTCCATTCCCTGTTCTCCATTGTCCTGTAACGTAATTATGTAGTTTTTTCATTGATTATCAATATTTTATGATTTTGTCAAGCCCCTCTTTTACAATTTGAAAATCAGACATTGAAATCGCACCCACTTTTTTCAAAAATCGCTCTTTTGACAAAGAACGAATGTGAACTGTCATAACTTCCGATGTTTTTGATAATCCATTGCTAGCTGATGGCTTTAAAATTAAATTACCGTGATAGTTTTTTAGTTTCGACGTTAAGGGACAAGCTATAATCGTATTCAGGTTATTATTTGCCAAATTTCCTGAAATTATTAGAGCTGGACGGCGCCCACTTTGTTCACTCCCCAAAACTGGGTCAAAATAAACATCCCAAATTTCTGCCTGCTTCATTCTTTGTCTAAATCTTCAAGTTGTTTAAAGTAATCTGCCATACCTTCTTCAGCCATTGCAAGCATATCAGGATCATTAGCCATTTTTTTATAAGATTTTAGAAAAGCAGCACGATCTAACTGCTCAAGATAAATTTCAAGTGCTTTTTCAATTATCTTATTCTTTGGCAGTTGAAGATCTTTCGCTGCCTGGGATAGCTGCTCTAAGAGATGGTCTGGTAATGATGATGTAAATGTTGCCATTTTATATTTATTTTTTGTAAATATAGTTCATATTGGTCATTAAACCTACAAGGAGGTTTTCTTTTTTACTATCGTAAAAAGAAAACGACACCTTGCAGGAAAGAGGTTTATTTTAGCTTTGGCCAAAACAAGAACATTCTTCGGCTGGTTTAATATGGCACTTTCAGAATATCTGAAATCTAAAGTTGCTTTCACTCCAGAGATTTCTGCCTACGCAGGAATTCGTTCGATTATTGAAGCATAACCTTGTCCAACGCCAATACACATAGTAACTAACGCATATCTTTTATTCTGTTCTTTTAATTCCAAAGCTGCTGAATATGCGACTCTTGCACCAGTAACTCCAAGTGGATGCCCAATTGCGATTGCACCGCCGTTGGGGTTAAGTCGTGAATCATCATCTGCTAAGCCCCAAGCTCGGGTACAAGCCAAAGCTTGAGCGGCGAATGCTTCATTAAGCTCAATAACATCCATGTCGTCCATAGTTAGACCTGCTATTTTCAAAGCTTTGTTTGCAGCTTCCACGGGACCGATACCCATGATTTTAGGTTCAACACCCACAACCGCAGAACTAACAATTCTCGCTAGTGGTTTTAGATTATACTTCTTTACAGCATCTTCGGAAGCAATAATTGTTGCTGCCGCTCCATCGTTTAAACCAGAAGAATTTCCAGCTGTAACACTACCGCCATCTCTTTTAAAGGCAGGGCGTAATTTCCCTAAAATCCCTAAAGTGGTGCCGGGCTTTACAAATTCATCTTTTGAAAATTTAATAGGATCCTTTTTACGTTGGGGAATTTGAACCGTAACAATTTCTTTTGCCAATCGACCATTTTCTTGTGCTTTGGCAGCTTTCATTTGGCTCCAGTGAGCAAATTTATCTTGATCTTCTCTCGAAATGTTATACTTTTCGACTAGGTTCTCAGCAGTATTTCCCATTCCATCTGTGCCATACATGTCGTGCATTTTAGGATTAACAAATCGCCAGCCGAAGCTAGAATCATACATTTTTGCATCTGTTCCAAAAGCTTTGGATGGCTTTGCTACCACATATGGTCCGCGAGTCATGTGCTCCACACCGCCTGCTATAAACAAATCGCCATCGCCTGCTTTTATAGCACGATTGGCGTGGATAATTGCTGATAGGCCACTACTACAAAGCCTGTTTACTGTTTCGCCTGGAACTGTTACTGGCAATCCTGCTAAAAGGGATGCCATTCTAGCAACGTTTCTATTATCTTCTCCAGCTTGATTAGCACAGCCCAGGATAACATCGTCATAAGCTTCTGTTGGAATGTTTGGATTTCGTTTTACGACTTCTGCAATTACCAAAGCTGCTAAATCGTCTGTTCTAATTGTGCTTAATGAACCTTGATAACTTCCTATTGGCGTTCTTATTCCGTCAATTATATATGCTTCCATTTTGATTTTTGATTTTAGATTAACGATTGACGATTTTTGATTTTCCCTTTCGAATCAAAAATCGTTAAACAACAATCATTAATCTTTTTGTTAATTTATTATTTCTGAAAAGGTGTCGCCTTGTTTTACATCCCCTGTATTATACCCTTTCATAAACCATTTCATACGTTGGTCAGAGGTTCCGTGGGTAAAGCTGTCTGGAATTACATCTCCTCTTGTTCTTTTTTGAATCGCATCGTCTCCAACGGCATTTGCGGCACTTAGGGCTTCTTCAATATCGCCTTCTTCTAAATATTCCCTGTTATAATGCGCCCAAACTCCCGCGTAAAAGTCTGCTTGAAGTTCCAAAGCTACGGAAAGTTTATTGGCTTCGGTTTTGTTAGTTTGTCGTTGGAGTTTACTTACTTTTTGTGATGTTCCGAGAAGTGTTTGCACGTGATGACCTATTTCGTGCGCAGTTACGTAAGCAATTGCAAAATCTCCACCTTTTGCTCCAAAACGAGTCTTTAATTTGTCAAAAAACGCCAAATCCATATATACGTTTTGGTCGGCAGGGCAATAAAAAGGCCCAGAAGCCGAACTGGCATTTCCGCAACCCGTACTAACTGCATCGGTAAGAAGAACCATCGTAGGTTTTTGGTATTGCCCTAGATTATTCTCATTAAAAATTTGACTCCAAATGTCTTCAGTATCTGCTAAGACGGTTCCCATAAAAGCGCCCATTTCTTTTTCTTGCGCAGTGAGTTCTCTTTGTTCGGTTTGCTGAATGGTTTGACTATTTCCAATTTGTTCAACAATAGGCGCTAGGGTTTTGCCTGTTTCACCACCAAAAAACTGTAACGCAATAATAATTAAGGCTATAACACCTCCTCCTGCGGCAAGTTTACCTTTAGAACTCATTCCACGACGATCGTCGAGGTTATCACTTTGTCTCCTTCCTTTCCACTTCATATTTTATTGATTAGTTATAGCTTTTAAATTATTTATATGGAAGTCGATTTCTATTTTGGTTGTTTCCTTAGAATCAAATAACCTAAAAGACCACCAAGTATAGACGCGACGAAAATTCCAATTTTTGCCTGTGTTTTATATTCTTCGTGAGAGAAAGCTAATTGGGTAATAAAAAGCGACATTGTAAATCCGATTGATGCTAAAAGTGCTAAACCAGCGAGGTTTTTAAGATTCATTTCTTTTGGAAACGATGAGATTTTCAATTTAACAGCTAACCAAGAAAAACCTACGATACCAAAAAGCTTTCCTAAAATAAGCCCTAATCCAACTCCGATGGCAACATTGGTGTTAAATAGTGTATCAACATCTATATTAAACACGGTAACCCCGGCATTTGCCAGCGCAAAAATAGGAAGCACAACAAAGTTCACGAAAGGAGTCATTGCATGCTCAAGTTTTTGCAATGGTGGCATAGCCCTCTTGGTATCTTCATTAACTCTTTCTAAAATTTCTAATTGTTCGTGAGTTAGGGTTGGGATATTATCATTTGGATCGGTATGCGTAAAACGAAGTAAGTGTTTTTTAATACGAGCTACATAAATACCTTCTTTAATTCTTACTTCAGCAGGAATCATGAAGGCAGCTAATACTGCGGCAATTGTAGCGTGGATTCCAGATAGTAAAAATGCTGTCCATACCCCTACAATGCCAATTATAGCATAGTAAAAGAGGTTTCTCACACCCAAACGGTTTCCGATAAACATCAACATCAGAAACGCGAAGCCTAACGCCAGATTTAAAAATGAAATATTTGAAGTATAGAAGAATGCGATAACCAAAACAGCTCCAAGGTCATCGACAATTGCTAAAGCCGTTAAAAAAACCTTTAAAACTAATGGTATTCTATTTCCTAAAAGGTAGAGCACACCAAGAGCCAAAGCAATATCGGTAGCCATTGGGATACCCCATCCGCTGTGAACTTCTCCTGTTGGATTCAATAGAAGATAAATTATTGCTGGAACTATCATTCCACCAATTGCAGCCGAAATTGGCAACATTGCCTTTCGAATATTCGATAGTTCCCCTGCCACGATTTCTCTTTTGAGTTCCAACCCAACGACAAAAAAGAACATAGCCATTAACCCATCGTTAATCCATTCGGAAATAGTGTATTCTAAATAGGGTTTTCCATCGAATTGAAAACCAAGCTTGTGTTCAAAAAAGAGATGATATTGTTCGTGCCACGGAGAGTTAGCGAGTGCAAATGCGACAAGAATACTAAATCCTAAAACAAGGGATCCAGACTTCTCCTCTTTCATCATTTTCACAAAAGGTCTTTTTATTCGATCTATAGGGTATATTTTCATTTGCATTTTTCTTATTTGGTTTATAAACAGCTTGGTAAAACTATAGAAAAGTACATTTCTAAAACGTTAAGCTTTACCAAAAATTCTAATCTATCTAGGTGTTAAAAAATCACCTTACCTTCTGTCTTTTAACACTAAAAAGCGATAACAATTACTATGATTTATTGAAAATAATGAAGATATGAAAAAGCAACTGTAAAGCTATCCACACAAATATTTTCTCTTAAATGAAATTTAAAAAAACTATTCAAATTTACATAGGAAGCAAATGAATAATTATGTTCCAAATTTGAAGTATTAGAAAATTATGGGGCCTGTTTATACACCTACTTTTTTTATTCTTCAGTCCAATCTTTCGAGGTTCTATAAACCACTCCTTTAAAAAGGGCTACCAAATCATCGCCTCGTTTTATTTCCACAATATTAAACCCAAGTTTATTGCCTACTTTTTCAATTACAGATTCTGCTATTAAATAATCGCCTTCATTTAGCGCTTCAATATGATTAATTGAAGTTTCAATAGACACTGCATATTTTCCGTGCGTATTTGCAGCAAACCCGAAAGCAGTATCTGCCAACGAATATGAAATGCCGCCATGGGCTTTATTCATACTATTGAGCATTTCTTTCCGAATGCGCATTCCAAGCTTAACCCTGCCTTTTTCGGCTTCCAGAATTTCAATTCCGAGCCACGAGCTAAATGGGTCTAACGAAAGCATTTTAACTGGAATTTCTTCAGGATTGATTTTTACACTTCCTACTTTTGTATTTCCTTCTTTCATATTTGATTGTAAGGTGAAATAAGCTTCATTTCTATCAAAAATAGAATAATATAAATAGATTTCTTCAAAAACTCCAACTTTATAATACTTCAATATTTCCTATGGGTTTCGCTATTCTTTTTTCTTATTTAAAATAACTATACTTTCACCGCTTCAAAAAACTCATTATGACAAACCCAATTGCATTGGCTGTAAAACTGCGAATAGGAGCAGAAAAGATTGTAAAACAAGGACATCCTTGGATTTTTTCTGATAGTATTGAAAAAATTAACAAGGCCGGTAAAGCTGGCGATCTTGCCGTTTTATTTGATCAGCGGAATAACAAAGTGTTTGGCATTGGTTTGTACGATCCCGATTCGCCCATTCGGATAAAAATGATTCATTTAGGGGGTTCAGCAAAAATTGATGAGATGTTTTTTAAGGAAAAAATTTTTGAAGCATTTCAAATTCGAAAGCCGTTATTAGAAACAGACACCAATGCTTATCGCTTGATTTTTGGTGAAAATGATAGCTTGCCAGGTCTTATTGTTGATGTTTATAATAAAGTTGGCGTTGTAAAACTGTATTCTCCCATTTGGCTACCTTACCTGAAAATGATAGTACCGGCAATTGCCGAAATAAGTAACGCAGAAAGTCTAGTGCTTCGCCTGAGCAGGAACCTTCAGAAAATGAATATCCCTTCTAAGGAAGGCGATGTGCTTTTTGGAGATTTCAAAAACTCTATTGTCTCTTTTAAAGAATATGGAGTACAGTTTCAAGCAGATGTATTACTTGGACATAAAACTGGATTTTTCTTAGACCACCGTGCTAACCGATATAAAGTTGGTCAAATTTCAAAAAACAAAACTGTTTTAGACGTGTTTTCATACGCTGGCGGCTTTTCAGTTCACGCATTATCGGGTGGCGCAAAAGAAGTAACGAGCCTAGATTTTAGCAAACAAGCCTTGGAGCTGGCGAAACAAAATACTCAATTAAACGAACATTCAGGACAACACTTAATCTTAGATGGTGACGCTTTTGTACTATTAAAGGAATTGGTTACTAAGAAAAAGCAATATGACATTGTGATAATCGACCCACCATCTTTCGCAAAAAGTAAAAAGGAAATAGATGTAGCTAAAAAAAAGTATGCAGAATTAACAACTTTAGGAATTCAGCTAACGAGGAAAAAAGGAATATTGATTTTGGCTTCCTGTTCGTCAAGAATTTCGGCCAATGAGTTTTTAGAGGTGCATCAAGAAGAATTTGAGCGATTGGGAGTTCCTTTTGAATTGGAAGAATTTACACAACACGACATCGATCATCCTGTAGCTTTTGATGAAGGCGCTTATTTAAAAACGGGATATTACCGAATTACTTAAAATGAATTTAACGCAAAAATATTAGCGTTATTGACATTCTAAGCATCTTAATTCGGTAAATTTTAAGAAATAATTGTAAGTTAGTCCTTTTTTTAATCTGCAAATGGATTGATATACTAATAATTTGACTGTTCCTACAAAAAAGACATGAATACAACAAAAGACACTACTTCAGAAAAAAAGGGATTCGTTACTCGCATTCTAGATTCGGTTGAACGCATTGGAAACAAACTTCCCGATCCCGCGATTTTATTTTTCGGCTTAATGCTGCTAATTTGGGTGTTATCTGCCCTTTTTTCCTCGGTTCAATTTTCGGAAATCGACCCTTCCACAGGGGAAGCCATTCAAATACATAATTTACTAACTAGCGCAGCTTTAGCGAAGTTTTTGTCAGGAATGGTAACCACTTTTACCAGCTTTGCTCCGTTGGGAATCGTGCTTGTTGCAATGCTTGGAGTGGGAGTCGCGGAACATTCAGGATTTATAAATGCTGGACTAAAATCGATGTTGAAAGTAACTCCTAAAAAACTTTTAACTCCAATGTTAGTATTGGTTGCCATTGTTTCTCACACAGCAACTGATGCGGGTTACGTTTTGGTAATTCCGTTGGGCGGAATAATATTTTATGCCGCAGGACGACACCCAATTGCGGGTATAGCAGCCGCTTTTGCTGGAGTTTCTGGCGGCTTTAGTGCTAATTTCGTGCCTTCAGGAATTGACCCTTTACTACAAGGGTTTACACAATCTGCAGCTAGAATTATTGACCCTGCCATTCAATTAAACCCTTTAAACAACTGGTATTTTACTTCGGCATCGACTATTCTAATTGTTTTAATTGGATGGTACGTTACCGACAGAATTGTGGAACCAAGATTGAAAAAAGTTCCCGTAGTTGTTGAAGAAGGAGAAGAGGTAAATATGGGTGCCTTGGATAAAAAAGAAAAAAAGGCATTTTATACGGCCTGTCTAGCAATGATTTTAGGTTTGATAGGACTTTTCTTTTGGGCTTTCCCTGAAGACTCTGCCTTACGTGATGCCGAGGGCGAAATCACCTCTTTTTCTGCGCCTTTAATGCAGTCTATTGTACCGTTGATTTTTATCATTTTCTTAATTCCTGGAGTGGTTTATGGAATGATGTCGAAAACTTTTAAAACAAGTAAAGACATTATTGAAAGTATGACCAAATCTATGAGCGGCATGAGTTACTATATAGTGATGGCTTTTTTCTGTGCGTTGTTTATCGATGCTTTTGCAAAATCGAATCTTGGAGCACTGTTGGCGTTAAAAGGAGCGTCAGGACTACAGGCTTTAAACCTACCTGCCCAAATTACAATTGTAGGAATTATCGTACTTACTGGCTTTGTGAATATTTTTATTGGATCGGCATCTGCAAAATGGGCGCTTATCGCTCCTATAATGGTTCCAATGTTGATGCAATTGGGGATTTCACCCGATCTTACGCAAGCTTCCTATAGAGTTGGAGATTCGGTGTCGAATATTATCACACCACTGATGCCTTATTTCCCGTTGGTAGTGGTTTACTGTCAGAAGTATGTAAAAGGCACGGGAATAGGAACGTTGGTTTCTACAATGGTACCTTATTCTATCGCGTTCTTCGTTTTATGGACAATTTTCCTTTTGGTTTATTGGGCGTTAGGTATTCCTCTAGGATTGCAGGCGAGTTATGAGTATATCGCTCCATAACACAGAACCTTGACTAAACAAAAAAGCCTTTCTGAATAATTTCCGGGAAGGCTTTTTTTGATGTGATAAGTTGCAAAGATGTTTTAATTAATTGCTCTTTTGCTTTGCAGTTTAGTTGCAACTTCTGCTACTTCATCCATAACACGAAGTAAGTTTTCACCCCAAAGTTTTTTAATATCCTCTTCGCTATAACCGCGTTCAACCAACTCTAAAGTTACATTAAACGTCTCTGAAGCATCTCTCCAACCTTCAACTCCGCCACCTCCGTCAAAATCGGAACTGATTCCCACGTGGTCAATGCCGATTAGTTTTACCATATAATCGATATGTTCAACAAAATCCTTTACATCCACGGGTGGCGCAATAGGGTTCACTTCTTTTTCAATACGAGGTTTAGCTTTGGCCTGTAAGGCTCTGTATTTATCGAGATACGCATCGGCTTCAGTTTCGTCCAACTTGCTATACTCTTGCCAAGTGAGTATCTGCATATCCATATCTTTTGCAATTTCTTCAAGAATATTTCGGGATGCTGCTTTATGAATTGAATCTTTTTTAGAGTTTAAGTAACTAGAAAATGCGACGGCTTGAACCACGCCCCTGTTTTGTTTAATAGCCAATAGTTCGTCGTCCCAAAGGTTTCTACTTACATCATTCACAGCTCGTGCTGAAGAGTGTGACGCAATTACGGGTGCTTTTGAAAGTGCTAATGTCTCTTTATTTGAACCTGTTGAAGGATGCGAAACATCGATCATTATTCCCAAACGGTTGAGTTCGGCAACAGCTTCTTTTCCTAGCTTACTCAAGTTGTTTTCATAAAGCCAAACATTGTCCCCCTCTCCTGTATTGGAATCTGCCAATTGGTTATGTCCGTTGTGAGCTAAGGAGATATAGCGAGCGCCAAGGTCGTAAAACTCTTGAAGTTTAGAAATATCCTTACCCATAGGATACCCATTTTCTATACCAATGAGCGCAACTTTTTTACCTGATTTTACAATACTCCGAACATCATCGGCAGTAGTCGCCAATTCAATCTGATCAGGAGCAATTTCTTCAGTTAAGCGGTGAATTGCTTTGAATTTAGCATCTGCATTTTCATAAGCTTTTTTATAACCTTCATCGGTCAATTCGCCCTGCCCTGTATAAACGATTAAAAACACAGCATCCAAACCGCCCGCATTCATTTTAGGTAAATCTACCTGAATAGGAAGTTCTTGGGTGTAGTTTGTTTCTGAAGTGAAATTGCGCACATCAAAATCCACATGAGTATCGATTGTAATGACGTTATCGTGAATTCTTTTTGCTTTTTCTAACACAGTTTCGGCGGTTTCATTGATTTGGGCCTTCTGCTCTTCTTTCTTGTTTCCGCAGGATCCAAAAACAAGCGTTACAGCTAGAATCAAATATGTATATTTTTTCATAATATAATAATTTAGAGAATCTAAATGTTGTAATTAGCTCCTTCCGTTTCTTCTGAAATGGTGGTCACCAATTCCTTGAAATTCTCGAATAGTGATTTATTTTGTTTGGTGTTTTATTGTGTAAGCCTATTACTTTTGGATTCAAATAAATTGAATTAAACATCGAATTTAGACCCTTGTTTTCTCATTTTGCGCAATAAGGGCGAGCAACGATAACGGTCTTCGTGGTATTCATTATAGAGTTCGTCCATTTTTTCGACGCACCAATCAACACCTTTTTCGTTTGCCCACGCCAATAGTCCTTGTGGATAGTTTACACCTTTGGTCATTGCATTATCTATATCTTCTGCCGAAGCGATACCCCAGAAAAGTGCATCGGCAGCTTCGTTGATGAGCATTACAAGTATTCTTTCGAAAACCAGTACTTCAACATTTAATTCTTCTCGAAAATTAGGTTCCGCTTTTACGGCATTTTTGGAATAATTATAATATCCACGACCAGATTTACGACCTAGATAGCCAGCTTCTGCAAAACGTTTTTGAGTAAAAGACGGCTTGTATCTCGGATCGTAGTAGAAAGCTTTAAAAACGGTTTCGGTAACCGTATAATTTACGTCGTTTCCTATAAAATCCATAAGTTCGAATGGCCCCATTTTAAAACCTCCGAAGTTTTTCATTGTCCAATCTATCGTTGCAAAATCCGCAATTCCTTCTTCATAAATTCGAAGTGCTTCACCATAAAACGGACGCGCAACACGGTTTACGATAAACCCAGGAGTATCTTTTGCGACGGCAACCGTTTTTCCCCAGTCCTTGATAGTTTTAACTGAAGTGTTTAAAACCTCTATGGAAGTCTGAATGGCTGGAATAACCTCAACCAATTTCATCAAAGGTGCCGGGTTGAAAAAATGTATCCCGATGCAACGTTCTGGTTTTTCTAATGAAGAAGCTATAGATGCAATAGACAATGACGAAGTGTTTGAAGCGAGGATACAATCGTCACTCACAAATTTTTCCAGCGTTGAGAACACGTTTTTCTTAACGTCCAAATTTTCAACGATTGCTTCAATAGTCATATCAGAATCTTTCAATTCCTTTAAAGTGTTGACGTATTTTATATTGTTTTGGATTCGCTCCTTTTCTTCGGAATCGATTCGTCCTTTTTCGACTAAGCGATCCATTATTCTTTCTAAATCGGCTTTAGAAGTTTCTAAAGCGTCCGTTTTTGTATCGTAAATTTTCACTGTGCATCCAGCTGTGGCAGCTACTTGTGCAATGCCAGCGCCCATTGTTCCTGCGCCGATAATACCAATGTTTTTTAATATCATATTACTACTTTTTTAATATCGAATAAAGAATTTTGAATACTGAATTTTGAAGTAAAAGCTGTATCTAAGTATATTCTTAATTTTAAAATTTAGGATTTATTTTTATTCTGTGAAGTACGAATACTTGAAACAAAAATCGCAATAAGTTCATTGTTTTTTTTTAAAAAGATAATCAAGCCGCGCAATATCTTTAATCAAATCTGCTCCTTTTTGAATTTTCAAATTCACTAATGACTCTCTCAATTCCTTTAAACAGAGTTTCATTTTATGAAGAAAATCTCTTGCGGATTCTGCACTTTGAGCTTCTCCATAATTTAAGGCAGCGGAAGTGGCTGAACGAATTAGCTGTTTGGATAAGTGCTGTGCAGCAAAACTTCCATCCATTTTTCCACAGCAGATAATTACGTCTACGGCAAATTTAATGAGTCGTTCCTCTAAATCGTATTTGTAAGTTGCCATACTTTTAAATTTCAGAATGTTGAATACTATATTTTAGTATCGAATATTGAATTACGAATACTGAATATCGAAGTTTCGTTACTTCATCATTCTGCGGTTCGATGTTCGTTATTCTTACTTCTTACCTCCCTTTAAACTCAGGTTTTCTTTTATTTACAAATGCATCAACTCCTTCTGCGTAATCTTCACTTTGGGCAGCTTCAATTTGAAGTTTGCTCTCTAAAGCCAATTGTTCTTCTAATGAACTTTCTAATGAATTATTCAACAATCGCTTGGTTAAACCGAGCGCTTTTGTAGACATATTCGCCATAGTAGTAGCAATGTTATTCACTTCGTCCATGAAATTTTCGGAAGAAACTACTTTGTATACCATTCCGAGTTTTTCAGCGTCCGCAGCAGAAACCTTATCGCCGAGCATCATCAATGCCGAAGCTTTTTGAAAGCCAATCAAGCGGGGTAAAAAGAAGGTTCCAGCGCTATCGGGAACCAACCCTATTTTGCTAAAAGCTTGGATGAAACTCGCATTTTCCGAAGCGATTACTACATCACAGGCCAAGGCTATATTTGCACCAGCTCCTGCAGCAACTCCGTTAATAGCGGCGATTATCGGTTTTTCAATTTTTCGTATTCGGGAAATAATTGGGTTGTAATGTTCCTCAAGGATTTTCTTAAACCCTGGGTTTAATTCAGGTGAAGTTACTTCTTTTAAATCCTGTCCTGCACAAAAAGCCTTTCCGTTTCCAGTGATTACAATTGCTCGGACTTCAGGATTTTTTTCCGCAGCATCTAATTCGCTTTGGAGCAGCAACGCCATTTCACGATTGAAGCTATTGAAAACTTCAGGACGATTTAGGGTGAGATATGCGATTTTATCGTTAATTTCATTAGTAATTGAAGCCATATAGTTTGTTTAAAAAATGAATTTCTGGTTTAATGCAGCAAGATACTGCTTTGCCGAGGGTGTTTTTACAAAAATAGAAAGAGTTGTGGAAATTTGATGGTTAATTGATATGAAAGAAACTTTTCAATACAGATTGATAAATGAACAATCATCTTTTTTTATTTCAATAAATTCGCAAATGTTAAGATATTTTTCGAACCGTCAAAATTTGTTCGGCATGTCCAAACGGCCCTTCCTCATCGTGAAGCACTGCGGTGGTTAAGCCAATACCGTCCTGTCCATATTGTTGCTCCACTTCCAATCCCAACCACATTCCTGTTGGCAGTCGATAGAGATGGATTTGTAGATCCACGTTCGGAAATATATGTGAAAAAAGGTTATCCTGTCGCACTACAACCCCATTCATCGTATCTACCATTCCCATTAGCTTTACGAAAGAGCTTGTGGTTTCTCCTTTTACCATTTCCAAATCGTTGGTAATCCATACCCTGCCTTTCCCAGGGCGACGTTCCACTACTTTAATATTTCTTGAAACTGACTGGATGTATCCACCGCCCCAGAGGGACATACCTTCCCAATTGGACAATGTTTTATAAGAAGGCATTGGTTTGTCTTCCAAACCTGCAACATCTGTGGTGTCTTCGGTTATCATCCTCCAAGTTCGCGCAACGATACAGGCTCTTCCCTTGGCTTCAAAAACCGATTCAAGTAGTTCAATGGTTTTTCCTGGGCGGATGCAGCGGGTTGTAATTTGAAAATCGTCCAGATGGATCATTCCCAGAATATCGAAGCTCATACGACCAATTCGCATGTTTTCTTTGGGTTGGAACTTCTCTAGCTCAGCACAAATAACTCCCGTGGCAGGTGCCATATGCTGCTCATTTTCATTCCATGCGCCTTGGGTGTTTAGTGTAGGGCGATATTTCGATACTTGGCTTCCCTCTGCATCGGTTTGGCGTTGGAGTAACTCGTAGTAATAATCCATATTTTTTACAACTTATTATTGGGTAGTTTAAATTAATTCTATTTGTTCCTTTAATGATAATTTTTTTCCAAAGCGATCGTAAATATATTTTTCAATATTTTCAATATACTCCATAGAACCCTTTTTATAGATTGATGCGTGCCACCATTTTTCCTCATTTTTCAGTTCGGATGGTATAAAGGTTACTGCTTTGAATTTTTCATCAATAGAATACAGAATTTTAAGAAAAGTCTGATGATCGGAAAATTTTATGAACGATTTTTCATTTTCTATTTCCAAAAGTATTTCTCTACGAATATCCATATGGAATTCCTCGTCCAAATCATCCCCAAACTGCGCAATTTCTACATATTCATTCCAGGCCGTTAATAAATTATGAGGAAAAAATTGAACTTCAGAATAAAGAATATCTGATTTTTGGCAAAATTTATATAATGCAGAAATGTAATCAGCATCTTTAATTTCTGCATTAAAAGCATCCTTTAATTCTTTATCTGGTGAATAAAATTCCATAGTAAATTTCGAAATTATTTTTTTGTCCTATTTTTCACAAATTAGATATATAAGTTTTATGATTGAAGCTATTTTGTTTGAATATACTTCCTATTCCTTCACCTTCAACAAATCCACCAAATCTTGAAAATACTGAGGGCTCCATATTTCTAGCTTTTCATTGTTTCGAATAAATGGCCGTACATCCGCTTTCACTTTGTCAATAGATGTAGTTTTGATTTTATCTCGCAATAAATCAAAAAACTCTTCCCTTGAAATTGTCGGCTTTTGCCAATCATTGGAATCTTGGGCACGCTGAAGAAAATGGGTTAGGTTTAGAGGAACACCTTTGCGGATATACCACTCCATATCAAACCAATCACGACCTTTTACGCGGTTTTGCCATTTCCGAAAAAGAAGGGCGTGCATTTTACCCGCAAATAAACTAGGCAAGTCAAAACATTTCACATAAAAGGAAAATGGCCGAAGCGATAATTTCTCCTCTGTTTGAAAATGCATAGGTGGATTCCGATCCACCTCAATTTTGATTCTTATATTCTTATTTGACCGTATTCCCAGTTGCTCAACTACATCCTCCAGAACCAATTCCTTCCAAAGGGTTTCAGATTTAAGAAATGCAGACTCGATTGGCGTTTTATGGATCTTACTCTTTTGCCGCAGACTTACATTCATCCCCAAACTGTTAAACTCGTCCTGTATGGCTTGAAAATATGGCTCTAAAGAAAACTTCTTATCCACAGAGAGTAAGGAAAAATCCAAGTCTTCTGAATATCGGTCCAATCCATGAAAAATCCTTAGAGCCGTACCTCCATAAAAGGCCGCCTTCTTAAAAAAATCTGTACGTGATAAACCAGCAAGGGCGATTTCCTGCATAATCTCGCGCAAAGCGGAGAGTGCATCTTCCTCATTCGCAGGTTGATACGTGTCCATCCATTCCTTTATCATAAGCCTTGAAGTGTATTGACCAACATTTGCAGACTGGATGCTTTTGGAGCATCTTTTATCCAACTAGAGATGGCATTTAAATCTAAATTCTCTAACGTCTCCTCATCAATACGCAAATCTTCCAATAAAAAAGCTATCGTTTGGGATTGACTACGGAAGGTAATTCCTGATGTGGTGATTATTTTGTCGCAAATAGCTTTTTCGGGAGAGGCCATAAGCGCAAACTGGTTATCACCCAGTTCTACACGTTGCAGACCAAAAGAATAATAAGGCACGTCGAGATGGCGATAGGTGAAGTTACCAATAGGCGTGTTATAAAGATGGGAAGTTTTTAGAGTTATGGAATTGATTTCATAAACCCGTTCCGGAATCATTTCCCAATGCGCAAGTGCCGTTTCTAGGGAAACATAACTTGGGCCTCGAAGGTGATTAGCGATTACAAAAAGATGGGGAAGTGGCAAATCCAACTCTGGTCCTGAAACGTATAATCCTCTTCTTAGGGAAATTAAAAATCCACTCTGCACCAAATCATTGATTTTGTCATTCGGACGCCGATACTCTGCCAACACATCGGAAACAAGCTGATGGGTTAAGGGAGCATCTGCATAATTTTGTATGGATCTTCTAAAGGTCATTTGTATATTCTACAGAACATAATCGGATTATAACCGATTATGCCTCCACAAATATACAGTTTTTTGAAGAAACTCAAATAGATAATCGGATATTTTCCGATTATAGTGTGAATATTTCACATGTTTATCGTTCTCTAGCTTTTTTTGAAGCATTGCTATAAATCTCGACCCATTTAGAAAAGTCGAGATTCCCGCCTTCGCGGGAATTATTTTAAACATTTAAAATAATCAAAGGGCTCGTGACAGTCATCACACTTAAAGAGAGCTTTGCATGGCGTGGAACCGAATTGGCTCACTAAGTGGGTTTGCGTACTGCCGCATTGTGGGCATTTCACTAATTTCTTTCCTCCCAGCAAAACGTCCTTGTCGTGTGATTCAGATAGTGGACGTGCGATCCCATATTCCTCCATTTTCCGCAGTCCTTCTTCCGAAAGCCAATCGGTGGTCCAAGCTGGAGAAAGGATAAGCTCGACCTTGGCAGTTTTACCTTCTCTGGCGAATGCAGCCTTAATGTCATCCGACATCACATCGGTGGCGGGACAACCCGAGTAGGTAGGCGTCATTTTGATATAAACAATTCCATCAATCTCAACTGCGGTGCGAATAACACCAAGATCCAATAAAGAGATCACAGGAATCTCTGGATCTGGAACGGTTTCCAGAATCGAATATAAATGATCTTGTATGTTCGGTTTGTCTAATTGGGTCATTATCTATCTTTTTCAATACCTACAAGGTCTGGAGACCTTGCAGGAAGTTGGTGAAGAGATTCCCTCCTACGCGGGAATTTACCACTCCAAATTTGGATATGTTCTCTGCATATACTGCAATTCCGCAAGCAAAAAACCCATATGCTCGGAATGTATTCCTTGCTTTCCGCCTTTATGAAAGTATTTTGATTCAGGAACTTTCAGTGTAGCTTCTTCTAAAACTTCACTAACGGTATCGTAATATTTTTTCTTCAGGGCAGTAATATCTACTCCAATTCCCTCTTCGGCCATAGCTTTTTCAGCAGAAGTTGGATTGAAAAATTCGTCGGTATAAGCCCATAAATCATCAATTGCAGTTTGCATTTTTTGGTGACTTTCTTCGGTACCATCTCCCAATCTTTTTATCCAATCTGAAGTGAATCGTTCATGATAACTTACTTCTTTTAATGATTTTTTTGCAATGGCTGCTAATGTTAGGTCTTTGCTTTTTTGCAATTCTGTTAGAAAAAGGAAATGAAAAATATCGAATAAAAAGTGACGAGCGATGGTATAGGCAAAGTCTGTATTAGGTTGTTCCACCAATAGTACGTTTACATATTCGCGCTCGGTTCTAAGCATAGCAATATCGTCTTCGGTTCTGCCATCACCAGCGATTTTTGCAGCATATTGGTAATAACTGCGCACTTGCCCCAATAAGTCTAATGAAATATTCGTGCAAGCAATATCTGTTTCCAAGCTTGGCCCATGCCCGCAAAGCTCGCCCATTCGTTGGCCGAGAATTAGTGAGTTATCGGCGATTGTTAGGATGTAGTTGTATAAATTCCCGCGAAGGCGGGAATCTCCCTGTTCATTATTCATAATTTCAGTTTATTTGGGGAAATCCTTTTTGTTTTATAAATCAAATCTATATTGTTCCAATTTAAGCTTAAGTCAAACCAACTTGGATTCATTTCTTCAATCAATTTTATTTTCCATTCACGGTTCCATTTCTTCATTTGCTTTTCACGTTGAGAAGCTTTATGTCCATTATCAAATTCCTCGAAATAAATTAATTTATTACAATTGTATCTCGCCGTAAAGCTCTGTGGATACACTTTGTGTTTATGTTCTTCAACCCGAGAATCAATATCGTCCGTCACTCCGATGTAAAGAACATTATTCGATTTGTTGGTCATAATGTACACATACCATACTTCATTCCCACGTAGGTGGGAATCTTTTCGTGCTCCGCCCATAATCTTAATTTCTATTTCGTCGCATTCAACTAGGATCTTTATTGGTCAAATACCCAATTAATCAAAATAAGCATTGCAATTATCACTCTGGATTCCCGCCTTCGCGGGAAATGGGAATCTCATTCAATTCTCCGTTTACTTCTCGGCTTTAAATTTACCACCCGTTTTTTTGATGAGCCCCAGAGATTCCCGCCTTCGCGGGAAACTACATATGCTTCACCTCATCCGGCAAATCATAAAAAGTAGGATGTCGGTATATTTTATCTTTTGCGGGTTCAAACATTTCGGCGTTGTGCTCGGGGTTTGATGCAGTTATGTTTTTTGATTCTACAACCCAAATACTTACACCTTCGTTTCGACGGGTATACACATCACGGGCATTTTCTAGAGCCATATCGGCATCGGCAGCATGTAAGCTTCCGAAGTGACGATGCTCTAATCCATTTTTACTACGGACAAATATTTCCCAAAGGGGCCAGTTTTTTTTGTTTTCAGACATTAGGTTTCAGATATTAAATGTTAGACTTAAGACCGCTGCGCTATAAGACATAGGATATAAGACTTGGTTGCTTTGGTCATACGTCTTATGTCCTGCCGTCCTACGTCCTTCTTATCAACTTGATTTTGCTATTTTTCTTTGCTCGTTCTTTTCGGCAAAAGCCATTGCAGCATCGCGCACCCATTCGCCACGCTCCCAAGCGCCCACACGAGCTTTCATTCGTTCTTTATTCATTGGGCCGTGACCTTTTACAACTTGCCAAAATTCATCCCAATCTATTTCACCGAAATCATAATGGCCAGTTTCCTCATTCCATTTTAGATCGGGGTCGGGCATTGTAATTCCGAGGATATCGGCTTGAGGCACGGTTTGATCTATAAATTGTTGACGCAGTTCGTCGTTTGATTTTCGTTTCAGTTTCCACTTCATCGATTGCTCGGTGTGAACTGACTCTGCATCGGTTGGCCCCAACATCATTAAAGCTGGCCACCACCAACGGTTCAGTGCATCTTGCGCCATGGCTTTCTGCTTCTCTGTACCTCGACAAAGCGTGAGCATAATCTCAAATCCCTGACGTTGGTGAAAACTTTCTTCTTTACAAACACGCACCATTGCACGGGCATAAGGCCCGAAAGAGGTGTTGCACAACGGTACTTGATTAATGATTGCAGCACCATCCACAAGCCAACCTATTGCGCCAATATCTGCCCAAGTAATAGTAGGATAATTGAATATCGAAGAATATTTCGCTTTTCCGCTGTGAAGTTGTTCATACATTTCGTCTCGGGAAATACCCAAGGTTTCACACGCAGAATAAAGGTATAATCCATGTCCTGCCTCGTCCTGAACTTTTGCCAAGAGCGCAACTTTTCTTCGCAAGGAAGGAGCTCGGGTTATCCAATTTCCTTCTGGCAACATCCCAACAATTTCTGAGTGGGCGTGCTGACTTATTTGCCGAATATGTGTTTGTCTATATTTCTCCGGCATCCAATCTTTTGGCTCTATCTTTTCATCGCGCGCAATGCGGGCTTCGAAAATTTCTTCTAGATTCTTTATTTCTTTTTCGCTCATAATCTTATCTTTTCTCAGACCCCACAGGTTTTTGAAACCTGTGGGGTCTTTCAGTTTCTAAACATCAAAATCTACTTTTACTTTCTTTGTAATCGGCACAGATTGGCAACTTAACACTAAATTTTGTGAAACTTCCTTATCATCTAAAGCATAGTTGATTTTCATTTCGACTTCGCCTTCCATTATTTGACATTTGCAAGTGCTACAAACCCCGCCTTTACACGCAAAAGGTAAATCTGCTCCTGCAGCTAGTGCTGCATCTAGGATGTTGTCAAAGTCTTTAGTCATGGTAAATTGGAATTCCTTTCCGCCATCTACAATGGTCACTTCCACTCCTTCGACATTTTGTTTTGCCAATCTCTCAGATCTTGCAATATCTTCCTCAGAAAGACCTGTAACAAAGAGTTCAAAATGAATCAGTTCTTTTGGTAAACCAGCTTCAATCAAATATTCACTTACATAATTTACCATTTTTTCTGGACCGCACAAAAACACTTCACTCGTATCTGGAATATCAATAAAGTTCTTTGTCAAAATGTCCATTTTCTCATCATCAAAACGACCGTTGAATAATTCAATATCGCGGCGTTCTTTGGTCAGGAAATAATAAATCTCCAAGCGCCCAAAATATTTATTCCGAAGTTGCTCTAAGGCTTCCTTAAAGATAATTGATTTCGCCGTCCTATTCACATAAAACAATTTGCAAGTGGAATTCGGTTCCAAAGCTAAGTGAGTTTTTATCATTGAAAGCACTGGCGTAATTCCACTTCCTGCAGCAAAAAAAAGATAATTCTTGGGTTTATCAGGATTAACATCCACTCCAAAAGTTCCACTCGGAATCATTACATCGAGCATATCGCCAGACTGAAGTTCGGAGTTTACAAAATTGGAAAACTTGCCTTCTGGGATCATTTTCACGGCAACCTGCCATTGGTTATCGACAGGGCTAGAGCACAAACTGTAGGAGCGTCGAATATCTTCACCATCTATTATAGAACGCAAGGTAAGATGTTGTCCTTGACGAAAATGAAAATCATTTGTAAGGTTTTCAGGAACCTCAAAAGTAATGACCGAGCAATCCCGAGTCTCCTTTTGAATGTCTTTAACTTTTAAATTATGAAATTTAGCCACGTGTTTTTGTCGTTTATTAGGAACAAAACTAACAGTTGTTAGTTAGAATTGCAAGTCTGTGTGTAAATTATACGATTCCACCTATCAAAACCGAAACCATATCTTTCTTCAACACATTCACATCTAGTTTTCCGCGTTTTTCCTGCCAAAGGTAAAGCGTGCGTAAGGTGGAAAGAATAGAGAATAAGATTACTTCGGGATGATGGGGTTTTATTTCATTTGTTTCGATTCCTTGTTTTATTATATTTCTGAAATTATCTTCATATCCATCTCTCATTTTTACAAAGGCACTCAGGTTTTCACCTTCCAAATGCATCCAATCATTATTTACAGCGGCAAGTGCTTCTGAGTGATTTAAAGTTATATCAATATGAAGTTCAATTAAGCCTTCGAGCTTTTTAAGGGATGAGGAGTTTTGTGTCATTACACTTTCCATTCCTTCAGTAAATTCCAGAGCCACTTCTAAAATGATGGCGGCGAGTATTTCCTGTTTCCCGCTAATATGATTATACAAGCTAGCGGCCTTCATGTCCATTTCGGCTGCCAAATCGCGCATAGAAATGGCGTTGTATCCTTTTTTCCTAAAAAGCGTGGCAGCAACTTTAATGATTTCTTCTTTTCTAGAAAGCGTTTTCATTACTGCAATATAACAAATAAGAGAGAGAAGGTTTAGAAGAAAATCGTAATTTTACCATTTATAAAAACTTGAACAAAATGGGCTTCTTAGATTTTTTATTCGGAAACAAAAACAAGAAAATTGACGATTTTAAAAACCGAGGTGCAATTATTCTAGACGTACGCAGTAAAGGTGAATACGACGATGGAGCAATTCCTGGATCAAAAAACATCCCGCTTCAAAGTCTGAATTCTAAAATTCCTACTATTAAAAAATGGAATAAACCAGTTATTTGTTGCTGCGCCAGTGGAATGCGTAGCGGTAGTGCTGCTGGTATTCTACGAAGTCAAGGTGTGGAAGCTATCAATGGCGGGGGTTGGTTTAGTTTGAGCAGAAAACTATGATTTCTGTCCTAAAGGAAAGGAAGGGAAATGCTCTTATTTTTTTACCACAGAGGCACTGAGGACGCAGAGAAGGTTGTTAATCTGTAAAAATTCATAGAAGTCATTTGGCTATCCTTACATTTTCGACTTCGACTTCAGCTTCTCAAAGCTTTAACTGCTTTAAATCTTCTTCTTTTTCAATTACCGTTTGATTGTATTCCAAAGTCCAACCCATAGAGTGGGTAAGAATATAAATTTTTGAGAGTTCGGAAATCAGTCTGTTTTCTGCATTGGTTCGCAATTCAGATTTCTCTATTTTTTCCCGCATTAGTTTGGTAACACGTCTTTTAATAGTGTTGTAATCGGAAGCTTGAAATTTATTCAAGTATTCTTGTTGCACATCATAGAATTCGATGTCGGGATAAATATTGAGTTCAGGCTCGGGAATTTTTGTAATAACCACCGTTTTTGTAGCTTCATCTACTTCCATTTCTACCTTGCTTAAATCATAGGCAATAGTTGCTTTTGCGTTTACAACAACCAAGGCCTTTTTTCGCGCGTCGAATAATCCGTACATCAAATCGCGACTAGCACTATAGTTAAATATTTGAGCGTACGTTCCTTCGGTAACAATGAGCTTTCCTACATTTTTAAGTTCTTTCTGAATTAATGCAGTACTAGCTTCCAATTGCTCTCGATCGTCTTTTTTGTGTTCGCAATACCGTAAACCAAAAACGATTACAAAGGCAATTATAATTCCGAGAAAAACATTTCGCATAGTAAAGAGTCTTAAAACCGAATCGTTATAAAAGTTACAACGAAGCCTATAAAAATAAGGAATATTAAAGCAGAATACGTCAGCCTGGTGAACTTTGAGAAAGATTTAAGACGAAAATAGCTTTGAAGCACTAATTTGAAGCAGTTATTAACCTTGAAAGACTTTAGGGAAAACTTATTTCAAAACTTTTTCATAAGCTTTTCGTGGACTGCCTCTAAAATATACTTCGCCACAGTAAACATAACCAGCATTATCAAAAAGTTGGAGCATTGGTTTGTTATCAAAATTTGTATCGGCTTTAATGCTGTTTATTTTATGGCTTCGGGCAAATTTTTCTATTTGAAAAAGTAATTCTTTAGCCTGTCCTTTCCCAAGCCAGTTTTCAGCGATTGCCACCCGATGAAAAACAACGAAATCATCGTTGGTGAGCCATTTCCCTTCAATTTTAGCGTACTCTGGTTCGTCGTTAATGAGAATGGCTACGTACCCGACAATTTCATTATTTTGCGTTAAAACATAGCCTGCACCTTTCTGAATATCCGCTGCAATGACTTCTGGATTTGGATAGCCGTCCTGCCACTGGTTGCTGCCATCGTTTTTTCTGCTTGCAATGGCGAATTGAAGAATCTCCCAAATTGTAGAGGCATCAGAGGGAGTAGCTTTTCTGAAATGATTGTCCATTTTCGATTTATAAATAAGAGGGGAATTTAAAGGTTTTGGATGGAAAATGATTTCAGAAAGAGGAAATTATTTGTTGTGAATATGTTCTAGATAGGTTTCACGCAGATGGCGCGGAGAAGACGCAGAGAACGCAGAGTTGGAGTTTTTCTTTGAGTCCTTTGTGAAAAACTTTGCGGACTTTGCGTGGAATCTTTCGGGATGTGGGTTTCACGCAGAGGGCGCAGAGGAGTCGCAGAGAACGCGGAGTTGGAGTTTTTCTTTGTAGCCCTTTGCGTGGAATTATTTTACAAATCATACTTAACCACAAACATCAAAATTCGAGGCATTACAAAATACTGACTAGTACTATTAAACTGGTCGCTAAAACTATCATTGTTCAACGACTTCGTATTTAATAAATTGGTGGCACGAACCGAAAATTCCCAAGGACTATCCCCTTTTTGATAGTATAAATTCGCATTTAGGAAAGAATATTCATTCTCAATGGTTTTTTTGTCGTTGGTATAATTATAAAAATCCCATTCGCCAGTGAGTTCAAAATCCTTGAGAAAACGGACATTGATATTTACATAAGGTTTATTGGTAAAATAAGTCTGCTCTATTCCGCCATTATCGTAGTCGTTTTTCATAAACTGGTAGCCGACTTCAAAATTTGGAAATTCTTTGAAGTTACTGATTACGCTAGCCATATAATTCTGAGTAAAACTTTGGCTTTCTTGAATTACAGTATTGATCGTGTTATTCGTTTTAGTTAGAAAAAGATTCGCGTTTACTTTAAACTGAATCCGTTTTATCCGTTTGCTAAAACTTCCCATCACCGAAAAGGTTTCGTCTGGAAAATTGCTGTCAAAATTTATCGGTGTACTTACCTGATTAATTCCCGCCAACAATGTATTTGTTTTAATGGCATCAATCTTTCGAGTGTAATTCAAATTTGCGCCAATGTTTGTATAATTAAAAAGATTAAAACTGAAATATGTAAGGTTATAAACGTGTGAAAGCGAACTTTCCAACGCTCTATTTCCACGGAAAAGACGGTTGTAATTATTAAAAACATAGGCTTGAGCATAATTGTTCACATCGCTATATTCTGAAGAAACGGCGTAGTTAAAGCGAAGATTTTCACTTTTCTTTAGTTCAAAAATCACGTTTAAATCAGGAAGTGCGCGCCAATCGGTATTTGTAGAAGTGCTGCCCAGTTGTTCATTTCGCAAGTTGTAATTGTGAAGTGTAATACCAGGTGTTATGGTAAACTTCCCTGTTTTTAATTTATAGTGAAGCCCAAGAAATACATCTGAAAAAGTATAAGAAACGTCATTATTGAAATCGTCCCCCTCAAAAGTATTTCGGTTGCCATTGTCCAGAATCTGGAATATTCCAGAGTTAAATCGTTGGTTGCTAAACGTAGTTCCCAAGGTGAAATTCAGGTTACTTACGTTATTAAGCACATAGTAATAATCTACTTTCCCGTCTACTTTGTTTGTTTTTACGGTTTTGTCTTGGTTGATGTTGTATCTGTCTGCTGGTTGCAGCGGGTCAAACGTATCAGCATTGCCATTGAAAGGATTTGAGGGGTCTAACTGTGTAAAAACTCCACGAAAAGGAATAGAATCCTGCACCGCTTGATAAAACGGATCTTCATTTTGATACAAATGTTGTAGTTGTGCTGCAAAAATATTTTTATCGTTTAAAGTGAAATAAGCATTTGCATTTTGATTTATGGAAAAAGGCTGGTTTTCCTTAGTTTCTGAAATATCGTTCTGACTGCCACCAACTATTGAAATCGTTGCGTCATCCTGACTTTGTTTTGAAGTTTTCACCAAGGCGTCATAATCCAGTTGAAAATTAGAGTTAGGCTTATAGGTGCTACTCAGCTTCAGCATTGCCAATTGGTTTCGCTGATTGTTTTCAGAATTCGTGTTTTCGGTAATTCCCGATTGGATATATTGGCGAATACTGTTGTTTACGATATCGGTTTTATTGTCGCTCAAAATTGCGAAACCACTTAAGTCTAGCTTTTCATTAACTGCATAACTGAAGTTTCCAGCAACAAATTTAGCTTCAATAGCCTTGGCTCGATCGTTTTGCGCTATGGCAAAACCTAAATCACTTTCGCGAATACTAAAGTTGGTGCCACCACCGCGATTGAAGTTTCTAAATCCTCCCGTAAACTTGAAATAATCCCTAAAAGTAAAGGGCACTTCGCCAATATTGTTGAAATCGGTAATGATGTTGATGCTGTATTTCGGACTGTAATAAAAGAGTTTGGGATGGGCTAAATAGCGACCATTTTCATCATTGCCAGCAGCAACTCCAGCTCCCGCCGTGACTTCTCCAAACCAAAAGTTCTTTTTTCCTTCCTTTAGTTTAATGTTGATTGCTACGTTATCTTGATCGTTTCCGAGGCCGCGCATTTGGTTTACTTCATTATAATTCCGAAGTACTTCCACTTTATCCACCGCATCCGCAGGAATGTTTTTGGTGGCGAGCTTGCTATCGCCATCAAAGAAATCCTTACCATCTACCATTACTTTCTGAACGGTTTTTCCTTCTACTTGTATTTCTCCTTCGTCATTAACCTCAACGCCTGGGAGCTTTTTCATTACGTCGCCAAGTTTTCGTTCATCGCCATTTGTGAAGCTATCGGCATTATAAACAATGGTATCGCCTTTTATGGTCACGGGCATTTCATAGACTAGCTCTACATCATCCAACTGATTTTCTTGTTCTTTCAAGACGAAATCAATTTGCATGTTTTGAGCATCAGTTGGTACTTCTATGGTCTTTTCTGAATTTTGAAATCCTAAAAAACTAGCTCTTAAAACATACGAATTCCCCTTTGGAAGATCTAGCTGAAAACGTCCTTCGTGGTTGGTGATGCCATACGATTCTGTTTCGCCAGAAGATTTAATGCTGGCGATTACATTGGCAAATTCTAAGGGATTTCCGATGGTATCTTTTATAGTTCCTCGCACTTTAATGCTCTGGGCAGAAAGTGAAAATGAGAAAATCAATAAGAGAAAGAGTAGGGTTTTATTCATTGAAGATGTTTTTTTTTACCACAGGGGCTGATTGAAAAAGAGTGAAGAATAGAGGGTAGAGAGTAGAGAGTAGAGAGTAGAGAGTAGAGAGTAGAGAGTAGAGAAAGTTCTTATTTTTTGCGACTTTGCGTCTTTGCGCGAATTAATTCTCGCAAAGTCGCAAAAAATTTCTTAGAATCCTCCACCTCGCCTACCACCACTATTTCTAAAGTTATCGCGCAGCTCTTCGGTTTTTTCTTTCACTATTTTAATGTACTCTTCGCGGGTAACTTCTTTTCCTTTTGTTGGGGCTTCAATTTTTTCGGCAGACTTTGGGTTCATTACAATTTTGGAACATAAAAGTGTAGTTCTGTGTACGTTTAATTCCAAGATTAATCCTGGAAGACCAGCATACTCCCCTGGACCGTTGCTTACCGGGATTTGTGGTGTGAACCAAGCGGTAACTTCAATTTCCTCTGGAATTTCAATCATATCCATAGGGTCTTCGATTTTTGTGGAGTCGGTTTTTACTTCGGCATTTTCCTTTTCTTCGTTTTTTCTATCCCGATTCCGATTTGGCCGTGCCATACTGAAATCGTTTGGATCAACTTTTTTAATTGCAGTCGCCTTAAAAGCAACATACTGACCAATTTGTTTAGACTCTTTACCCATTTTCCAATCTAAGTTTTTAATTGTATCTGTAACCAAGAATTGCTTTCCGAAGAATTCATTTTCCTCTACCATTTCTCCAGTTTTAAGGTTTTTATACTGAGGACCGGGCGTAAAACTTCCCATCATCATTCCAAATCTACCTCCGGCAGGATTGGCATCTAGTTTGACTTCTTCTTTATAAATGGATTCCTCCTTGTTAAAAGTGAGGATGTAGGTCTTTTCGAGCATGCTTTTCATTCGCTCGGCAATCATCTTTTTCATATCGTCGGTCATCTCCCGGTTATTGCCAAAAGCATCGAGATCGACAGTCGTTTTGGATTCGTAATAAGCTTGTCCGCTGATATTCTGAGCGAAACTTTGTAAGGAAAAAACTAGTAAGAATACTTGTAGGAATATTTTCATCTATTTATTATTTGAGTTTGTAGGAGTTAAAGACTATTTCCAGTTATTAAGACTTTTTAAAAGGCAAAAGGATTAATGGAATAAGACTAAAGAATGATATTTCAATCTAAATAAGGTCGTTGCTTTTTATTAAGACGACTGAACCCATAAATTGTTACTATTGAAAATCCAAATCAATTCCGACGCTTTGGAGTTTGAAAAGATTCCATTATTTCCTCATTCTTTTTTTCTAAAATAGCGGTAAATTCCTTTTGACTTACTTTCTTGCCTTTTGTAGGTTTTGTGATTACAACGGCTTCATCTGGATTTAGAACAATTTTGGTACAGAGAAATATCAAATTTCCATCTTGTACTTCAAGAATTAATCCTGGTAAACCATCATAATTCTTCGGGCCGTTTTTTATAGGAATTTGAGGTGTGTACCAAGCAATGATTTCTTTTTTATTTGAATCCTTATCCGATTCCTCATCACTGTTAGGCTTTGGAAGATAAGTAGCCTTAAAGCAAATATATTCGCCAATGGTTTTGCTTTCTTTGCTAAGTTGCCAATCTCGTGTCTCCAACTCATCTTGGATTAAAAATTGCTTTCCATACAATTCGGTTTCATCGATCAATTTGTTCTCCTTTATGTTTTTATAGAGAATTTCATCGTCGCCCACCACAGACATAGATACTGAAATCCCCCCCGTTTTAGGAGCAGGCTTATCGAGTTTGGCAAGTTTCTTAAATATAGATTCTTCTTGAGAAAAGTCCAGTTGGTATTGGTCTTGAAACCCACTTTTAAGCTGTTCCGCCAGCGCTTGTGTTCGTGGATCCTGAAGTTGTTCTTCATTAAAATCTGGATCATCAAATTTATACATGGAAGTATAAAATGCCCGACCTGTGATGTTTTGTGCTGAAATGGATGAGGAAAAAATACCGACAAACAGGGATAGCAAAAGAATACGCATATTAGTTATATTTTTAACGTGAACTCAAAAATAGACAAATTCTTAATTCATTATGACTTCCGATTGTAATTAAACTTCTTAATGAATTCAAAACTGAAATTAAATTTGAATCTTAAATTCAACCAAAACATTCCGCTACTTATTTCGTTTAAGGTATCTTCGCTTTAGCTACTTTTTCGCAGTTATGAGATTCATTTATTCCTTACTTTTCGTTTTTATCTTCCAAATTGGCTTTGGGCAGAGCGTTTCGCTTAAAAGTACGAAGCCTATTGCTATGGATCGTTTTGTAGGAATTGACAACTTCAAGAACGCCTACTTTCTAAAAGATCGAGTGCTTCACAAACAAGGTGAAGACGGTAATTTTGTCTATAACGCACTGCAATTAGGACGCATTACCACTGTCGATATTATCAACCCGTTAAAAGTGGTGATTTTCTTTCAAGACACCAACACCGTGGTTTTACTCGACAACAAACTCAACGAAATTGAGCGAATCAACTTCAATAATTTACCTCAGTTTTTGAATGTGAGCTCTGCTACAAATGCGGGCAGCAACAGTTTGTGGATTTTTAATATGGACACCCAGCAGTTGGAGCTTTACAATTATAGAGCGAAAATGCAAACAGTGGTTTCTCAGCCTTTTCCAGGAAAGCTGATGTCTCAGGCAAGCAATTTCAACTATTGTTTTACGCTTACGGAAAAGAAATTACGCGCTTTTAATGTATACGGAAGTCTTTTAAACGAAACAAAAAATGATGGGTACGAAAACATAGTTCAACTAAATGAAAACTTGGTAGCACTCAAAGAAAATTCGGTTTATTATATTCCAGATTTTGCAAAACGAAATGACGAAGAATTCAGGGAAACAGTAAAACTCGAACTTCCTGAGATGCCAATAAAGGACTTGCAGCTTACAAATGATTTCCTTTATATTTATGACGGCAAAAATTTGCACACTTTTACACTAACCCTCCCTAAGAAAGAATAATATGCACGTTGCGATTGCAGGAAACATTGGTTCCGGAAAAACTACCCTTACTCGTTTATTAGCAAAACATTACAAATGGCAACCTCATTTTGAAGAGGTGGACGACAATCCGTATCTAGACGATTTTTACAACCAAATGGAGCGGTGGTCTTTCAACCTTCAAATCTACTTTTTAAACAGTCGCTTTCGTCAAATATTAGATATTCGTGAAAAAGGGAAGAGTGTAATTCAAGATAGAACCATCTATGAAGACGCCTATATTTTTGCGCCCAACCTACACGCGATGGGCTTAATGACCAATCGCGATTTTGAAAATTACCGCTCGCTTTTTGAATTGATGGAAAGCGTAACCGAAGGCCCCGATTTACTCATTTACCTTCGCAGTAGTATTCCGAATTTGGTTAGTCAAATACACAAACGCGGTCGTGATTACGAAAACTCAATAAGCATTGAATACCTCAGCCGCTTGAACGAGCGCTATGAAGCATGGATTCACGGGTACGACAAAGGAAACTTGATTATTCTCGATGTGGACAACTTAGACTTCGTTGAAAACCAAGAGCATTTAGGCGAAGTAATCAACAAGATTGATGCGGAGTTGCATGGGTTGTTTTAGAGGAGACATTAGACTTCTAGACTTAAGACGTAGGACTTGGGATATTTAATCTACTAAAAGACTTGTCTTTTTCGAACTCCCGTTGGTAAAGTGATTGGTGTTTTTGTTGGATTCTAAACTTCCTTTTTAAAATTGGGAGTGAGTTCAACTTTATAACTCATCTATAAAATCTTTAGCAGAAGTGGTTTTTAATTTTCCTTTTTTGTATTTCTGAAGTTCTTCAAATCCTTCTCTCACATTCGCTTCGATTTCCTCCTTTGAATCTACTTCATAATCTTGTATTTGAACAAAATCCAAATTTTTAATGAGTTCCAAGAAAAACTGGAGCTTATCTTCTTCTACTTTCAAAAAAACTTTTTTCACTTTGAATAGTTTAATTATGTCAAAGACAAGTAATTATCAAGCTCATTTATCAAAACCTTCCTTGAAATGAACTTGTTAGTTCTAATTTGATTTTGCTGACAGACTCAATGAATTTCAATGTTTTTAGAACGAAAGTCTAAGGTTTTTGAAACCTTTGAGGTCTTTTCTTTTGATATATGCGACATACTTAAACCTTAACATTTCCAAAACAGACCGTTTCAACTTAAATCGTTTTCTTTGAATGATTAGGATTCTGAATTAAAAAGATACCCGCTTTCACGGGCAATTATGGCATCACTCTACAACACTAAATTTTACCACCGCGACCTTTCTTGGTTGCGATTCAATCATCGGGTTTTACAGGAAGCAGCCGACGAGCGAAATCCTTTATATGAACGCATCAAATTCCTGGCAATATTCTCTTCCAATCTCGATGAGTTTTTTCGAGTGCGGGTTTCGGATATTCGTCAGATAAAACATCTGGACAAAACCTTACGAAAAAGGCTTATTACAAAGCCCAATAGGGTTTTAAAAGAAATAAAGAAGCAAGTAGATATTCAACAGCAGGAATTCGGAAAAATCTTCAACAGCAAGATAATTCCAGAACTAGCAACTGAAGGAATTCATTTAATTCGGCAGAAAGATTTTTCAGCGAAACAAAAGGAAATCGCTGCTGATTATTATCAGAAAACGTTAAAAAACATCATTCAAGTAAATCACTTCTCTGCTAATGAGAAGCATGAGGTTTTTGTAAAAAATGAAACCTTATATCTAGCGGCGCAATTCACAGAAAATGAATTTGCAATGATAGAAATCCCAGATTCTGAACCGAGGTTTTTTGTGTTTCCTTCTGAAGATGATAAAACCTTTCACAGTACGTTTATCGACGATATTTTAAAATATAATCTCGAGAAAGAATTTTCAGAAACTGGAAAAATCTCATTGTATTCAATAAAAATATCCCGAGATGCGGAGCTTTATATTGAAGATGAATTTTCTGGAAATTTAATGGAAAAGATAAAAGCTGCTTTACCAAAAAGGGATACTGGCCAAGCAACTCGAATACTTATCGATCCTGAAATGCCTGAGGTTTTTCAAAAAATATTGAAACAGGTGCTGGATGTATCGCATATAGATGTAATAATTGGGGGGAGATATCACAACTTTAAAGATTTTATATCTTTCCCGAACCCGACAAAAAAAAATCTTTCAGCTGAAAAATTACCGCCTTTACCTCACCCTGTTTTAAAAGATTGTGATTCAATTTTTAAGGCAATAGAAAAGAAAGATCAGTTATTACATTTTCCGTATCAACGCTTTGACCCTGTTATCCAATTAATGGAGGAAGCAGCAACCGACCCAAGTGTGACAACCATACAAATGACTATTTACCGGACAGCTTCGGAATCGGCTCTTAACAAAGCGATTACTTTGGCTGCCAAAAATGGAAAGGATGTCACAATCTTTATGGAAGTAAAAGCCCGTTTTGACGAAGACAACAACCTTAAATGGGGTGCTATTTTCAAAAAACATGGCGTGAAGGTAATTTATAGTTATCCCGACATAAAAGTCCATTCTAAAATTCTTTATATTGAAAAGGAAATAGATGGAAAGGAAAGGCGATATGCATACATAGGCACTGGGAATTTCAACGAAAACACAGCCACGCTCTACACCGATTTTGGCTTGATGACGGCTCATAAAAAGATAACCAAAGACATTAAAAAAGTGTTTATGGTTTTGGAAGGAAAGATGATTGTGCCCAAAACAAAGGAAGTAATAGTTTCCCCTTTTTCATCCCGTCTACGATTTACAGAGATGGTTGAAAGAGAAATCGCCCTTGTAAACGCAGAAAAAAAAGGCTCTATAGCCCTGAAAATGAATAGCCTTGAAGACAAAGGAATGATAAAAGAGCTCTATAAAGCCAGCAATGCAGGAGTTAAAATTGAATTGTTAATTCGCGGTATGTGTTCTTTAGTTCCAGGCATTAAAGGGCAGAGTGAGAATATTCACATAACTAGTATTGTGGATAGATTTTTGGAACACGGACGTATTTACATTTTCGGAAATGATGGTAATACCGAGGTTTTTATCGGCTCTGCAGATTGGATGACGAGAAACCTAACCCACCGAATTGAAGTTATAACGCCTGTTCTAGACGAAGACCACAAAAAAACAGTCTTAGATGTAATAAATATCGAATTAGAGGATAATGTAAAAGCAAGAATCATAGATGCAGATCAGAAGAATGAATACGTGAGAAATTCAAAAAAAGAGGTCCGCTCACAATTGGCCATTTATCGATATTTTGAAAGCATGATTTGAAACACGACTAAAGAGAATCAGGAAACAAGACGGTTTGAATCATTTCGATTTGAAGCACGATTCAAGAGGTCCGCGACGCTAATAAAACCCTAAACAAAACCGTGGTGTATCGTGGGTTATTTAAGAAACCCCATTTGTCTTGCGTGCTTAATAGCTTCGGTGCTATTTTCTACGAGTAATACAGGTACGGTTTCAAACTTTTTAAAAAGTCCTTCTACGCGTATCATTTTCTTCCTATGGTTCACGCTTCGCATATAGATAGCCAGAATACGTTCGGGATGTGCTTCGGCTATTTCAATATAAATATCAGGGTCGTGTTCGCCGCTATCACCAATTAAAATAAAAGGTAATTTGGGATAGGTCTTCAGAATATTTTGGATTTCACGTTGTTTCTCGGGCTTCTCCCCTTTTTCTTTTGGCTGAAATATCGACGTAAAAGGATTGGCAAAATCCCGTAATAAAATCGGTCCTTTTGGAAAGTTATTCACACTTAAAAACAGCTCTAAGTAATTATATAAATTCCACGGGCTATGGCTTACATAAAATAGAGGATTGCAATTTTTCCCTAATTTCCCTTGGTGAAGTTTGGTATAAAAATCGGCTGCTCCTTCAAACGGAATTCGGTTTTCAGCACTTTTAAAAATGGTATTTTTCACCACTGCCCATTTAAATCGAGAAGTAAGTCCGGTGTGAAGAATAGTGTCGTCAATATCACTTATCACTCCGAAATTAGCTTCTTCTGAAGGAATCAAAACTTCACCCAAAAAGTTGTTGTTCTCTTGTATTTCCCTCCTTCCTATCTTATCATTAAATGAAATAATATATTGAAGCCAACCCTCATCATTCGTTAAAGGAAGTAGATTTTCAATCATTTCATCGATTAAAAAATATCCTTGTGAATCTGTAATTGTTTCAATAGTTCTATCGTCAGTAAGGGTAAGTGTGAGTTTGGCGTTTTTCACTTTATCAGTTTCAAAACGCTTCCAACTATTTCGCAACAAACTGAAAAAACCTGTTTTATTTAAATCTATTCCTTCGTCTTCAATAGCTCTGCCTTTCACATATAAATGGTTTGAGGTGCCATAACTGTGAAAAGTGATAATTTGTATTGGGTCTCGTTTAAACATAAGCGATTAAAAGTGCCAAGTATCGGGCCATAGCCACATTATTGTTAAACCAAAAGCAATAGTGATTCCAAATGAAATTCCTATCCATTTAGCCAATTGCCGTGTACCGAGAACGGCTGCCATTATACCTTTAAAAAGCAGGTTAGAAAGTGATGCCAATAAAATAAGTCGCCACCCTGTTGTTGTATTTAAGCCTCCCGTTTTCATCATTTGCGAAAGTGAAAGTGTTATCGCGTCAACATCGGTTAGGCCGCTAATAATAGCCACTACATAAAGCGCTTCATTGCCAAACTCTTGCTTGGTGAAAGCGACTGCCATGAGAATAGCGCCATAAAGCAATCCGAAGATTAAAGCACTTTTAAACTGCGCTGGATTTTCGGGTTCGGGCATTTTTTCATCCCCGCCATTTTTACTGATAATATAGAACAACCCCACACAAATTAACGCCATAATTGCAAAAACCGAGATAAGCGGCAAGATAATTTGCGATAGTTTTTCGGGAATTACGACTCCAACTTCAACCATAACCCGAACCATTGCAACTGCCGAAGCTGCTGTTATTACAAAGGCAGCTAATTTGTTGATGGCCTTTGATTCTTTTGTTTTTCGAGCGTAGCTAACAGTTGTTGCGGTACTGCTAATAAGTCCGCCTAGAATTCCGTTAGAAATTATCCCAACCTTCTTACCAACAAATTTGTAAATGAAGTACCCTATAACACTAATACCCACGATCAGGGTAACCATAAGCCAAATGTTTCTCGGATTTAATACATCGAGTGGCCCAAAGGTTTTATCGGGTAAAAGTGGTAGGATTACTAAAGAAATTCCAGCAAAAGTCATTATAGCTGCAAGATCTTTTTCTTCTAATTTATCAATAAAATTATGCAGGTGTTCCTTTAAATAGAGTAAAATAGCAACAGAACCACCAACTATTACAGCAATAACACGATCGCCCATAACTAAGTATGCACCAACGGCGAACATGAGCAGAGCGGCGACTTCGGTAGTTTGACCTATATCGGTATCGTTAAGTTTTTTGAGTTTTATAATATTGGCAGTAACTAACAACGCAGTAAGGCAGATACCGAGAACGGGAAGTATAAACGGGTTCTCAAAATCGCGCGCTAAAAAAGCCGAAAGCACTCCCATTATTGAAATAAGGGTGAAAGTTCGGACGCCCGCCATTTCGTGATCGCTTTTTTGGCGTTGAAGACCTACAAGCATCCCTAAACCGAGAGCAATAGCTAAAGTTATTATATCGTAGTAGTTCATGATAGTACTAAAATAGTGAAAAATTGACTTCGATAGATTTTGAAAACATCGATGATTTCCTTTTAGATTGACATAAAAGTAGTGCTTTCAAAACACTTAGCAGTCTTAGGTATGGGGTTTGTTGGGTTATTTGGTTAATCAAAAACACACATTTGACAATAAAAATCAGCAAGATTCAAATAGTTAAATTATAAAAGCCTGCAAGACTTCTAGATTCTTGCAGGCTTTTGATTTTTTGTCAACGACACTTTTACTGTGTTGAGACGTTGGTTTAAAATTATACTTAATTAGTTGTTTTAATTTTGAGGCGTTTCCGCATCTTTAAGTTGTGCACGAACTTCTGTTTCGTTTAAACTTTTTAGCGAAGAGGTTTCGGCGATAGTTGTGCTTTTTACGATGTTTTTAATTTGTTTTTCGGCAACAACCACAGTGTTTGCTTCACTATTTAAAATGTAAACTTCTTCAGTAGTGTCTTCGCTAGTTGTCGCTTCTATATCATGACCTCCAAGAATTGGTGCAATTACAAGTCCGATTAAACAAGTAAGTTTAATCAAGATGTTCATTGAAGGACCAGAAGTGTCTTTAAATGGGTCTCCAACGGTATCACCCGTTACGGCTGCTTTGTGAGCATCACTTCCTTTGTAGGTCATTTTACCATCAATCATTACACCTGCTTCGAAAGATTTTTTTGCATTATCCCAAGCACCACCAGCGTTGTTTTGGAAAATAGCCCAAAGCACACCGCTCACGGTAACCCCAGCCATATAACCACCTAACATTTCGGCAATAGCCATATTATTCATTCCAAAGAGCATCGGAACAAACGCAATAACAATTGGGAAACCAATAGTCATAATTCCTGGTAATAACATTTCCCTCAATGCGGCTTTAGTAGAAATATCGACACACTTGGCATATTCTGGTGTACCCGTTCCTTCCATTATACCAGGAATATCACGAAATTGTCGTCTCACTTCATTTACCATTTCCATCGCAGCTTTCCCTACGGCATTCATCGCCAAGGCAGAGAATACAACGGGAATCATACCGCCCACGAAAAGCATGGCTAACACAGGCGCTTTAAAAATGTTAATTCCGTCTATTCCTGTGAAAGTTACATAAGCAGCAAAAAGTGCTAATGAAGTCAATGCAGCAGAAGCAATTGCAAAACCTTTACCAGTTGCAGCAGTAGTATTTCCAACAGCATCTAATATATCTGTACGTTCGCGCACAATTGGTTCTTGCTCGCTCATTTCGGCAATACCACCTGCGTTGTCGCATATTGGACCAAAAGCATCAATTGCAAGCTGCATGGCTGTTGTTGCCATCATAGCAGAAGCTGCGAGTGCAACTCCATAAAAACCTGCAAAAGCGTACGACGCCCAAATAGCACCTGCAAAAAGTAATACTGAAGGGAATGTAGAAATCATTCCTGTTGCCAAACCTGCAATAACATTAGTTCCTGCACCAGTTGATGATTGTTGAACTATTTTAAGAATTGGTTTTTTACCCAAACCAGTGTAGTATTCAGTAATGGAAGAAATTACAGCGCCCACGACCAAACCAACTAGTGTAGCATAAAATACGCGCATGGATGAAATTTCTTGAAGTCCTTCCCCAAAGAAATCCATTTTCATAGTTTTAGGAAGCATCCATATTACTAGCACATAACACGAAATAGCCACTAGGATAATCGAAACCCAGTTACCAACATTTAATGCGCCCATTACTTGAGGTTCTTTTGCATCATTGCTTTTTATTTTCACCAACATGGTTCCAATAACCGAAATTATAATTCCTGCTCCAGCAATAGCCATTGGCAATAAGATTGGACCTATACCGCCAAAAGCATCTGTAATGGCACCGCCCATATCCTTAATTACATAGTTTCCTAAAACCATTGCGGCAAGCACGGTTGCTACATAACTACCAAATAAGTCGGCACCCATACCTGCAACATCACCTACGTTATCACCCACGTTATCGGCGATAGTTGCTGGGTTACGCGGATCGTCTTCTGGAATACCAGCTTCTACTTTCCCTACAAGGTCTGCCCCTACGTCGGCAGCTTTTGTGTATATACCACCTCCTACTCTCGCAAACAAGGCGATAGACTCGGCTCCAAGAGAGAATCCTGCTAATGTTTCAAGAACAATAGTCATGTCCATTGTGTTTGTCCATTCGCCGCCCATAAAAAAGTGGAAAAAGAAGATAAAAAATGCGGTTAATCCTAAAACTGCAAGCCCTGCAACTCCAAGCCCCATTACAGTACCACCGCCAAAAGATATTTTTAGTGCATTAGGCAAACTTGTTTTCGCCGCTTGGGTAGTACGCACGTTTGTTTTAGTAGCTATTTTCATTCCCATATTTCCTGCCAATGCAGAAAAAACAGCTCCAAAAACAAAAGCTACAACTATAAGTATATGTGTGGTAGGCACTACGAATGAAACAACTGCTAACGCGATACTAACGATAACAACGAATACAGCTAGCAGCTTGTATTCGGCATTTAGAAAGGCTAAAGCTCCCTCATAAATATAGTCGCTTATCTCTTTCATTTTACCATCTCCTGAGTTTTGTTTCATTACCCAAGAGCGTTTAACGGCCATAAAAATAAGGCCTAATACCGCCATTACAATTGGCGCATAAATCATCATTGATTCCATAAAGTTTTTAATTTAGGGTGGTTGTTTAAATTTTCACTTCCAAAAATAGAGAAATGCTTCGGAATACGAAATAGGAAAATGTAAGGATGTATTGGGAGGGCTAGAGGTTAGAGGTTAGAGGTTAGAGGTTAGAGGTTAGAGGTTAGAGGTTAGAGGTTAGAGGTTAGAAAGATAAAAGATTAGGCTTCACGGCAACGGAAAATTAGTTAAAAAAAAGGACGTAAGGCCGAACTGGAAATGAGTTCAAGGTCTTACGTCCTTTAAGTTTGAGTTCGGGACTATCTCATAAAGTGTGTTAGTTAAAAAAATAGCGGGGGCCGGCCCCCGCTATTTTTTTAACTAATTTTAAATTTTTACACATTATGA
>NZ_FNNS01000048.1 GCF_900106795.1 Aequorivita viscosa | reverse complement strand
TCACAGAGCACCCCCAAACTGGCGAAACCAAAATTTTAGAAGAGAACCATTATTATCCTTATGGTTTAACGCACAAAGGCTACAACGGCCAACATCGTGTGGTGGGCATTGGCAATATGAGCTCCTATATTACAATTGTCCCCGTTACACCGCTCTTGGCCGATAGTTACAAGTACAAGTTTGGCGGCAAGGAATACCAAGATGAGTTCGATATAAGCACCTACGACTTTGGTGCTCGTAACTACGATCCAGCACTGGGCAGGTGGATGAATATTGATCCATTGGCAGAAATGATGCGAAGACACTCGCCGTACAATTATGCGTTTGATAATCCGGTTTATTTTATTGATCCGGATGGGATGATGCCAGGCGGTTACGGTGGATTTGCAAATGTTGACTCAGCAACTTCTACGGGATCCTATGAATCCTATGGAGGCTCACAAGGATATGATGTGCGCACCTTTGATCCAGAGACTGGAAAAACCATTGATATTATAACAGTGAACAATAAACAAGGGGTGGATATACACTCGGATGGGAAACTTGAAAAAAATAACCTGCAAACTCCGGGAGATGCCTTGGGGAACTCGAGTGGTGGCATTATATTTATAAATAATAAAGGTAATGAAGTAGCAAGAATTTTAACTGGTGGAAGGAATCGCACATATTTTAAAGTTGATACAAACACATCACTTATAGAACCTATAATTGTTAACGCGAGAGGAAAAGATGCTGCTGGCGTTGATTTTACCTGGTCCTTGACTGTAGGAGGCGGTGCTCATGGAGGCACTGGATTTATTTATTTTTTGACTGGTGTAGATGCAGGTAATTTGTTTAATTATGATTTTAAAGGTGGTAATATAGGAGTTGGTAATTCTGCCGGTATTTCAGGTTATTTATCAGAATTTAATCCAGAATTAGTGAACAACACTCATGGTATGGCTAATTTCATGGGAAGATATAATGGGTATTCCATTGGAACGCCGCTAGGTGGAGCATCTCTATCTTGGGCAAATTTATTAAATACATCTGACCAATTTGCTCCTGGCAGAGGAGCAACAGAAAATAATCCTTGGACTTGGAAATCTTGGGGAGTAGGTGATGGTAAAGGCGCTCCAAGGGTAGAAGTCAAATATTTTGGAGGTGAAAGTTATAATTTTAAACAAATATTATCCAAGAAATAATGAAACTATTGAAAGTATTTGGTTTTGCTGTAATGATGCTTTGCAATTCTTGTGAAGAGTTTGATACAATGACATCAACAGAGTTTGTGGTAAATGGAATAGAAGCAGGCTTTAATGGAGTTGTTGTAAAAAAAATATCATATCGAGAAAATGTTCCTCCAGTTCAAGCACTTTTGAAAAATGGCGATACGGTTTTTACAAATAATCTTCTAATTATTCAAAAGTTGGAAACAGGTGATAGTGTAATAAAAAAATCAAATGACAATATTATTAGAGTTTATAAAGGTAATGAATTGAAATTTGAATCTTATTTTATGTATATTTCTGAAAGAGTTAGAAACAGTGCCTATTTTCCGAAACAATGGGTAAAAAAATGGCCAGATACAACATTTTGATTCTAAGGTCTATTTTGAGAATAACCGGAAGAAACCCCGTCTCCCGCAAGATTGTATGGTGTGGTCTCGGAAACCCCGCTCCCGCGCGATTGCATCGCGTGGTATCCCAAGCTTTACTATTGTCATAGTACTTACTTTTTCTTGTCTCCATATTATTTAGCAGCCTTTGCTTTCCTGATATTAAGAAATAATATTATCTTTAGGATATGAGCCGCAATTACCCCGGATGGAATGGCACCTGGAGGTTTTGCAAACACAAACTCTGTTACTTCTACGGGGGCTTTTGAGTCTTATGGAGGTTCCAATGGGTTTGATGTACGCACTTATGACAAAGACGGATAAACATTGGATTTCGTAACGGTAAACGATAACCAAGGGGTGGACATAAAAGCAGATGGCGCTATTGCTGCAAATGACCGGCAAACGCCGGGAGATGCTGGTGGTACAGATGTGAGTTTTAGTGGGGGAGGGTGTCCTCCTGGTGTAGATTGCGAGGGCATGCAGAGAGGGAATACTCCCATTCCTATCGGAGATTCTAGTAGTTCAGGTGGAAACTCTGTTGGAACCAGCCCTCCCCAAGGCTCCTCGAAGGCAACAGCTGACGCTGCAGGAGCATTTGCTTTGAGTTTGGGCATTAAGAATGAATTGATAGATTTTGCAGGTAAAGGAGTTGATTTAGGATCTGGAACTGCAAAATATTTGAAATATTCTAAAGGTTTGGGTATGGCTGGAGGAATTTTTACGTCTACCATGTCCCTTAATGATGCTTATAATTATTATTCTAATGGTGGACAAGGATCAGAAGTAGGTATAAAAACCACTTTGGATATTGTTATGACAGGTGTAGGTTTTTTAGGTCCGGTAGGCTTTGGTGTAAGTGCAACCTATTTTATCATAGACTATGCTACTGATGGCTTTGGAGGATATGGTAATTCAAATTCAAATTAGGAAAGATGAAGTTTTTAAAGTATTTATATTTTAAGTATTATACATTTCAAATTCGAGTAGGAAATCCTGATATAGCAATATTTTCTGCTATGCTCCTGCTTATCTTTGTACTTATGTTGTACCTTTTTGGTGTATTTTTTATTACAAGTGTGCTTTTGCCCTACTTATCAGCAAAATTTGAAAATTATGTTCTCTATATTTCTTTGGGAATTTTAATTTTATTAGTTATAAGTTTTTATTTTTTATTCATATTTAAGGATAGGTACAAGGAAATAATAAAGGATAGATTTTTAAAAGAAAGCAATAATTTGATTGTCATTTTGTTCACTTTGATGGCTTTTGTACTTCCTATTTTAGGTTTGTATATGAAGATGTTACAAAATCAAGGGAAATTATAAATTTATCTCTATAACTCACATATATTAAACCAACTATAAATAATACAACTTGAATTTCGGTTCAAGGTTTAGGAATGTATTTATATCAGGTGTAGAACAGTAGTTTCATTAAGTATTGGCGGTGCTGACATGATTTGGGGAGATCAATTTTACGAATGGATAGATAATCAATAAATATAATATTAGAATGTTTCATTATTTATATTACAAATTATATCTTGCTTCACTAAAGTCCTCACTGAAAGATATTCCTAGATTTATGACTGCTGTTTCTTTTGGCGGGTTAATAGCCGTAAATATATTTGTCATAATTGGTTTTTTGGCGAAATTAAATCTACTACCTTTTTACACCAATGAACATCAATCTGGTTTGAGCGTAATCATTTGTATAATTTTGGCTGCCTTATATTTTCATAATAATCGAGTAGCGTCAATACTTAAAAAGTATTCTAAAGAAAGTAAAGGAAAAAGAATACAAGGAAATATTATTGTTGCTTTGTATGTTGTATTGTCTTTCCTTTCGATTTTTGCAGTGGGATTCTTTAACGCGGGAAAATTATAGTTGTTTGGGAATTTGGATGCTAAGAATGAGTCTATTCAATTAAGTGTGGTCCTGAAGGAGACGTTTTTTCTGACAGGTCAACATCCCCATTCAAACCTATAAAATAGAAACTATGAATAAAATACCACTTCTATTAAAAATTTTAATTACAGGTGTTATCCTCTATACATTGTATTACGCAGTAATCAATTTTTTTCTGATACAACCGACATTAAGAATTGATACCGCCACTCATTACTTTTTAATGCTATTGAATTTATTGGCCATTGTATACTTATCTTATAGAGTCATTAAGATAAAAAGTATAACGTATGAATATAAACTTTTTTGGATAATGCTTTTTATCATTATAAGTCCAATAATTATTTACTACTTATGGAAAGTAGATAATAAAAAAACATTGGAGAGTGTCGAATAAATTTGGTTTTATAGAATTAATAGGGTCTATCGTTCTATTATTAGTAGATCCTGATAGGAACAATTTTAGACGTTACTTACAGCCAAAATATTATAAGTTAAATAGATATGTAGGAATAATTACAGTTCTTACGATGTTGATTATTTTATTAATCGTTTCATTCACATATTTTTCAATCTAAATCTATCTCCCAGTGGGTCAGGAGGCTCATGTTCAGTGCTTTTGATCGGATTGTCGGTTTGTTTACAGCTACGACCGCAACGGCAATATCCTTTCCCTAAAGCGCAACGGCCAAAAAGACATGGCCACCCAGGTCCTGGCCATAGACGATCTGGACTATACGTATGACGCGGGCAACCGGTTGCAAAAAGTAGTTGACAATACCAACCACCCTGCCGGGTTCAATATGAACGGTGCCGGCGCCAACGATACCTTTGTGTACGACAAATACGGCAACCTTATGGCCGACCCCTATAAAAAGATAAGCACTATCCTGTACAACCACCTGAACCTGCCCACCAAAATAACTTTTTTAAGTGGCGGAAAGATTGAGTACTTTTATGACGCCACAGGTACTAAGTTAAAAAAGAAAGTAACCGATGGCACCACAATAACCACGACCGAGTATATGCAAGGGTTCCAATATACCAACAACGTCTTAGATTTTTTCCCCCACCCGGAGGGCTATGTCAAGGCCCTGCCGGCAGGTTTGGGGGGTGGCTCCAGCTACCAGTTCAAGTATGTGTTTACCTATACCGACCATCTCGGAAATATTAGGTTAAAATACGCCCAGGACCCTAGCAACAACAACCGGATCTCTATTTTGGAGGAGGACCATTACTACCCCTATGGCCTCAAGCACAGTGGTTACAACTCCTTCCACCAGATATTTACCACGGAGGATGGGGACGGCCAAGGTACTGGCATCGTGCTCACGCCGGTGAACCCGTTTTTGGGGGACAGCCATAAGTATAAATTTGGCGGTATGGAGTACCAGGATGAGTTTGATATAAACACCTACGATTTTGGCGCCAGGAACTATGACCCAGCTTTGGGAAGATGGATGAACATTGACCCGCTGGCGGAAGCTATGCGGAGGCACTCGCCCTATAATTATGCGTTTGATAATCCAGTTTATTTTATTGACCCCGACGGGATGATGCCGGGAGGTTTTGCAAACACAAACTCTGTTACTTCTACGGGGGCTTTTGAGTCTTATGGCGGCGGTGGTTTTGACGTGCGCACGTTTGATAAGGCCACTAACGAAACTTTGGATTTTAAAACAGTTTCATCTTTGGAAGGAGTAAGCTATAATACCCAGGCCGGGGCGATTAGCACGAACAGTTCTGGAGCATAAAAATTATTTCAAGAGCGTTAGGGCTATGGCATCCTCCACCGATATGAGCTTGGGTGAGGGTGGTTGTCCGGAAGGGGATTGTGATGATGCGAAGAAATCTGTTGTATGGAAAGATCAAGATTCCAGTAGCGCAAGTACGGGTGATAATTCAACAAATACAGCATTGATAAAAATTGGGGCTATTAACTTATCTACCGGAATAAAAAATGAAATAATAGAATCTGCTTTAAAAGGAAATAAAGTCGCGGGGTTTTCACAATATCTAAAGCTTTCTAAGAGATTGGGGACTTTTCTGGGTTTAGCTAGTGCTAGTATTACTTACAATCAATATAGAACAGATCAAATAGGTACTACTGAGTTTATTGTTGAAACAGGTTCAAGTGTGCTTTCTGCACTAATTCCCGGTTGGGGAATAGGTTGGGAAGGAGGGAGAATTATTACTAATGTTGTTCCTGGTTATAAAAGGGTATTTAGACCTTGGGTTAGAAAAAATATAGGGTTAAGCACTGATTAAAAAAAAACTAACAGATTAAAATAAAATTATGCTTTTTTTAGATGTAATGTATTATGGTTGCCATCTTTTTTATAAAAATCTTCTAACCAAGGTTTCGCCTTCGATACAACCTTCTATAATGCTTGGAGCGCTTTTTGGTTATCCAATGGCGGCAATCGTAGACTGTCTTTATATCTATATTGCATGCGAAGTTCCAAATTTTTGGTTATTTTTTGTAGTTGGATTAAGTGGAATACTCTTAATGTTTCATTTATATGAAGTGAAAAACAGGAAAAAGAGAATTATTAAAGATAGGCCAAGGTTTTTCAGTAATAAGAGACTGAATCTATTTACAATCATTTTTATTGTCATTATTGCATTAAGTATTCTTTTTATCGGAGGGCCAGTGGGGAAATATCTATTGAGACTATGTTATTGAGTTTGTCTTGGCCCCGTACAGCTTTGCCTTCAACGACCCCGTCTATTACGTGGACCCGGACGGGATGATGCCGATCGCCACGGATAGTTATGGAATGAGCACAAATAATGGGTCAGTGGAAAGTTACAGTTTTGGTTCTGGGAATGAAAGTGGGGCTTTGAAGAGTGATGGGGTGACATATTACGTCCAACCTTCCAAGATGCTGCAACCAAAACGGCTTATCAAAATACAGTGCAAAACGCAACAGGTGGTTTATATCAAGTTTCACAAGACCCATTAATTAATGGAGGAAATGCTAGCTTTACACAAGTAGCTGAAGGTCCGTTAACTCAAGAGCAACAAGCCTTTGTTGATGCATATAAATCTGTTATTAATAGTCCTACAGTTGTTTATCAAGATATTGTTTCAAACGATATCAATACTGATGTTGGTAGTTTTCAAAACAATACAATGGATATGGCTGACATTGCACAATTTGATGCTGTAGGAAAAGGTGCAACATCAAGTGCGGGTGCGTTTATACGTGAAACTGCAGAGCAATTAGAAAAGGCCAAATTAGGAATTGACAAAGGAAGTATGGGGGGTGAAGTAATAAATTTAGCAGGAAAAACAACTTATCCTAATTATATAAGTTCGCATTCAACCGCTATACAAGCTGAAAATGAAGTAAATGGGAATGTTAGAACAGAAGGTTTTCGTGTAGATTCCTTTTTAGAAAAAAATGGAAATGTTACCCGACAAGCCATTATTCGACAGGTGGGTGGAACAATTAAAGTAATGAAACAATGATTATAAGAAAACTTATCTATATTAATTTATCTATTTTTCTAATTGCCTGTGGGGTTAAAAATCATGAGAGCAAAAATGAAAAATTATCCTGTAATGAAAATTTAAAATTCAAGATACTTTTTTTTAAAAATATTAAAGTTGTTGAGGATTATATGAAGATGGAGGATACAACAATAATTAATAATCTTGAGGAATAT
>NZ_FNNS01000049.1 GCF_900106795.1 Aequorivita viscosa | reverse complement strand
ACAGCCAGGAAAACCAACTCAAAATGCTTTTATAGAACGTTTCAACGGCTCATATAGGCGTGGGGTGCTAAACAAATATATTTTTGAAGACCTAAACCAAGTGCGTGAACAAACTCAAATTTGGATGGATGATTATAACCATAAAAGACCACACGATAGCTTAGGGAAAATACCACCAGTAAAATATGCTGAAAACAAACGTGTCGCTGCCGCTAGGCTCATTTTAAAATAAAATGGCTTTAAAGAAACGATATGAAGAGAAAGCCATTCTATTTTAAAACGTAAAAAATTATATATTTGGAAAAACTAACAGTTCTAAATAGGGGAAGCTTACATTAGTATCTATCTAACCAACAAATCAGCAAGTTTTATGTTGATAATTGTTAATTGGTTATTAGTCCGTTGGTTATAAATATGTTAATTTTGCGCTAGAAATAAACCTATAGGTTGATTTTATGGAAATATTGCGTACATTTGTCGACCAATATCAAGGTGTTTATCTTGCAAACTTTGATAATTGTCCTTTTTATCAAACACCCAAGGAGTATGAAACAGAATTGGATAAAATACAGGATCAGCTTCAAGATCCGTTATTTGTACGGAATTTCATCAAATCTTCCAAATCTGGATGGAAACAAGGTGCATTTAAAAACCACAATCTAACATTTTTAGTAACTAAAGTTCTTCAAGAAGCAGGAGATTTGTTCGATACCTTGGATGAAATATCTGAAGATTCTCAGGACGGTAATTGCTTTGAAGTTTTATTTGACGCATTTGTAGAGCTTTCAAAGCCTGAAAGATATGATGACCCAGGAAGAAAAAAAATGTATACATATGATCACGGTTCTTTATTAAGGTTATATGGAGTTCGGGTTGGAAATGATGCAATTATTATAACAGGTGCTGGTATAAAGTTAGTTGATAAGATGGATACTGAAGCTTTAAAAATGGAGTTAGACAAAATGAATTATTTGAAAGCTTGGATAAAACAAGAGAACATTACAGATTCTACACAATTATAAAATGGATAAAAACTTAAATAAAGTAATTACAAAAACGGCTACTCAGTGGAAAGAGCGAGCTAAAAAAGATCGTTCAAACAGGCGTAATATTACACGAGCGCAGGAATTCGCATTAGAGTTAATGGATTATATGGATTTGCATAATATTAAGCAGGTTGATTTAGCAAATAGGATGGATGTTAGTTCGCAACAAGTAAATAAAATATTACGAGCAAAAGCCAACCTCACATTTGAAACATTGGATAAAATAGCCGAGGCTTTAGAGGTTGAGATTTCATCCCCAAAAATAAAGTCAGGTAATAGCGCTCAAATGCCAGTTATCCATTATTCAATGCAAATTGTACATCAACGCAAGTTTAAGGTTATCGAGGAAAATGTGACTTCAAAAAGAATAAATAAACGAAACCCTGTTTTGAATACCAACATGGAAAACATGGATTGTTATACCTATACAGCGAATCAAATTTAGATAAAAATGGCATATAATAAATTGGGTTTTTCTTTTACGGGGCTTCGAACTGGATCATTTGCAATAATTGAAAAGGCCTTTAAAAAAACTGGTGAAACAAACTTGATTACTGGTTTGGGATTTGGTTTGGATATTGAGGGTCATATTGTTACCTGTAATGCTCGTTTTTCTTTTGAGAAAAAGAAAGATCAGCCTTTTTTAATTCTTGAAATACAGGCATTATTCGAAATAGAAAAAAATGATTTTCAAAATGTAATGAAACAAGCTGATAATACCTATTTAGTTACAAAAGGGCTTGCTGTTCATTTTGCGGTTTTGACAATTGGTTCTGCAAGAGGGATTTTACATGCTAAAACTGAAGGAACACCTTTTAATGAATTTCTTTTGCCTACAATTGATGTAAATAGTATGCTGCAAGAGGATGTAATCTTGAATTATAATTGATCCAAGGGATAGTGATTTTTACAAAAAAAATTCGGTGAAGTGAGGATAGAGTGACTTTATTTTTATTATCATTCTAAAAATAAAATAGTTGACCATCTGTTTAGGAATAATTATTATATTTGAGTATTCTCCCCATTTTTTAAGCCCACTCTTATGGTTTTCTGTAAAGAGTGGGTTTGTTTTTACTTTATGTTCCTATTTTATTTACCATATTATAGTGAGAAAAGAGCTGTTCGAAATATTAGAAGTATGAGTTTCTACCACTATACTAAGTCAAAGATACTTTTAGAGCTTTTAGAAATATCAATGTGTTTGTTCATATAATTAAGCGTTCACGGAAAATCACCAGTCAAAAAATTATCATGGCGAATTCATTTCGTTTTAAAATTAGCCTTGATGATTTTTCAAACCAATTCAAAATGAATATCAGGAATTATTTATTCTTTTAAGATTTTTTTCCTGTTGTTGGTCTTTTAAAACATTCCTTAAGTTCCCTATATCATCACTTATTTTATTCTCTAACACTTTCGCATAAATTTGAGTTGTCGATAGCTTGCTATGTCCCAACAGTTTGGAAACTGTTTCAAGGGGTACACCATTGCTGAGGGTTATTGTGGTTGCGAAAGTGTGGCGGGCGCAGTGGAAGGTAAATTTCTTTTGGATTTTTAACTCGGCTGCCATTTCTTTTAAATATTGGTTCACCTTCTGATTTGAGTAAACTGGAAGAAGCCGATTGTCCTTCATAGGGAAATCCCGGTATTTCTCAATGATATCCGCAGCTCTCTCCAATAAGGGAATTTTAACCGCCTGGCTTGTTTTTTCTCGTTTTGTAAAGATCCAATTATTTCCATCAATTCCTTTGACGATATTATCCTTGGTCAGTGTTTTGACATCGATATATGAAAGACCTGTGTAACAGGAAAAAATAAAAATGTCTCTGATCATGTTCAAATTAGATCTTTCGAAGTTTGCGTTTACAATGGTGTCAATTTCAAATTGTGAAAGGAAAGGGCGTTCTATCTTTTCGAACTTTAAAGAGAACTTAGCAAAAGGATCGCGCTGTACCCACTCAAGCTTTACAGCTAGATTGAGCAGTTTTTTCAATCGCTCCAAGTGTTTCATAACGCCATTATTATGTAGTGGTCTGGACTGTAGTTGCGCTACATTTCGACGTAAGAAATTATCAAAATCAATAATAAAAGCATAGTTGAGGTCGTCGAGATAAATGTCGTCTGTTTTTCTTTCTATTTTGAGGAATTTTTGGAGATAGGTTTCCGTAGTGTAATAGTTTTTTAATGTTCCAGGCTTCAATACGGATTTCATAGTGAATTTATGATATTCGCTGAGCTGGAGTAAGGTTTTGCTCAATTGGTCTTCACCCCTGTAACGTGCCATTATTGAATTGGCGGTAATCTGCTTTCGCTCTCTAATTAACTCTCGGTAGGCATCGTGCAATCCCATAGTAACATCATCCAAAAATGCATTAAGCACAATAGCCTCTTTACTGGTGCCTTTAAGTCTTTCTCTGGATTGATCCCAAAGTCGGGTAGTGAAAGTCCGTTTTAAACTAAATCTATTTCTTTTCCCATTTGCATTAATTCTGATGTACAAAGGGGTTTGGTTTTTGGTTGAATTTTCAAATCGTGGTTGAAAATTGAAAGAAAAGGAACCTGAATTTCTCATAATTAATACGTTTTCTAATTAAACAAATGTTTGAAAACGACTGTCAAATCGGTGTTTAGCGATAAAAAACACCATCCGAATGAGGAACCATTTTTGGTACCAAGAGGAACCATATTTGGTACATTTTGGCTCATTTTAGATGATTTTAGACCAAATTTAGAGAATTTTTCCTATGGGGTAAAAAGCTAAAAAACCCTGTAAACAATACAGTTTACAGGGTTTTGGTGTCATTTGACACATTGTATAGTCGGGATGACAAGATTTGAACTTGCGACCCCACGCCCCCCAGACGTGTACGCTACCAGGCTGCGCTACATCCCGATTGATGTTTTAAATCCGTACTTTACAATAAAGCACGACTGGTAATTTGTTTTCGGTGACTTCAAGTAGCGCTGTTTACACTGAGCTTGCCCGAACTGAGCGAAGCCGAAGTATCGAAGTGCTACATCCCAAAAGTTATGAGTGCAAAAATACTTAATTTATAAAGTTGGACAAGTATAAAATTGTTAATGCTGTTAATGCAACCCTAAGCCTTCCACAACTCAAGTTTTTGTAGTTGCTTGAAAGCAAAATAAGTGATGATATTAGAAATTTGAGAAATGTTTTAAAGAAGCAAAATGAGATGAACTAAATTTTAAAGGACTGCCTTTTTTATTAAATCAAAAACAGCCCTAAAGGTTTTCCTTACTGTAAAATATCTACTTGTTAATTGTGAGATTACTTATTCCATAAGAAACTACCTTTTCCAAGTTGATGATAGGTGATAGATTGATATGCAAAAACAAGATTTCTGATAAATAAGTTTTTATTTTCTATAGGGTACCTAGCTTAGGTAATTCAGCTGTATTAAAAGCGGTAATAAATAGCTCAGGAACATTAAAGAGTCTCATTAAAGACAATAATGATATTTCAGAAACCCAACGTGAGAAATTTCTGAGAAATACTACTAAAGTGGAGAAACAACAAGATAATGAAAGAAGATATTCCATTAGAGACACAAGGTATTTTGCGTACAATCGCGATCCTATACCCAAAAAATTAGAAGGTTGTTTGATTATTTAGTAGATGAATAATTAGTCGATATAAAATCTGTACAATATCCCAATGGACTGGTAGGGGAGATGTTTGAAAAATCTCCGTTGAAAAGCTTTAATGCTAACTTGTTTGATGAATCTGAAGTAAAAGCCCTAGAAAAAGTGGCCTCCAAATTTTAAAAACTTACTGCCTCCCAAATTAGAGAATTCAGTCACCAAGAAAAAGCATGGATAGATAATGAAAAGCAAAATCGATTAATAGATTATAATTATTTCTTTAAGTTGATTTATATCTAATCTTTTTAATGCCAATACGGTTTTTCGCAATAATCTAATTAATGTTTTCTGTAATTTTAGGGTGTACTAATTAAAACCCAATACCAAGGAAAATATTGAATCAATTAAACCAGGACCAAAGCCTAAGAAAGAAAATGAACCCCTGATAAGAGAAGCCGTGTTACACCTAAAACTAAGCCAAAACACCCAGGCTTAAGGCTTCACAGACATAAGCCAGGTGATTAATTGCATACGGATGCGAAAATCACTTCTTTAAAATACGTTTCACAACGTAATTTCCTTTATCATCAAATACTTTAACTTGATATACTCCCCTGCCTAGTGTACTTGTATTTATGATACTACTATGATGCTTTTCTAAAATTAATTGCCCTAAATTATTGTAAATTTCTACCTTAGTAACACTTGATTTTGATTTAATATTTAAAACATTATCTGTGGGAACAGGAAATAGATTATAGCTATCATTATTAGTCTCATTATTGTTTAGATTTAGCACCCCTGTATTTTCATACCAAGATATTTTATCATAATTGCTACTTCCATTTGTATAATAATCGTGTGCCGATGGAAAAATGTCTATATCACCATCATTATCTAAATCATCAGCAGAAACTGAAATTGCATTAATTTCATTCGTAGATATAATCTGTTTTACACCAAAATTGCCGCTGCCATCAAGATTTTCATACCAAGCTATTGTATGGTCTAAATAGGAGGCAGACAATACATCAATATCCCCATCATTATCCATATCAATTCCAAAAACTCCAGAAGCACCATCAGCGGTATTAGTAATTATTTTTTCGGTACTAAATGTACCTAAACCATCAGTGTTTTCATACCACGAAATTTTGTCATCATCATATGTAGCGGTTAATACATCCATATCACCATCGCCATCAATATCAATTACAAAAATATCTTTCACATTATTTAAATTATCAGATATAATATTTTTTGGAGCAAATACACCTAAGCCATCAATATTCTCATTCCAAGCAATTTCATCAAATGAAGCCGTAAGTACATCACTGTCACCATCACCATCAATATCAATTGCAAAAACTGCATTCGCATTAAGTGGCTCTATGAATTTTTTTTCACTAAAGTTTCCAAGGCCGTCTAAATTCTCAAACCAGTTAGCATTACCCGAAACACTTACTACATCCATATCACCATCACCGTCTATGTCTATAGAAAAAATATCCTCTGGCCAATATTCTTCTGAAGTTATAATGTTTTGGGTTCCAAAATTGCCTAGACCATCTAGGTTTTCATACCATCCAAATGTATTGTCGTTATAGGAAGCAGATAGAATATCCATATCCCCATCGCCATCCAAATCAGCAGCGTATATAGATCTTGGACTGTCTACGGTGCGAGAAATAATCCTTTGCACACCAAAGGTGCCTAAGCCATCTAAGTTTCTGTACCAAGCTATCTTGTCATCTTTTTTTGATGAAGACACTAAATCTTTAAACCCATCACCATCAAGATCAATTACCAAAATACAAGTAACAGAATTAACGAATGTAGTAATTAAATTACTTTCACTAAAATCTCCAAGACCATTCAAATTTTCGTTGTAATAAACTTCACCAATATGGCTTTGAGTACTTATTATATCTAAATCCCCATCATTATCCAAGTCGGCAGTAAGTACAGCCATCGCGTCATCTTTATTTGTGGCAATTATTTGTGTGGGACCAAAAGTTCCTTGACCATCCAAGTTTTTATACCAAGCTATTTTTTTATCACTCTCTGAAGCAGATAAAACATCCAAATCGCCATCATTATCAAGATCTGAAGCATATACGTCTCTAGCTCCATATGCGCTAGATGTAATAATTTGTCTTCCACCAAAAGTTCCAAGACCATTTAAATTTTCAAACCACAATACTTCATTTGTTGTATAAGAGCTCGCAAGTACATCAACGTCTCCATCACCATCAAGATCACCAGCATAAACTGAAGTTGGGGCACCATATTGCGATATAACTTTTTCGGAACTAAAAGCCCCTAAGCTATCTGTGTTTTCATACCAAGCAACCTTACCATCATTGCTAGAAGAAGACAATAAATCTATGTCTCCATCATTATCAATATCTACACCAAAT
>NZ_FNNS01000051.1 GCF_900106795.1 Aequorivita viscosa | reverse complement strand
CAAACCAAAAAAAGCCCCCGATTTCTCGACGGCTTTTTTAAAATTCCCTAAACTCCTTTACTAACGTCTAACAAACCATTTCCCAATCCACCTGAGTAATAGTGTTACTATAAAACTGGCGATCGTTCCAAAAGTGGCCATACACATGGTAACAACTATATCCTCTACAGGTAGATTAGGCAACACTCCAAATACGATACCTCCAAAAATACTAATGCGGTAATTATCAATGACGCTCTTTTTTATTGTTTAGGGACGAGTAGGGGGTTAGGGTCTCCCAGCTCCCGCGCAATTGCATTATGTGGTCCCCGCTTCTGTAAAATTGCATCAAGTGGCAGGCTAAGTAGCCATTTTCAGCCCACGCTGCAGGCAGAAGACAGTTAAAATTTTAATTCTCTTAATATTGCTAGGATGATTAAATGCTGTCTTACACTCACAATAGTCCAAGACAGTGTATCGAAGCCTATAATATCCTGATTAAGGAAACCCGTAAAAAAGTGAAATAAGGTTGAAGTATATTTGAAGAAATAAAAATTATATAAACTGTAAATCTATAATCATGAAAAAATTGGTATTATTCTTTTTAATTCTCAGTATGGTTACTCTTAAAGCTAAAGCTCAAAATGACGGAGCTATTGCAGCTGGTGCCGGAATTGCCGCTGTGGGGGCTATAATGGTGAGCATCGATAATATGAAAGAACAGGCAGAACTTAAGGCTACCGAATGGCTGCTCAATAATAAATCTAATCTCTCAAGCTTCTCATTAAAAACCTTAGATTTCGATGGTAAAAAAGCTAAAGACATGTCGGCTGTAACTTTAATAACCTATAAAATTCAAGAATTCGAACTGGCTGAAAAACCAAAATTGGATGGAAAGAAATTTGTGCTATTCGGTTTTACAAGTAACGGATGGATAAGCGATTACGGAGTAAATTTTAGTAAAATACGCTGGCATTTGATCGATCAAGAAGAATGGATGAATATGATGGTTGCATACGTAAAAACTGCCTCTAGTGAGCGAGATGATGCTGCTATTAAAGAGCGATTGCGGAACGGCAAGATTGTAAATAGAGGAATTACCGAACGTTCAAAAGCAACAATACCCTTCTATAAATTAGAGGAAGATATGTACACAGTATCTGACTATAGCAATATGATGAAATTAGTTTATAACGAGCGTTCTCTGGGTATTTATCTAAAAGAAACTTCCAATTTGGTGCAGATTGGGCGCGGTGACATTATTAAAATCCACGACTTTTTTAATAAATAAAGATGAAAGTGCATTCCAAAAATCTGGTTAACTAACAATTTAAAAAGAAAGAGGTATCGCAACTATCTCATACAGTATGCGAGTTAATAAAAAATAGAGGCAAGCATCCTTTACATTATACGTAATATTTTCTACTTCCAAGTTGAATTTTATCAAATTGCGTAATTTTGTATGGCATTTATCACTTCCGTAAAATTTTATTTTGATAATTTGATGCATAGATTCTATTCAAAGAGAAAAAAAAGGAGCAAAATCTAATTCAAGCTGGAATAGCTATAGGTGAAGTTACAATTATCTTTCTATCATTCATAATTTCATTAAAAACTGGCATATACTTGATAATGATTTTAGCGTTTGCAATAACTCTATCAATAATAGCACCTTTCTTCGAAACGCCTTCTCTCAAAAAAAAGGTTGAATGTGAATTTATTACTCGTATTTGTTTATTAATGAAAATCCCAAAAATGGTATAATTAAAATCTATGGTGGTAGTTTATTTGATTATTATTTTGTGATTGTCAGAAAAATGAATGGTAAACAACGGACAAATTTTATAATCTAACAATACTTGCAAGGGTTATTGAGCTTAATAGAAAAATATAAAGACGAAGGTTTAGAAATAAAATTTCAAGGAACTAGTTATATAACGAACACTAAAGCAGCAGAAAAAATTGGCTTCTAAGTTTTTAGACCTGACTTTTACAAAAGTTGTTTTAATTTACACTCGCTTTAATGTAGTGATTTACAGTTCTATAGATAAGAATAAAGTGTCGTTTCCGAATCTGAACAAAACTAAAACGTTTGAGGCCAATTTCAATCATTTGATAGCACAAAAGGATTATTTCATCAAATTGAATAACACGTTAAAAAGTTCTATTTCGAATTAGTCAGACACGGCTAATAGCAAGTTTAAACACACTATAGTGGTGGCAATGATGTTGTTAGGTAGAAGAGTCGGCTTTAAGCCGACATTGAGAAGAAATGATGGAGAGGTTTACTTAATTTGATTTACCAATATTCGTGGTCTTAATACACTTCTTATTAGTGGTTAAAAGTGTTCTAAAATACGATATTAAGAAGATGATGTCAAGTTTATTATAAAAATTCTGAGTTTTTGATTTAGTTGGTTATTTTAAGAACCATAAAATAAGTCTTGTAAAGCAGCTTGGATATTCTATAAAGAACAAAGACTTTCCCTTGCAAGCTTATACTCATTTTTACTTAATTGAAGCTCAAACGACGTTCGCGTAGTATTATTTAACGATAAAATAAGAGCTTTTGGGGCTCAGTTTATAGAAATTAGATGTATAAATTCTCTCCTATTTTAGACTAACTACAATTTTTAGATAAAAACATTAATTGTTCCTAATCCGTTAACTGTTTTATGTAAATGTGGGGATTATAAAAATTATTACTTTCTTATACTTGCAACTATAAAATGGTTCTAAAATATAGACCTTAGCTTTCAACCTTATAGTAGTCTATTTCAGGCTGGTTTATTTCTTGTTTATACAAAAAATGAAAGAACCTGTTATAGGTTCTTTCATTTTGCAATTAACTAAAATTTTCACTTACGAATCTACATATAAGCTTCTACAATTACTCATTTATTAATCTATATGTATTAGCTTCTTCATCGTAATTTAGGGTTACTAAGTACACGCCAGAAGATATATTGTCGCCCATCTTTACCGTTATTGTATTTTCAAGGCAATCTAAAGTCTTTTCATATATATTTCTTCCTGTTAGGTCATTAATACTAACTGTTAGTTGCTCCCCATTTAATTTTGGTGCGTTGATATAGAAAGTATTTCCATTAAATGGATTAGGGAATAATCGAATACCAGCAAGCAGATCGTTGTCTTCAACTCCTAAGCGTTGTTCTGTACGAATAGAGAAACGATCGCTAGCAATGCTTATTGGATTGTTAGCATCTACAGTGAAACCGTAAGTAGTATCGCCTGTTGCTAACAAAGTACTTAAACCTGTGAAGCGATCATCAAGGTATAGACTAGTGTTTTCCAAACCGTCAACAGTTAGTTTGAGCGTGTATTCAGATTTTGTATAACCTGTACTGTATAATGTATATACTTCTGCTGATTGTGGAAGTTCTCTTTGCTCGATACTTAAATAAGTTCCGTTGTTGTTTATACCCAAGTTTTCGTAGAAGTTCATTGGTTTTACAGCATCGTCAGATGTAAGCCCGTTGTTATAACCTTCAGCAAACACAATTCCGAAGCTATCGTGAACTGAGCCTCTATTGTTAAAGTTTTCGGTAGTAAATAGCTTAACTGTCAGCATATCACTCGAAGTAAATGGACGATTGCTATTTGTAAACTCACCAGGGGATTTATCACTCTCGCTTAATACTATTGACGATGTGCCCGCAGCTAAAGTAGAAACTTGGGCGCCTTGACCTGGCTGAAGGAATTGGTTAGCAGTAGAGCCTGATGTATTCGAACCACTCGGCAGAATTACCGTAACATAAGATCCGTAGGCTCCAAGAGAAGGATCATATACATAGTAATATCCAGTGTTCACATTAGTTGAAGCAGCAAATACGCTATTAATATCTACCGTACTTTGGTATGGGTTTCCGAACATAACCAAATCACCCTCAGTTGAGGTTGCAAAGTTCTGAGTATTCGTGCCTGTAATTAATGAACCCGTAGTACGAAGCACTGTTGAACTGGATAGGTTATCCGTAGGATTGGTAAGATCAATACTTCTATCTCCACGCACAAATAATAAATACGCTTCTCCAGCATTTAATGTATTGATATCAGTATTGTTAATTGCCTCGAATTGTTGATTTGGAACATTGACAGTGAACATTGATGAGTTTCCTGTTATAGTACCATCAAAACCATTTGTTTGGTCTGCGGTTGTCCCTGTAATATGTGTTCCAAAACCAGGTGCTGGATTGTCTGTATTACTTGTAGCACCCTCTTGCCAGTTTTCGTGAATAGAAGTTGTGGTTGTTACAGCACTACTTACCATTCTATATGAGCGACTGTTTTGCATATATCGTTGTACAGTTACCTCTCCGTTAATCAGCGAAGTATTAGGTACTTCAGCAAGTTCTCCATTACTCGTTGGTGTACTTACGAAAACAAGATTACCAT
>NZ_FNNS01000052.1:2974-4229 GCF_900106795.1 Aequorivita viscosa | reverse complement strand
TTAGCTATATACTTTGAATTTAAGCCTATTTCTGCATTTTCAAAGTTATTTCCTTCTTCTATAATTTCACAAAACCCTATTGGTTCCGGTTCTACAATACTACAAATTCCCGAGACTTGAAATACGCCATCGTAGCTAGAAGGATTTGGAGTCCACGTATCGCCTTGGTCAAGCGATGTATGAGTGACCGCTGTAGTGGCATTAGATTTTACTTCCCAAAAGTTGGCGCTTCCCGCATCTGAGCCCATTGTCACAAAAAGTCCAACCCAATATTTTGAACCTCCGGAGAGTCCTTCAAGAGAAACGGGATTAGGTAAATTTAATTCAACTTCATACCAAGGAAGACCAAAATTACTACTTACCTGAGTCTGGGAAGTAGGTGTTATATTTTGAAATGACGTAATAAGAGTCCCTGGTTTGCCATTATCGTCTTCATAAATAAATATATCTGCCGTGTCTATGTTATTTACAATAGTAGGTAGAATTTTATCTAATTGCATAATCACATCTTCTTCAATGTCGAAATCGTTGGCGATAAACTTGGCATCTAACCCCATTTCAGCATTTTCAAAATTATTTCCTGCTTCTACGATTTCACAATAACCGTCTGGTAAAGGAACCACAATGCTACAGGAACCGAAAACTTGAAAAACGCCATCGTTACCAGATGGACTAGGGGTCCATGTAGCTCCTTGATCAAGTGAGGTATGCGTAAGAGCAGAATCACCATTTGTTTTTACTTCCCAGAAATTTCCGCTTCCACCATCTGAACCGGCCGTAACAAAAAGGCCAATCCAGTATTTTGAGCCACCGGTTAAACCTACAAGTGATACCGTGCTTGGTAAATCCAATTCGACTTCATACCAAGGTAGACCAAAGTTATTACTCACTAGAGTTTGTGAAGTCGGAATGATATCTACAAATGAAGTGATAAGTGTACCTGGTTGACCATCGTCATCATTATAGATAAAAACATCAGCTACCCCAATGTTTCTCACAATGGTAGGCGTTATTTTATTTATTTCCATAATTATGCTTTCTTCAACATCAAAATCATTGGCAATGTATTTTGCATGTAAGCCAAACTCTGCATTCTCAAAGTTGTTTCCGAAGTTGTCTATACTACACGGTGTAGATTGCCCAAAACTCAATAAGGGAATTGTTAGGGCCAGAAAGAGATAAATAGATTTCATATTAGTTATGAATTAGGTTAGTGAATTTTTACTCTTTAATAATTTTAAATGTTTGAACTTCT
>NZ_FNNS01000052.1:0-2369 GCF_900106795.1 Aequorivita viscosa | reverse complement strand
TTGCCCTCTTCAATTTCAGACCCTTCAATCATAATGTAATATGTAGTTTCTCCGTCAGAATAGAATGTTACCTGTGAGAATTTACCACAATCGTCGTCTGCAAAGCCTACTAGATTAGATAGGCTTATGTCATCATAAACTCGAATTTCAGTATCATAACTTGTGAATATACTACATAGAGAAATGGTTATGTCTTCTGCAACACCACTTCCTGTATAAGTATAAAAAACGTCTCCGGCTGGATTCCCCGCCGTATTACTAGCATTTACATTACTTCCTTGAACCCTATCGCCACACTCCAGAACAATGGCTTGGGCTGGATTTTCATTTTGGGCTGGTATTGCTGTACAACTCGCATATAATGTAAAATCTCCCATACTGTTAGTGTCACCTCCTTCAATCATGATGTAGTAGGTTGATATACCATCGGAAATGAAGTTGACGACTGATTGACCACCACAAAAATTGTCATTAAATGTAATTTCATTGGCTAAGGAACAATCAGAAAAAACTCTAATTAGCGTGTCGAACTCTGTTCCGGAACACAATGAAAGTGAAATGTTCTCCATTTGGCCACTTCCTGTATATGAATAAAACACATCTGGCGATAAATTTCCACCAAAATCATCAGCTCCAACTGTTGTGCCTGTTACTAAATTTCCACAATTGAATGGTATAGCGTTTGTGCAAACATTGTTTGGTAAATCTTGTATTTGGCTTCCAGTACAATTTCCAATTAATTCGTAAACAAACTCTACTTCCGTGATAGTCCAGCTATCAGTATTGTTGTTATTAAAAACTCCTAAGCTTCCTAGTGCTGTATTGTTAGTATTATTCCAAGCTGTAGCATCAGAAATCACTTCCATCCAAACCTTTCTTCCTAGTTGCTCGCCTTCAAACTGCACAGCGTCTGATGAAATATCTAGGGTGTATTTGTAATATTGATAATCTGTTCCCGTCCCTAAGTATATCTCCTCTATAATGCTTACGTCATTTAGAGTTCTAAACGGAGTTCCAGGAAAACCATCGTCATCGTCATAGAATACAAGATCAAATGTTGTAGCTTGATCTAATGTTTGAATTATTACATTGTTAACTTCAAAAGTGCTTTCTGGAAGAATATCGATATCAATTGCTAATTTTTGATTGGTTTGTCCCATGAAAAAATGACCGTTTCCATAATTGCTTGCAGGAACCAATTGTGAGCAATTTACAGGCGTATTAGGAATCTCATCGACCACATTTAGGCTGTAATCTTCAGATTCACCAGTGCCATAGACAATACACGGATTTGCATTTGTATTATTCCATTGAAGGACAACCCTCATCCTTGTTTCTCCAAGTACTGCATCTTGAGGAATCGTAATTTCTTGGGTATGTGGGCCACTGTGATGTGCATTGTTTGCTATGGTATAAACCTCTCCGACATCATTGAGAATGCCGTTTTGATTCCAATCTATATAAGCAAATACATTTTGTGATGACAGTGCCTGATTTCTTACTGAAATGGTATAGGTTTCTCCAGTTACAACTAAACCTACCTGGTCTGTATAGTCATTATGTCCTGTACCACATTCACTGTCGTTATTTATACCAGCAAAAATAACTTTGTTAATGTGGTCAGAACTACAACTACTAAAATTAGGTTCACAGTAAACTAACCTGTTTTGGGATGAGTTGTTATTTAAAAAAGGAACATTTTCTTTATTGCTAGTAGAGATGATTTTTGTTGTAGAACTGGGGAAAATCCTGTTGCTGTCTGGTTGCGAAAATGTTCTGTGAGATTTGTCACTTTTCGAATTTCTATGCTGGCTAGTTCCGCCGCTTGATATTAATACGCAAAGTGAAAATAATAGAATTAGCTTGTATTTTTTTTTCATGAGGTGTTTGATATTTTTTCGTTGGTTCTTAGGTAATTCGATAACAAGAATAATTGTATTGATTAATTATCCAAAAAAAACATATACTTAAAAGGTACTTTGCGCATAATTTTTATTTTTCATATGTTAATAATTATTGATGTAATGAGTTGATTTTTAAGTGCACTTAGAGCTGCTGATAGATTTATGTTAAAAGTGAATAAAGCTGTGATTATCTTTCCTTATATCTTAGTTGGATAGTCAAAGGTGATACGTTTAAAAGGTGATTGAACTAAAATTTGTTATTGAAAAAGGCTGCGACTTATGAAAATGGAAACAATGAATGTTAAGAAGAGATGTGTTAGAAAAAAAAAGTTAAGACTAATCTATTATTTGCGATTGTGAAAATCGTATAATAAGGGACTATCTCATAAAGTGTGTTAGTTAAAAAAATAGCGGGGGCCGGCCCCCGCTATTTTTTTAACTAATTTTAAATTTTTACACATTATG
>NZ_FNNS01000053.1 GCF_900106795.1 Aequorivita viscosa | reverse complement strand
AAGGACGTGATAAGCTGCGAAAAGCTGCGGGGATTGGCACATACAAATTGATCCGCAGATATCCGAATGGGGCAACCCACCATATTGAAGATATGGTATCCGCAAGGAGGCAAACCCGGGGAACTGAAACATCTAAGTACCCGGAGGAAGAGAAAACAATAGTGATTCCGATAGTAGCGGCGAGCGAACTCGGATTAGCCCAAACCAATATTGTTACGGCAATATTGGGGTTGTAGGACCACGACATTTGGTGCTTTATGAATAAGAACACGTTGGAAAGCGTGGCCATAGACGGTGATAGCCCGGTATTAGTAAAGACAGTTACCGATAGTGGTATCCTGAGTAGTGCGGGGCACGTGAAACCCTGTATGAATCTGGCGGGACCATCCGCCAAGGCTAAATACTCCTGAGAGACCGATAGTGAACCAGTACCGTGAGGGAAAGGTGAAAAGAACCGTGAATAACGGAGTGAAATAGATCCTGAAACCATACGCTTACAAGCGGTCGGAGCCAATTTATTGGTGACGGCGTGCCTTTTGCATAATGAGCCTACGAGTTACTGTTGCCAGCGAGGTTAAAATTTTAAGAATTGGAGCCGCAGCGAAAGCGAGTCTGAATAGGGCGTTTTAGTTGGTAGTAGTAGACGCGAAACCGTGTGATCTACCCTTGGGCAGGTTGAAGTTTAGGTAACACTAAATGGAGGACCGAACCCGTTGACGTTGAAAAGTCTTGGGATGACCTGAGGGTAGGGGTGAAAGGCCAATCAAACTCGGAAATAGCTCGTACTCCCCGAAATGCATTTAGGTGCAGCGTTGATATATAGTTTTATAGAGGTAGAGCTACTGATTGGATGCGGGGGCTTCACCGCCTACCAATTCCTGACAAACTCCGAATGCTATAAAATGATGATCAGCAGTGAGGGCATGGGTGCTAAGGTCCATGTCCGAGAGGGAAAGAACCCAGACCATCAGCTAAGGTCCCCAAATGTATGTTAAGTTGAAAAAACGCGGTCGGACTGCATAGACAGCCAGGATGTTGGCTTGGAAGCAGCCATTCATTTAAAGAGTGCGTAACAGCTCACTGGTCGAGCGGTCCGGCATGGATAATAATCGGGCATAAACATACTACCGAAGCTATGGACTTAATTTATTAAGTGGTAGGGGAGCATTCTGTTTGCGTTGAAGGTGTACTGTGAGGTATGCTGGAGCGTACAGAAAAGAAAATGTAGGCATAAGTAACGATAATGCGGGCGAGAAACCCGCACTCCGAAAGACCAAGGTTTCCTCAGCTATGCTAATCAGCTGAGGGTTAGTCGGGGCCTAACGCGAACCCGAAAGGGGTAGTGGATGGACAACAGGTTAATATTCCTGTACCTGCTCACGTTAAAAGTGACGGAGGCGTAAATTTGGTGCGTGCTGACGGAATAGCACGTTGAAGCCAGTGGTAACACGGCGATAGTACACTGAGGCTTCGGCCAAGGTGATAATCCAGAGTAGCGACTTCCAAGAAAAGCGAGTGAAGCAGCCCGTACCCCAAACCGACACAGGTGGTTGGGATGAGAATTCTAAGGAGCTCGAGAGATTCATGGCTAAGGAACTAGGCAAAATAGACGCGTAACTTCGGGAGAAGCGTCGCCCCCCTCCGGGGGGGCCGCAGTGAAAGAGTCCAGGCGACTGTTTATCAAAAACACAGGGCTCTGCAAAATCGAAAGATGAAGTATAGGGCCTGACACCTGCCCGGTGCTGGAAGGTTAAGAGGAGATGTTAGCTTCGGCGAAGCATTGAATTGAAGCCCCAGTAAACGGCGGCCGTAACTATAACGGTCCTAAGGTAGCGAAATTCCTTGTCGGGTAAGTTCCGACCTGCACGAATGGTGCAACGATCTGGACACTGTCTCAGCCATGAGCTCGGTGAAATTGTAGTATCGGTGAAGATGCCGATTACCCGCTGTGGGACGAAAAGACCCCGTGCACCTTTACTATAGCTTAGTATTGGTTTTGGATAAGCAATGTGTAGGATAGGTGGGAGACTTTGAAGCTGCGTCGCCAGGCGTGGTGGAGTCATTGTTGAAATACCACCCTTTGCTTGTCTAGAGTCTAACCCTTTACAAAAGGGGACAGTGCTTGGTGGGTAGTTTGACTGGGGTGGTCGCCTCCAAAAGAGTAACGGAGGCTTCTAAAGGTTCCCTCAATACGGTTGGCAATCGTGTGTAGAGTGCAATGGCATAAGGGAGCTTGACTGAGAGACCTACAAGTCGATCAGGTACGAAAGTAGAGCATAGTGATCCGGTGGTTCCGCATGGAAGGGCCATCGCTCAAAGGATAAAAGGTACGCCGGGGATAACAGGCTGATCTCCCCCAAGAGCTCATATCGACGGGGGGGTTTGGCACCTCGATGTCGGCTCGTCACATCCTGGGGCTGGAGAAGGTCCCAAGGGTTGGGCTGTTCGCCCATTAAAGTGGCACGCGAGCTGGGTTCAGAACGTCGTGAGACAGTTCGGTCTCTATCTACAGTGGGCGCAAGAAATTTGAGTGGATCTGACTCTAGTACGAGAGGACCGAGTTGGACCGACCGCTGGTGCACCAGTTGTTCCGCCAGGAGCATCGCTGGGTAGCTACGTCGGGAAGGGATAAGCGCTGAAAGCATATAAGCGCGAAACCCACCACAAGATGAGATTTCTTTAAAGGGCCGTGGGAGACTACCACGTTGATAGGCCATAGGTGTACAGGCAGTAATGTCTTAGCCGAGTGGTACTAATAGCCCGTAAGCTTATGTACAACGTTTTTCCTCCGCCTCGGCGGAGGAAAGGCAACTCTTTTCTTAAGGTATATTCCTTTTCTTCTATTGTTTGTTTCCTATATGTCACGATATTTCTTCGGTCACAAGTACCGGAGAGGTCCCGCATCAAGTGCGGGATCGAAAACTAAGGTGGTTATAGCGACGGGGCTCACCTCTTACCATTCCGAACAGAGAAGTTAAGCCCGTTTGCGCCGATGGTACTGCAATCCTGTGGGAGAGTAGGTCGCCGCCTTCCTTTAAAACCTTCATCATTAATTTGGTGAAGGTTTTTTTT
>NZ_FNNS01000054.1 GCF_900106795.1 Aequorivita viscosa | reverse complement strand
TTGTGGTGAAAATTTACTTCGTCTCATAATACTGTTTAAAATTAAGATAATTATTCTACTTTTAAACAGTTCGGTTTAAAGGGAAGCTTACAATTTGACCTTTAAGTTTTGTTTCTCGGAATTTTTCAACTGTTGAGAAATCAAATTCAGTAGTAGGCTTTTCAATTTCTGTTTCTTGTGCAGTTCCTTTGCAAGAAAGTAAATTAAAAGTCAGAAATAGGATTAATATTTTAGTTCCGATTTTCATTTTTTGGGTATTGTGTACAACGGTCTCGGCTATGATTTCGTTGTGGAATCATCCGCAGGATTATTCCGCTTAGAAATCAGCCGTTAATTAATACTATTATTTTGGTGTGGAACAAAACCACAATGAATTATAGCCATTGTTAGGGCACGTTATTTTTTATTTCATTCAGGTATTTAAATTCCTCGTGGTCGAAAATATCAAGTTCGTTTTTAGTTGCTAGTTTTATCTGATTTCTGCATTTCAAAAGTCGGTCTATCATAGGTTGAATGTATGAATTACTATGATTAACGAAATCATATAAATCCTTACTTGAACTTGGTAATTTGTATCCCTTGTTTGAACTTGCTAGAATAACTCCATTGTCTCTTAATTTGGCAATTATTTTACTTCTAAAATAATGCATTGAAATTTTGTTTGGTTTTAGCTGTTCAATTTGGTTTATGAGTTCGAATGTGGTTACATATGTCTCAGGATTTATATTTCTGAAATGGAACAATAAGTACCTCAAGCAAGTACATTGGTCAATTACATAAGGAACGTCTGATTCTTCAAATTTATCCAAGAATTGACTTGCTAAGTTTAACCCCAAACTCGAAATCGTAGGGTCATAATTCGCAAAGTCTTTTCCGGGGTCGTATGCCATTGGCTTGTAATCTGGTGGCCAAATCCTTATTTCAATTACTTTTTGTTTTAAGGCTGTAAGCAATTCGTTTCTTCTTGGGCTTAACTTTTTTGGCTCATAACATCTTGCAATTGTTCCAGTCACGAAATCTGCCATTTGGACCATTAATTCCGATTTGCTATTAGAAAGTCGAAATTCAGATTGTTGAAATAGACTAGGAATATGTCTTTTTCGCATATACTTTATAAAACTTTCTTTAAATTCTTTTCCACCGTGTTCATCCGCAACAACAAGTAAGTCAGGAAAGGTTTTAAACAGTTCTCTGTCGACTAGAGAATGAAGAAACTTATAAAATGAACCTTTGTATTGAAATCCTTCACTAGTTAGTTTCGTTTTATCAACGACAATTGAAAAAATATGGTAATCTAAGGAATTAAGTTCTGCAATAATTTTTAATCTCCTTGTATCGTTGGTTCCTACTTTAGAAGATTTAATTTCTCCAGTTTGGAAGTTGGCTTTCCGAATTTTTTCCAATTCCGCTTCTAAATTCTCCAACTTTTCTTCTGAAACTATAATTGCTGTTACAATAAAAGTTTCGCTAACACCTTCTTTATCGAAATCAAGTCCGTTGTTTCCAAATTCATCTATGTAAGCAATTTGATTCTTCATTCAGTTCTAATGTGCCCTAACGTTTAGTATAAAAGAAGTAGGGCTGTAAATAAGCAATTATCTTTCGGATTATCCACAAGCCAAATCTTTTGCATTTTGTTTTATCTTATTTTACTAAAAGCCAAATCAAAAGATTTGGCGACCTCGCAAATAAGCCTGAACCATTGGGTTGAGCACTTACTTGCCCTATTTTTTTTATACATTGTTAGCAGTAGGCTTTACTCTCTTTTTTCAATTAATTCTAACACGATTCTACTTCCGTCGATATTTGTATAATCTAATTTTTTAAGTCCGTTCATTTTGTCAAAATCAGTTACTAAATGAGTAATTCCTAATTCTGAATTTGCTATGGCTGTCACTTTTCCGTCATCTCGGTTATAGCTATAGTCAGAATTAATGATAATATTACCTTTCCAAGTTTTCCATCTTTCGTTCCCCCAGTGTTCGCCAACTTCAAGTGTGGTTTGCCAATTTTCTTTATCAAACTGAATTTCTGGAAAAGGGTTTAATTCCAATATTTTAAAATATCTGTCTCTTGGAGGATGCAACCAAATAGTAGAGTCATTTTCTATCATACCAGTTGCCTCCATTCCAATCTTCTCAAATTCCGAGTTATAATACTTATACTGATATGGTTTTTGATTTCCATTAATTTTGCCCTCCATTATTTCCATTCCTAAATAGACTACCGTATTTTTATCTATTAAATTATCTTTTGTCAATTCCCAAGCATTATCAAATTCTTCCTTATTATCTCCGGTATATTGTACAGGAAAGAATCTCAATTTCATTTCTTGTTCATTGTCGTAAATCTTAACCGAAAAAATAAATTCTCCCTTGTCATAAATTTCTTTTCTTGGTTGTGTTCCAATTAATAAGCACGAAATTATTATTGTGAGAAGTGTCTTCATTTTTTTTTAGCTTACTGCTAACGGTTACGGCTATGCGCAGTGCGGTGTTAAATTACTATAATTTTGATTAAGGCACTAAGCCAAAACACTGTTTTTTGCATATTTTTCATTTT
>NZ_FNNS01000055.1 GCF_900106795.1 Aequorivita viscosa | reverse complement strand
CTTTTGGTTGCTGATTTACGGTAAACTTCATCAAAATTTACCTCTATAAACTCTCCCACAACGGTCTCGTATAACCGTCAGTTACGGGTTAATATGCGTTAATTTTCGGATTAAGCACAAGCCTTAGCAATTCCGAGTGGATTCGGACGTAGTCGAATCCGCCGTAATTGCGGTTATACATTGTTGCCAGTAGTATTTTATTCAACTGTCTTTTCGATTAGTTTTAATTCTCCGTTTTCAACTTTCCAATGTTCGTAATATTCTTTGTCCTCTGAATTATGTCCAATAACAAATCGTTCAGTCAATTTTGGAATTCCGTTTGTCAATTCATAAACGTCTCGTCCGTGTTCGCAACAACCGTTTCTCCAAGTCGAATTAATTTGTTTTTTTTCGTAATCAAATTCAGGCGAAGTTATTTCTCCGTAATCTTTGTTTTCTTCAAAGAGTTCATTTGTAGGATTATAAATCCAAAATAGAAAAGGAACATTCGGTCCAGCTGGAAGAAATTCCATTAGCCTAAAATCAATTTTTCCGTCAAAATCCATATCCTCAATTGCGAAAAGTTGGTCGTTTGGAAATGTTTTGCTGAAATAGTTTTCGCTCGGTTTTATTGTTTGCTTTAAGATTCCATTTTTCAGAACCTCAATTTTAGTTATTTCACAGTCAGTTTTTCCGCATTTTTTTGTCAGACAAAATTCAAATTCAGCATCTGAAAACTTTATTATTTCTTGTGAATAAAGTTCAAACGAAAACAGAATTATTAATATTAGCAGAATTTTTTTCATATTACTGGCAACGGTCTCGTATAACCGTCAGTTACGGGTTAAAGTACGCAAATTTTTCGGTTAAGCACTTACGTTAGCAATTCCGAGTGGATTCGGACGTAGTCGAATCCGCCGTAATTGCGGTTATACATTGTTGTGCAACGTATTTTTATTTCGTTTGTCAATTTCTATTGCTCTTTTATAAAAGTCTTTAAATTCATTTTTGTTATTTTTCGCTCTCATTGCAGAAAGAACATCTGTCAATCCTAAACTGCACCAATCCCACAACATTGTGTCAAAATTGTACTTATACATTTGTTTTCCGACTTCAGTTCTTATTTGGTCAACTTCGCTTTCATTTATTCCATTTTCTTTAAGCCTTTCTAAAACTCTTTGCTCATTTTCTTGAGTAAATTCTGTGTCAAGATAAGGTTCCAAAATCCAATCCCAATTCCAGCTATGTTCGGTCAATTTTATTTTATTACTTTTCGCAAAGTCTTTTAATTCTTCCTTTTTTTCTGCTGATACGAAAATTATATCGTTGTCAACGTATATTTTACAAGTTCCGAAATCCACACTCAAAGAGTCAATTTCAGTTGCTTTGATAGTCCTATTAGGATAGGCAATAGAAGGTTCAAATGGATATTCAGAAATCTCTATTTCATTTTCCGTAATTTTTGATTTTCCAATTCCACACAATAGATTTTTCATTTCATATTCAGTCGAGTTGAAAAAAGCTCCTTTTGAAGTTTCCTTTTTTGTCGATTTGAATATGTTTTTTAGAAAGTTCATTGCATTTATCATATGTTGCACAACGGTTTCGGCTATGAGTAGTTGCGTGGGTTAGCACTTAACTTTGCAAGTACACAGCAAACTGAAAATCCGCGAGGATTTTCAGAAGTAGGCGAGAACAAGCAATTACTTATAGCCATTGTTAGGCAACGTTTTTATTTTCGTATTTTTTTATTCCGTCCAATTCCGCTTTTTTTTCATCACGTTCTTCTTCGATGTCATAATCATCTTGAAGTCCAAGCCAGAATTTCGCAGAATTCCCAAAATATTTACTCAAACGTAGAGCAGTATCCGCCGTTATTCTACGTCTACCTTTTATTATTTCCGAAATCCTAGTTTGCGGTATTTTTAAATCTTTAGAAAGTCTATAAGCTGAAATTTCAAGTGGCTCAAGAAATTCAAAATTCAAAACTTCTCCTGGATGTACATTTGCTAATTTTTCCATTTTTTTTGTTTTTAATGATAGTCAATTATTTCAACTTCTCTTGCGTTTCCGTTTTCCCATTGGAATATTATCCGCCATTGTTTGTTAATTCTGATACTATAAAAATCGTTTAGTTTTCCAGTCAGTTTTTCTAGTCGGTTAGAAGGAGGAATTCTTAAATCTGCAATATCTTCTGAGTTGTTAAGCATTCTTAATTTTCTCCGTCCAACATTCTGTATTTCAATCGGCATTTTTTTGACTCGGATACCGTTCCATATTTTTTCGGTTTCTTTTGAACCAAACGATATTATCATAATAATTTTCTACGTTACTAACGCCAAAGGTAAGTAACAAATTTGTTTTGTGCAAATGTTGCCTAACGATTGGATATGGGAAGTATCGCTTTTCGCGATATTTACTATATCTGGTGTTATCGGCAGTGTTTCTACTCC
>NZ_FNNS01000056.1 GCF_900106795.1 Aequorivita viscosa | reverse complement strand
TTCATAATGTGTAAAAATTTAAAATTAGTTAAAAAAATAGCGGGGGCCGGCCCCCGCTATTTTTTTAACTAACACACTTTATGAGATAGTCCCATATTAAAAAATTGTTATTGAGTTATTGGTTAGGGTTCGATTCAAATTTCAGTTTTGCTGCGCACACTGAAATTCACTCACCCACCTTTGATTGTTATTGGTTATTAAAAATTGTTAATTGGTTATTAGTTTTTATCATACATCACAAACCTGACAGGTCTTTGAGACCTGTCAGGTTTTAGACTTCTAGCCTCACATCTCATTTAAACGATTTAATTCTCTCATACAATTTTATCAATTCCTCTTTCGTCGTATTGTTCTGGGTGTTTATTTTTTCTATTAACGTAAAAAGTGCCACGGTGTTTTCTATGGTATTTCCACTTCGTTCTGCTACAGTTTTGTAAAATCGGTCGTTTAGGTGTTCGGTAGGAAGTCGAAGTTTGGTGCGGATATACTCTAAGAAAAGAACAATTTGCTTTTGTGCAATGGCGTGATATTCATTTTTATCCAAATACATCCCTGCAATGGTTTTGGTGTATTCGTAGGTTTTGTTGGTTAGTGGTTTTATGATTGGAATACTTCGCTGTTTCCGTTTTCCTTCAAATATTATAAAAAGAAGCACGCCAAACAACACAAAATGGTAAGCCCATTTAAAATATTTGTTGTTGAGCAAAACGCGCATAGGTGAAATGTTTATGTGCTTACCAGATTTGTAATAATTGTCCCAATACAGCGTTTTCCCGTCGTTTAGATATGATACTAATGCAGATGTATAATCGGCATTCGCACCCGAAAGAAGAAAGAAATTTGAAAATACCTCGGGTTGGGTATGTAGAAAAACATTTCCTTTTTCCATTGGCACTTTAATGAAATTAACCTGTGGCTTATCAATTTTATCCGAATTCACATAGATTCCTGATACACCCAAAACGGTGTGTGAAACTGTATCTATTTTTGAGAAATAACGCACATTGAAATCTTTTTTGATATGAAACGTTTTTCCAGACGCAATTGATTTGTTTGTTAGTTGTACAAGTGGCTCTGTAGATATTTTAGAGATACTCACTTGGGTCGCCATCTTTAAATTAAAGGTGTCCAGTAATTTTTCATTTAAATAATTTGCTGAAATAAAAACATTGTTGCCTTTTGAAGCCCAATTAAATAAGGAGTCAAGTTCCGTTTTATCGAAAGCTAATTCGTCATTGATAAATACATACGTCCCGTTGAGTCCCGCTTGCTGTAGAAATTCGAAAGGAGGGAGGTCGACTTCTTTAAACCGCTCCTTAAAAGAATCTTCCATTAAGTTGTGTAGTACGAAAGTTCCTAACGGAATTTTATCGGCTTTGAAATAACTCGGAAACCAATTGATAGGTTGTGGTTTCGTTGCTTCCACATACACCAGTGCCGCGAGCATAAGCAGAAAACCAAAAAGCACTATTTTTTGTGATCTAGACACCTGTTTTCGAAATTAGGGTTTTTAAATCGGAAAAGGTTGGTTTGGCTTTTGCAAAATCGGCTTCAGTTACTTCAAAATTTCCATACCACACGTGGTCGTATAGATTGGTTGCTTTTTGAAAACCGGATTTTAAAGTAGAGTCGCGAGGCATCGCGATTCTACTTATTTCAGAAATATATTCGCTGTTCGTTTTGTCGGATTCATATATAATAATTTCGGCTTCCGTTAATTTTTGAAGAATAAGTAAATAGGAATATCGTATTGCAAGCCTATAATCATTTGCAGTGAGCGCATTGTCTATCAATTCGGAAATATTTTTGCTTCGTATAATTTCTTCTTCATCTGAAAAAAAAAGTTCAGGTTTATCCTTTGAGGCAAACAATGTAGCTCCAGGATTCAATTTATAAAATAGCCATCCGATGAAGCATACTATCGCAGCAATAATGAGGTAGGGTAGTGTGTGCACTAAAAAAGCGACGAAACCATTGGCTTGATAATCGCCGACAAGCCAATGCCAAAACTTTAGCCAAAGTTCCCACAACCAACTTTTAAATTGCTGCCACCAATTTTCTTCTTCGTGTTTTTCGGAATAATCGAAAGCACGATCGTTTTTAAATTCTTCTAGCGTCTCTTTACTAAATTCGGGAGTTTGTAACCCTAATGTTTTATCATACCTAATTTCCGATACTGAAGTAGCAATGCTGTCCTGAACCTTCGCAAATCCTTCAAAAGGGGATAGGCTAAGGGAAATGAAAAGGAGAGAAAGCAGGGCGGTTTTCATTGAGGTTACAGGTTGCAGGTTAGAGGTTTCAGGTTTCAGGTTATAGGTTTCAGGTTGCGGGTTAAATGTTTCAGGTTACAGGTTATAGGTTTCAGGTTGCGGGTT
>NZ_FNNS01000058.1 GCF_900106795.1 Aequorivita viscosa | reverse complement strand
GACCAAACAAATGGTTTTGATGGTACTATAACAGGAAACTCATCAATGTTCACTGTCAATGTTCCAAATCAACAATTCGAGGCAATTAACAATACCAATATCAACACATTAAATGCTGGAGAAGCGTATTTATTATTTGTGCGTGGAGATAGAAGTATTGACTTGACGAATAACTTAGCTTCCAACAATACGGTCATTCGTGCCACAGGAAGTTTAACAGCAGGGAATTACGTTCAAAATTTCAATACAGGAGCACAAGGAGCTTTTGCGATGTTCGGAAATCCATATCAGAGTACTATTAACATAAATAGCGTATTCGCCAATTCAACAAACATAGATGTAAGTAAATATTATGTTTATGATCCGAGTTTAGGAGATTTCGGCGCGTATGTAACAGTGAGTCTTCCAGCAGGAACAAACACTTCAAACTCTGCAGCCAACCAATATTTACAGCCTGGACAAGGCGGTCAATTTGCGACATTAAACTCTGGCGCATCGAGTATAATATTTAATGAGGCTGACAAAACTCCCGGATTCCACACCACTACAAATATTGACGATAACCGATTGACGACACATAATATGTTAACCGTTCAACTTTACACAAGTGAGAATCTGAATAATGGAGGCCCAGTTCACGACAGTTTTGGAATCATATTTGATGCCGAATTCAGTAACCATATAACAGCTGATGATGCAGTTAAACCTTGGAATTTTAAAGAAAACTTAGGGATTGACAATAACAGTACTTTCTTGAGCATCGAAAAAAGGGCTATGCCTCTCGCTGCCGAGGTTTATAATTTGTTCAGTAATGGCTACACACATAACAATTATAGCTTAAAGTTTAAGATAGATGGGCTAGAAGATGTATCCTTTTACCTAGATGATAATTACACTGGATCTAGTACACTCGTTGAAAACAGTGAATTCACCTATTCCTTCTCAGTAAATACTGATGAATTGAGTACTGCAACAAATCGTTTCTCGATTCGAGTAGCTTCGCGATTAGGCTTAGAAGATAATGATGATTTTACAGGTATTCATTTATTCCCTAATCCAACAAAAGGTAACATTTTCTACATTCACTCACCGCAATTAAATGGTAAGCAAGTAGAAATAAGTATAGCTGATTTGACTGGGAGAGAAATTTATAACAAGAACTTAGACTGTACAGATAATATGATAACTATTTCTGGGAACAACAGCTGGTCACCAGGTGTCTATTTGGTAACTTTAAAACATGAGGGTGAGAAGAAAACTTATAAACTTGTGATGGAATCGTTGTAGCTGCCAATGTAAAAGACAAATGAATTTAATCTTTTAAACTTAAAAAGGGATCTCTTAATTGGTCCCTTTTTTAATCCTTAAAATTCGGAGGAAAGAATAACAGAATTGGTCAAATTATTATTATAGACACTATCCCGCTAAGTGTGTAAGTTTAAAATAACAGGGGTTAGACTTTTTAAAGTCTGACCCTTTTTTCATAGATCGTTAGGAACTG
>NZ_FNNS01000057.1 GCF_900106795.1 Aequorivita viscosa | reverse complement strand
AAATGAAAAATATGCAAAAAACAGTGTTTTGGCTTAGTGCCTTAATCAAAATTATAGTAATTTAACACCGCACTGCGCATAGCCGTAACCGTTGTAGAGCATATAAAAAAAGCATTTTCCGAAAAAAAATCCCATCGATTTCAATACCGAAAAAGACGAAATTAAATTCTAATCAAAACGAAATTTTTGTATTTGGAAATTCGATTGATTTTCACTCGGCTGACAAATGATTAAATTGTAGAAACTTAAGATTTGACAAATTCGAAATTTAAGGTCAAAAACTGACATTTAATTCGACTCAAATGATAAAAATTCAGCCGATTTAATTACGCAAATAAAAACCCAGCACGAATTGCGATTTAAAAGTAAAACTCAAAAATTGATTTCAAAAAATAGGAGCGAAGCGGATAATTTTGACGAGAAATAATTTAATTCTGAATCTTAATCAAAATGAAAAAAATACGCTCTACAACACTGCATATCGCTCATTGCGGATTTTCGGCTGAAATCAAAGTTTTGGGATTTTCTGGAAGTTAAAATATAAAATTGAAAAATAATTGCTAATTTTCCCGCAACGAAGCGATATGCGAGAACGTTGTACAACATTTGACCAAAAATGAAACTATTCCGATTTTTAAGGAAAAAACTGAACGAATTAGATAATATTCCAAAAGATAATCGGACTGAAAAAATAACGAAAAAGTCTACTCTGGAAACTAAATCCAAAACTAAAACGAAAAGTGAAAATGTCGACAGAACAAATTGGACTGGAGAGAATTTTGAGTTTCTAATAACCGGAGTTGATGAAATTCCTAACGAGGAATATGACAGAATAATGACACCGAATTCATTTGAATGGAAAAAAGTCATTAAAGACGAATGGCCTTTTTATGTTGTTGGAGAAGATGAATTTAGTTTCTCTTGGGAAATACCAGGAATCCAATTCACTTTTAATAAAGAAGTTAAATATGAAAAAGCAAAAAAAATTGCTGACGAAATAATTGAGAATATTAAATCAATTGGACAGAAAGCGGAATTATTAACGCTTGAATCGAACAAAGTTTATAAATTCTAATTGAATAAAAAACGTTGTACAACACTGCATATCGCTCATTGCGGTTTTTCGGCTGAAATCAAAGTTTTGGGATTTTCTGGAAGTTAAAATCATAAATTAAAAAATAATTACTAATTTTCCCGCAACGAGTCGATATGCGAGACCGTTAGCGAGCATATAAAAAACAAATTCAGAAAAAAGCACGCGTCGATTTCAACACTGAAAAGTGAAATTAAATTCAAGTTTGGCAATTAAAATCTAGTCAAAACGATTTTTTTTTGTCACGAAATTTGGGATTGAAATTTATTCAGTTGACAACTGATTTTAACTCAAAATCTGACAATTAAATTCAATTTTTAGCCGTGAAATTACGAGTGAAATTTAAGATTGATTTTTCCGATAAAAAGTAAAACTCAAAATATAATTTGTGATCGATTTTTTTGCTGAGAGTCGATAAATGAAAAGCTGGAACGCTGATTAGTTTTGTGAAAGTCGATTCGACTCTGAATCGAAAAAAGCGAAAAAAATACGCTCGCTAACACTGCATATCGCTCATTGCGGCGTTTTGGCTGAAATCGGAGTTTTGGAATTTTCTGGGATTAAAATCTAAAATTGAAAAATAATCGCTAATTTTCCCGCAACGAGTCGATATGCGAGACCGTTGTGGGAGAGTTTATAGAGGTAAATTTTGATGAAGTTTACCGTAAATCAGCAACCAAAAGTTAGGGCTTATATTCAACAATTAAAA
>NZ_FNNS01000059.1 GCF_900106795.1 Aequorivita viscosa | reverse complement strand
ATATGAAGAGAAAGCCATTCTATTTTAAAACGTAAAAAATTATATATTTGGAAAAACTAACAGTTCTAAATAGGGGAAGCTTACAAAATAATAAACGATTACGACAGCATTTTCAGTTCTTCACAAAGGAAAGAACTGTCGGACATTATTTATAAATACAATATTGAAACCACACGACAAATAGTTGTTGTAACAATTGATAGTATAAATCCATATTCTGACATTCAAAAAATGGCGACGGATTTGGGAAAATATTGGGGAGTTGGAACAGCGGAAAAAGATAATGGACTGATAATTCTGCTTTGTAAACCTTGTCAGAAAATAGGAATTGCAACTGGATTTGGAACGGAACTTATTTTGACTGACCAAATTTGTAAAAATGTTATTGACCAGACCATCATTCCTGAATTTAAAAATGGAAAATTTTATGACGGAATTAAAAACGGAGTGGCTGAATTAATAGAAAAATGGAAATAAAAGTACTGTGTACAACAATGTATAACCGCAATTACGGCGGATTCGACTACGTCCGAATCCACTCGGAATTGCTAAGACCAGTTCTAAAACGAAAAACCTCGTATATTTATCCGTAACTGCGGTTATACCAAACGTTGGCGCTAATTTGAAAAAAACGACATTGATAAAGAATTTCAGCATATTGATTTTTAAACAAACCAGAGTAGTGATAAGCATATTTGCCTTTGCAATTTTGTTTATACCTGTTTTGTTGCTTTCAAGCCAAATTGACAATTCAATTTTACAATTAGTGATTACTGCTCTCGGAATAATTGGACTGTTTGGAATACTCTTTTATTTCTCTTATGGACGACTAAATGTGAGTTGTAAAAATGATACACTACATTTTGAATGGCAAAAAAAACTGCTTTTTGACTATGCGAAAATCCCAGACATTAAACTTAATGAAATAAAATGCCTTGTGATTGACCAAGGACAAATCTTAAGAAAAATAATCACGGACAAGGTTGAAATAACACTCGGAAATAATCGCCCAAATAATGTTTTAAAAAGCGATTCGCAGGCATTTATAAATTTTCTTTCAAAAGAAATTCAGGACAAAGAAATTATTGATAGTTGGGATATTTGGGTTGAAAAAGGGTTTTTAAAATGGGCATTAAGAATTAACACAATGATTCTTATTGTTGTAATTGGAATTTTAGGATTTTTTGCTGTTACTAAAGGATTTGAAAAAATTCCCCCTGCAAGTTTCTTTATGCTGATTTTCCTTTTACCACAAATGATTTTATATCAGAAACAAATGAAAAGTAAAATAAAAAACTAGCGCCAACAATGTATAACCGCAATTACGGCGGATTCGACTGCGTCCGAATCCACTCGGAATTGCTAACGCCAGTTATAAACCGAAAAATCAACGTATATTAACCCGTAACTGACGGTTATACGAGACCGTTGTGGGAGAGTTTATAGAGGTAAATTTTGATGAAGTTTACCGTAAATCAGCAACCAAAAG